>NZ_JANMET010000344.1:0-14002 GCF_031377265.1 Tabrizicola sp. | reverse complement strand
CTTCTCCCATGTATGCCCTCTCCTTCAGTTTGTGCTTCGACACCACGAATTTGGCACATCGCGATGCCGTCAGGGGAGAGCGGCATCCACCCCATCTCTGGGGCGTAACATATTGACTATAAAAATCAGCCTTCTCTGAGCATGGTTCCCTAGGCTTCGGCTGAAAAAACACCCCAAACCTGCGCCGCCACAAGAGCACAGTCTTGTGGCTGATATCGATCCCGCGCTCATGCAGAAGGTCCTCGGCATTTCGCAGCTAAAGCGGAAACCGGACAAACATCATCACGGCCAGGCGGATGATCTCGGAGGACGTCTTGAAGTAGCGGAAGGGTGAGCGCTTTGTCATCCGGCGAACCTATCCGGACGCCTTGTCGAGCTCAACGAACTTTCTTCTGACAGTGCCGTCAGGGTCGCTTTGGGGTGGTTGGCTAGAGGGTTGGGCTGAAACCCGACCCTACGCTTGCTGCTGACCAGCGATCAGTCAGTTCTCAAGCGAAAACTCTGCGACCTTCGGCATAGCCTCGGCGCTGTTGATCGGCTCGACCGACTTCAGCATTGTTCCTTCAAACCGAAGGCGCATCTGCCCGGCCAATCCGAACAAGTCCGAGCCGTTGATGTAGATTTCCTTGTTTTCGGGGTCTTCCACAGTCACGTCATAGCCGAGCAAACCGAGCGTCAGGGTCGCAATGTCGAAATGCGACCGGACCCTTTCCACTGCCTGCCTGACCTCATCAGGCGAAGGGTCATTCACCGAAAGAAAGAGGAACGGCACCTTCACGACTTTTCCCTTGAACCAGCCATGCCCGCGTCGGTCATCCTCACCCTTCAGAAGCTCGCCATGGTCAGAGGTGATCAGGATGTAGGTCGGCTTGGCGCTGCGCTGTTGCAGAGTTTCGATGAGTTGGGAAATCACATGATCGGAGTATAAGATGGCGTTGTCATACTCATCAGGGAACTGTTTGAAAGAGTCAGGCGACTTGTTGGCGTAGGGCGAATGGGCACCATTCAGCCCGATGACAAGAAAGTGCTTCTCATTGAAATCAATGTTTTCCAGAAGATAGTTCAGACTTTCGTCATAGTCACGGTGTTCGATCGGAGCATCGGTGTCGACCAAGACAGAGTCGAGATAGTTGGCGCACATGTAGGGTAACAGGGTATCAGCAGCCTTCCGCCCCTGCGCATAGAAGAAGTGTGTCTTGAAACCGTTCTGCTTTGCAAGGCGGAAAAGGCAATTGGATTGCGACACGAACTGCTTGCCAAGCCCGGGGTACTTCAGCCGGTTCATTATGGCCGTGAATGACGTGCGCGTCATGGTTCCGGCCGCGTAGATTGTCGAGGCATATAGGCCATGGATCGCCTCGAGCCCTGGTGTGGTCTTGAGTTCGTAGCCGAGTATGGACAGATTTTCGGCGCGCACGGATTCATTGATGATCAGGACGATATTGACGTCTGGTGATGTTTCGGCGACGGGTTCCGGAAGCGCGGGATAATCGTTCCCAGCCCCGGTCAGGCGGTCAGGTAGTATCCCGACCACCAGAAATCGCGCTGACTTGTAAAAGTTGAAAATCCCCAGATTATTGGTGGTCGGAAAGAGGGCGTTGAAGGAAGGCTCGCCCAGTTTGCTGCTGTTATGGTTTATGAATGCGTAATTGCCCACTAAATCACCGGCAAGAATTGCGATGATAAGGAATGTCGCCCTTGGCTGGATGGCTCGGCTGTACGACAGCCAGCATAACGCTCCGAAATACAGAAGCAGCATCAACCCGCCAATAACGACAATCGGCAGGATCTCTCCAACCACGCTTACAAGTTCCGACATGATGAGAAAGAAATCTGGCAAGAGCTGGATGAAATGGATCGGCAGAATATAGCTGCCGAAGTATTCGAAATTTACAATTTGAAAGATCGAAAAGACTGGAATGATCGAAAGGAATGTCCAGAAGATTACTCTGCCTGCGAAGATCGCAATGAAAACAAATAGGAAGGTGATCCAGAAGCTTGCTTTGGAAAGGGCCGTCAGGTGAAAAGCATAGTCTTCATTCAAAGCATATGAAAAGGTCAGGTCGAGTAGCGAAATCGGCATGATGCATATCGCAGCGATTAGAAGATTGCTTCTGTACGGGGCCAGGCCAGACCTAATGCGACTGACGATGGCGAGCGATGCGTGCATTTGGCGATTCATGGTTCCATTGGGCATTTTGGCCGACATTCCCCAAGTGACGTGCCGCTTGATGGCAAGTATGCGGATTTTGCCTGCCGATCAAGTGTCTCGTGCACCGGTTGGCAGTTGAGTGCACCAATACGTCCGAATTTTAGCGGATTGGGCGGCCGTGTTGCACAGATCAGTTAAAGGACGTTGTCCCCAATCCCCGGACGGACTCATCCCACGACTTCAGTCACGGTGCGCATTCCGGGGCGATCCGGTCAGAGATTCCGATTTGATCCGGTCACCCATTCCAATCTGATCCGGTCACCGATTCCGGGGCATCCGGTCACCCTGTCTGGGTGAGGATCTGACGCTGCTGGGCAGTCCTGTGGCGGGTTAGGCTTTCTCTTTTCACCGGAGCGAGCCGCCCCATGAAGATGCTGCCGTACGCTGCTGCTTGCCTACGGAACCGGCCAGCCGCTCAACATCCTGTCGAACAACGTCGCGCATCGCGTTTCCGATGGCTGGGAAGGCTGCCGCGACATGGCGCGCTTTCACTTTGCCCAGCTGCGCCTCGGCCTTGACCGTTCAAATCCGGAATATGCGTCCTGAGGGGGCCGTCAACAGAGCCCGGAGAAACGAGAGCGGAGTTGCCGGTGCGAGTTGACCGAGCTTGGATTGCGCTGTTGAGAAGGTTGGACGTTGACCCAGTTCGCTCCAAGATCCGCTGACGGCTGCGGTTAACGGTTGAGAGACAGCAGAGCGAAACGCCGCAGCCTGCGCATCGGTGCTGTCAGACGAATGTGAACCAGTCTCCGTTACCGCTACCCCGCCTCGGTATCAGGCAGCGAGAAGGCCGCCCCACTCTGCGAGAGCGGCGGCGCGGATCATCTTGTGGGTGTTGCGATCTTGGAGGTGGCGCTCGGTCAGAAGGCGGTTGCTGACGGAGGCATGGAGGGAGGCGAGCTTCTGCAGACTTCGCATGCGGTGAAACCGCAGCATCGCCCGCTCGTGTCGCCGGAACGGCAGGTGCGAATTCTCGGCGCGGTTATTGTGCCAGCGTCCCGTCTCGCGGTCGTCGCGGCGGCCAAGGTCCGTTAGGGCGGCGCCATAGGACCGAAGGCGATCCGTGACGATGCGCTCTGGCCGGCCGCGCCGGCGCATCGATTTCCTCAGGAATTTCAATGCGGCCTTGCGATCTGGTTTCCTGGTGACGATGCTTTCTTGCACCTCGCCCTCGTGATCAACCGCCCGCCAAAGGTAGTGTGTCACGACGTCGATCTTCACGTAGACCTCGTCCAGGTGCCGGCGCCAGTGGCGATGGGCGCGCATCGCCTCGACACGCTTGCCGCGGATCTCGGCGGAAAACATCGGGCCTTACCTGTTCCAACAGTACCTCACGGTTTCGTGGCTTATGTCGATCCCCCGCTCACCTAGCGGGTCCTCGACGTTCCCAAGCTAAAGCGGGCAGCAAACGAACATCATCACGGCCAGGCGGATGATCTCGGGGCTGGTCTTGAAACACCGAAAGGGGTTGGGTTTTGTCATGCCTGAGGCTAGACCGCACGAAAATTGGACGGCAAGAAAGTTCCTCTGACATTGCCCGCCGAAAGCACCCGCGACGTCATTATCGAAGGCGCAATCCTGCCTTGTCGAAGTGAAGGGCGCGATTGGCATCGGGCGTCACATGCACGTTTTCATCAACCGAAAAACTATGCTCGCCAAACAGCCGTACGGTCAGCAAACCCTGATCCGGCACGTTCACATAGACCAAGGTCTCGCCACCCAGTTTTTCGACATGCGATACTCTGCCGGGCATCTGGCCGGGTTCGCGGGCAATCGTGATGTGTTCGGGTCGCACGCCCATCGTGTCCGATCGCATCCCCAAAGCCCCGGCCTTGAGGAAATTCATCTGCGGTGAGCCGATGAAACCGGCAACGAAGGTGTTGTCGGGGTCGTTGTAAAGCTGCATCGGCGCGCCGACCTGTTCGACCTTGCCCGCGCGCAGAACCACAATCCGGTCAGCCAGCGTCATTGCTTCTATTTGATCGTGCGTCACATAGATCATCGTGGCCCCAAGATCGCGGTGCAGACGCGCTATTTCGATCCGGGTTGCAACGCGCAGCGCAGCATCGAGGTTCGACAGAGGCTCATCGAACAAGAACAGCTTGGGCGTGCGCACGATGGCGCGTCCAATCGCGACGCGCTGGCGTTGCCCGCCTGACAACTCGGACGGGCGGCGCGCCAAAAGCGGCTCCAGTGCAAGCATTCCCGCAGCGCGATCCGTGGCCTTGCCGATATCCACCTTTGAGAAGCCGGCTTGTTTCAGCGCCAGACCCATGTTGTCCCGCACCGTCAGGTGCGGATAGAGCGCGTAGGACTGAAAGACCATCGCCAGTTCACGTTTGGCCGGTGCCACTTCGTTCACCCGCTTGCCGTCGATCTGGATTTCGCCGTCAGTGCAGTCTTCCAGCCCCGCGATCATCCGAAGCAGCGTGGATTTTCCACAGCCAGACGGCCCGACAAAGACGCAGAATTCGCCGTCGTTTACCGCCAGATCAACCCCTTTGATCACATCGGTTGCCCCGAAAGACTTTGTAACGTTGGTCAGCGTCAGGGCACCCATGGCCGCCTCCTAAAGAATGACAGGCTTGCCAGACCGCACGCTTTGATCCGCCGCAAGGCAGATTGCAAGCGATTGGACAGCGTCCTGGATGTGTCGTGTCAGATCAAGCTTTTCCGTGATGGCGCGGGCAACGAAGGCCTGTTCGCGATCGCAAAGCTGTTGATGGCCGGGTTCGTCGGCCATCGAGATATCCGTGTCGCCGGTCGCCACCTTGTGCACCCGCAGCAGCGAGGTCTTGGTGTGTGTATCGATGTCATCAGACCGTGCGCTTTCCGGCATCCGGATCGACACCGCACCATTCGGGCTGATCACATCCTTCACGAAGAACGCGGTGTCGCTCATCATGGGGCCCCAGCCCGCCTCATACCAACCCAAAGAGCCGTCGTCGAACAGCACCTGGAAATGGCCGTAATTGTACATGTCCGGGGCGATCTCGTGGCTCAGGCGCAAGCCCATGCCGCGGACCTCCAGCGGTTTCGAATCCGTGATCTGGCACATCACATCAACGTAATGCACGCCGCAATCGACGATGGGCGGAGTGGTTTGCATCAACGCCTTGTGCACATCCCAGGTTGGGCCTGACGATTGCTGGTTGAGGTTCAGCCGGAACACATAAGGCCCGCCCAATGCCCGCGCCTCGGCGATCAGGCGGATCCAGCTTGGATGATGCCGCAAGATATAGCCAACCACCACACGGCGACCGGTTTCAAGGGCCTTGGCCTGCACCCGCAGCGCATCGGCCACCGTCGTTGCCAGCGGCTTTTCCACAAAGACATCTGCGCCCGCGTCCATGGCGGCACAGGCATAATCCGCATGGCTGTCAGAATAAGTGGCCACGCAAACAAGATCGGGCTTCAGCCGCGCCAAAGCCTCGTAATAGTCGGCGCTGATCGAATAGCCCTGCAGTTCTGTCGGCAAGTCCGGTACCGATCGGTTGACCAACCCCACAATCTGAAACGCCGGGTTGTGATGATAGGCCAGCGCATGGCTGCGCCCCATGTTGCCCAGCCCGGCCACCAGAACCCGGATCATTTGACGGCCCCGGCGGTGATGCCGCGTATCAACTGACGCGAGAAAATCAAATAAAGTACCAGGACCGGGATGATGGCAAGGCTCAGGGCGGCCAGCACGGCATTCCAGTTGGTGACGAACTGCCCGATGAAGATCTGGCTGCCAAGCGTGATGGTCTTGACCTCTTCGGCCGGGGCAAGGATCAACGGGAACCAAAGGTCGTTCCAGATCGGGATCATCGAGAACACCGCCACCGTGGCCATCGCGGGCCGAACCAGCGGCAATACCAGCGTAAAGAAGATGCGGTATTCTGACAGACCGTCGATCCTGCCGGCGTTCTTCAGATCATCCGACACCTGCTTCATGAACTCTGACAGAATGAACACCGCCAAGGGCAGGCCCTGGGCGGTATAGACCAGGACCAGCGCAGTCCGGGTGTTCACCAGGTCCGCCGCCACCATCATCTGCAAGATCGCGACAGTTCCCAACCTGATCGGGATCATGATGCCTAACGCCAGATAAAGCCCGGTCAGCGTGTTGGCCTTGAAGCGATACTCGCTGAGCGCAAAGGCCGCCATCGCGCCGAATAGCAGCACGAAGAACAGGCTGCCGACTGTCACCACCATCGAGTTCAGGAAGTACTGGAAGAAATCGCCCTGCTTCAGAACAGTCGTATAGCCAATCAGGTCAAACGTGCTGGCTGTAGGCACCGCCAGGGGATCGGCAAAGATGGCTTTGCGCGATTTGAAGCTGTTGATGATGACGACGAACACCGGGAAAAGCGAGATCAGCGTATAGGCGATCAGGATGCCATGGGCAGCAATGCTGCGGGTCAGAGGCACGCGCGTGGCCATCTCGTGCTCCTAGAACTGATAGCGGCGCAGCCGCGTTTGGATGGCAAAGAGATAGAAGCACACACCCACCAGAATGATCCCGAACATTGCCGTCGCAATGGTGGCACCCATATGCGGATCGCCAAGTTGCAGCTGAAACCCAAAGAACGTGCGATAGAGGAATGTCCCAAGGATATCAGTAGAATAGTCTGGCCCGGCCAGCGCGCCCTGGGCCACATAGATCAGATCGAAGGCGTTGAAATTGCCGACAAAGGTCAGGATCGAGATGATACCAATGGACGGCAGGATCAGCGGCAGCTTGATCTTCCAGAATTGACCGACGCCGGTGATTCCGTCCATCTCGGCGGCCTCCAGCACCTCTTCGGGAATACTCAGCAGGGCAGCATAAATCAGCATCATCGGGATGCCGACAAACTGCCAGACCGAAACCAGTGCCAGCGTCGTCAGCGCATATTCCTCCTTGCCGAGCCACGGCAGGTAAAGCGACTTCAGCCCGATCCAATCCAGCATCCCGGGTGCTATGCCCCAGATCGGCGACAGGATAAGCTTCCATACAAAGCCGACGATGACAAAGCTGAGGATGGCGGGCACAAAGATCGCGGTGCGATAGGCCGCGGCCATCCGCAGGCGCGGGCTTGACAGAATTGCGGCCAGCAAGATCCCGATCGGGTTCTGGACAACCATGTGCACCAGAAAGAACCAGGCGTTGTTACCAAGCGCATTCCAAAAGGCGTTCGACCACTGCGGGTCGCCGAACAAGGTCCTGAAATTCGCAAGGCCCACGAAAATCCGGTTCTGCCCCTCAAGATTGTAAAGCGAAAGGTTCAGCGTGCCGAACAGCGGGATAATCATGATCGCGGTATAGACCAGCACGGCTGGCGCCAGAAACACCGGGATATGCCAACGGAAAGCCTTGGCAGGCATGCGAACCTCCAGACCTGAAAGGGGGGGTAGGCGGCCCCGCACGCAAAGGGCCGCCTCAAGGCATCACTTCTGGGGAGCGTACCAGGATGCCAGCCCGGCTTGCAGCCGTGCGCCGATGGCTTCGGGAGCCTCGGTGCCCTTGATCGCGGCAACCGAACCATTCCAGGTTTCCGTTTCAAGGTTCGGCGTGCCACGCGACAGGATTTGATAGGTCGAGCGGATGGTAGACTGGCACTTCGCACGCCATGACACAAACTCTTGCGCCAGCGGATCCGTCATCTCGACCGGGCTTGAATTCAGCGAGAAGAAGCCCGGCAACGCATTGGCATAAAGCGTCGCAAATTCAGCCGAGCCTACCCATTCGAGGAACGCCTTGGCCGCTTCCGGATTCGCCGTTTTCGCGTTCATTCCCAGCCCGATGTCGGTGTGGTCCGAGATGTAGCAGGTATCGCCGGCTGCCTGAACCGGTGGCGGGAAAGCGCCCATCTTGAAGGTGGCTTGGGTGTTGAAGCCACTGATTTCCCACGATCCGGCCGGGTAGATGGCGGCGCGGCCAAGGGTAAACAGGTTCTGGCTGTCGGGATAGGTCTGCGCCTCATAGCCGTCGCCCAGATAATCCTTCCACTTTGCCAGCGTGGCATAGGGGGCCACCCATTGCGGATCGGTCAGCTTCTGTTCGCCCTTGATCAGGGCAAGGCGCCCTTCCTCGCCCTTCCAGTAGTTCGGCCCGATGTTGTTGTAACCCATCGTGGCCGCTTCCCACTGGTCGTTGGTGCCCATGGCCATCGGGATGTAAGTGCCGTCCGCCTTGATCTTGTCGAGGGCGGCAAAGAACTCGGCCTCGGTCGTGGGAACCGCAATGCCCAAGGCGTCGAAGGCGTCCTTGTTGTAGATAAAGCCGTGGATCACCGATGCCATCGGCACGCAGAAGGTTGCGGCACCATCATCGGTCTGCCACGCGGATTTCGCCACAGGCGAAAAGTTCGCCATTGCGGCGAGTGAGGTCAGGTCGGCCAACTGGCCTTTGCTGTAAAGGTCCAGCGACGCATCAAAGGGGCGGCAGGTGATCAGATCGCCCGCCGAGCCCGCGTCGAGTTTGGAGTTCAGAACGGCGTTGTATTCCGCCGGTGCCGACGGAGAAAAAACAACCTTGATGCCAGGATTTGCGGCTTCAAAGGCCGGAATGATCTGGTCTTGCCAGATCACCAGGTCGTCGTTGCGCCAGGATTCGATGGTCAGCGTGACATCTTCGGCATGGGCCATACCTGCCAGCAGGGTGCTGGTCAGAAAGGCGATACGCAGGGTCTTGGTCGTCATTGTCGTCTCCCTATTGTCGGGTCATTCGCCCGGTTGAATTGTTTGCTGGATTCTTCGCCAGCACTTGCGACAAATGCCCGTCGCTGGCCTTCAACTGCGTCAAGGCTTGCTCGGGTTTGGCCCCCAAAGCAATCAGGATAGCAGGCTTCACTTCACCTTCACTTTGACGCAGGGCCTCGCGGGCCAAAGCAAGGTCTTGCCCCGATACGGCGGACACGATGCGGGCCGCGCGATCAACCAGCTTTGCATTGTCGGCAACCACATTCACCATATAGCCGTCATGCACATGGCCAAGGCGAATTCCGACAAGCACCGAAAGCATGTTGAGCGCAACCTTCTGTGCCGACGCAGCCGCCATCCGCGTCGATCCGGCAACCACCTCTGGTCCGGTGTTCAGCAGAACCGGGAAATCAGCCAGTTCCAGCAACTCCGATCCCGAGACGTTGGAAATGCCGATCACTTTTGCCCCGCGCGCCTTGGCACCTTGCGCCACTGCCAAAGTGTAGGGGGTGCTGCCCGAGGCCGAAACACAGATCACCGCATCGCCCGTGCCCAAAGCTGCGCGCATGAGATCTGGAATGGCCTGTGCCGGATCATCCTCAACCGCACCCGTCATGTGCAATAGCGCCGCAGCGCCGCCGGCAAACAGCATTGGCGTCCGGTCAACCGGAATACCAAAGGTGCCCCACAATTCCAGGCAATCCGCCAAAGCCATCAACCCCGAAGACCCGGCACCGGCATAGGCCACCTTGCAGCCTTGGCGCAGGGCATCTGCGCCCGCCTCGGCGGCAGAGGTCAAGGCCGGGATTGCCGGGCGGATGGCGGAAAGCGCGGCAATCTGGGCATCGAGCAAACGCTCGAACACATCTTGCGCCGCGGCCGCGTGAAGCCCCGGCGCACTTGGATGCTGCCTCTCCGTTGCGCGGTCAGTCATTTGATTCCCCCTGCGCTTGAATAATGCCAAAAGAATACCAACTGTAAAGCGCGATCTTAAATCAGAGACGTCACATATTTTTATACAACGTAAACAATGCGTTGCTAATACGGCGAGATACCCTTTTCCATTTGGTACTTCTTTGGTAGCTTGCAGGCACGCGCAGGCAAGGGAATCACGATGCGGCTGATACTTGGAATAGATGGCGGTGGAACCGGGTGTCGGGCGGCTTTGGCCGATGCCGATGGTCAGATATTGGCGCGGGCAGAAGGAGGGCCCGCCAACATTGCATCAGATCCGGATGCCGCTTTGGGAAATATCCTTGCCGTTGCGAAAAACGCGCTGGCGCAGGCGGTCGGAAGTGCTGCTGCAACGGCAGAGTTGCCGCGACTGCGTGTCGTTATGGGCCTCGCCGGGGCCAATGTCACCGCAAGCGTCGCGCGGCTCCGGGCGGGTCTGCCATTTACGGCGTTGCGCGTGGAATCGGATGCGATGATCGCGCTGAAAGGCGCGCTGCGAGATGGCGATGGTATCGTGGCGGCAGTAGGGACCGGATCGGTCTTCGCACGCCAATTGGGCGGCAGCATCACCATTATTGGTGGCCACGGGCTTGTCTTGGGCGACGAAGGCAGTGGCGCTTGGCTTGGTCGGGCGTTGTTGGCGGCCAGCTTAAGGGCGGTGGACGGCCTTTTCCCCATGACGCCCTTGCTGCAGTCGATCCTTGATGAACTTGGCGGCGCTGAAGGCGTGATTGCTTTCGGTCTGACCGCCCGCCCGGTCGATTTTGCCGACTTCGCGCGCAGGATTGTGGGCTCCGATGATCCGACCGCCGAAACCTTGATGACCCAGGCGGACGCAGACATCACGGCCTCGATCGCGGTACTGCAGCCCGAACCGGCTGTACCTGTGGTGTTTCTAGGCGGTCTTGGTCTGAACATCGCACCGCGCTTTGCCAACCGATGGAACATTCGACCCGCGCTTGGCAGCGGACTGGATGGTGCGCTATGGCTGGCCCGGCATGAAGAGCGCCCAGCATGAGCGGCCTCTTTGCCGCAGCCAGCTTTGGTGGCGCCGGTTCCGGCCCGCTTTACCTGCAATTGCATCGGCGCATCAGTGACGCCATAGCCTCCGGAGTCTTGGCGCCTGGTGACAGCCTGCCCGCCGAGCGCGATCTTGCCCAGATGACCGGCTTTTCCCGCGTCACCGTCCGCAAGGCCGTGCAATCGCTTGTCGCGTCCGGTCAGTTGGTTCAACGGCGTGGCTCTGGCACTTACGTCGCCGAACGCGTGGAGCTGGTGAAACCGGCGGTATCCGTCCTCACATCTTTCACCGAAGATATGCTGCGGCGGGGAAAGGTCGTGGAATCCGTCTGGATCAACCGCGGCCTGTTCTCTCCCGCCCCCGAAGAGGTCATGGCACTTGGCCTCGGCTCCGAAGATCGGGTCGCGCGGTTGGAACGGGTGCGTCGCTGCGATGGCCTGCCGCTGGCAATCGAACGTGCGGCCTTGTCCAGCACCATTCTACCCGACCCCGCTTCGGTCACCATATCGCTTTACGCCTTATTGCAAGAACGCGGATTCAGGCCGGTTCGGGCTGTGCAGCGCATTTCCGCCGCCAATCTGGGCGTTCGTGATGCCGAGCTTCTGGGCGTACGTCCAGATGCCGCCAGCTTGAAGATCGAACGGATCTCTTACTTGGCATCAGGTCGGGTGGTGGAATTCACCCGATCCGTTTACCGCGGCGATGCCTATGATCTGGCTGTTGAGTTGAAGATCGCAAATGATGTCGAAAGGAATGCCGAATGACGCCAAGCTTTATGGCCATGGAGGTCGCAGAAATCCCGCAGGCCTCCGCCCGGTTCTTGGCCGACTCGCGGTCTGCTGTCCTGGCGGCGGCCGCAGCACTGCGCGCCCGTGATCCCAGCTTGATCGTCACGGTGGCACGGGGGTCCTCTGACCATGCAGCGACCTATTTGAAGTATTGCATTGAGTTGGCGGCAGGGGTGCCCGTCGCCTCGGTCGGGCCCTCCATCGCTTCGATCTACGGTGCCTCGTTGCGACTGAACGGGGCAGCCTGCATCGGAATTTCGCAATCGGGTCGCAGTCCCGATATTGTGGAAATGATGCGCTCGGCAGGGGCAAGCGGTGCGTTGACCATCGCCATCACCAATTTCGCAGATGCTCCGATGGCGGCGGTGTCCGATCACTGTTTGCCGTTGCAAGCCGGGGTCGAAAAAAGCGTCGCGGCCACGAAGACCTTTGTGACCTCGGCCCTTGCCGGCCTGTCATTGCTGGCCGAATGGCGTCAGGACAAGGGCCTGCAGGCAGCAGTCGCGGGCCTGCCGGAGGCATTCAGTAAGGCCCTTTCGCTGGATTGGTCGCCGCTGGCCGCGCGGCTGTCGCGAGCGCAATCGCTTTATGTGTTGGGTCGCGGGCCAGCCTTTGCCATCGCCAGCGAGGCGGCGCTGAAGTTCAAGGAAACCTGTGGGTTGCATGCCGAAGCTTACTCCGCAGCTGAAGTGCTACATGGACCGGCCGCAATTGTGCAAGCGGGTTTCCCGGTTTTCGCGTTGGGAGTTGACGATGCAGCTCTGCCGCAACTGGTGGCAACTGCCGAGCGGCTGTCGGGCCAGGGCGCTGACGTCTTTTTGACCGGTGCTGTTGCGAAAGGCGCCATCACTCTGCCATCGGTGTCTGGCCTTCATCCGATAGTGGCACCACTTGCCCTGATCGTAGGATTCTACGGCTTCATCGAATCTCTGGCGCGGCGCAGGGGCCTTGACCCCGACACGCCGCCTCATCTGCGCAAAGTCACAGAAACCATATGAGCATGCAGATCCTGTCAGGCGCGCAGGTTTTTGACGGCGAACGACTGCTGGACAACCATGTCGTGTTGATCGAGTCCGGCACGATCACATCCGTCCAGCGCGACGCACCATCGCTTAAGGGAAACCGAGTGGCGCTGCAGGGCGGCATATTGGCTCCGGCTTTGCTGGATCTGCAGGTGAATGGTGGCGCGGGGTTGATGGTTGACGGAGGAACCGATCTTGCCGTCTTGCAGCGTATCTGTGCCGCACATCTGCGCCTTGGCTCGGCCGGCATTCTGCCGACGCTGATCACAGATTCGCCTGACGCCACAGCCCGTGTCATCGCGGCAGGCATCGCGGCCACTCAGGCGAGGATTCCCGGCTTTCTGGGACTGCACCTTGAAGGGCCACATCTTGGCCCACGCCGCAAGGGCGCGCATGATCCGCAGCTGATCCGCCCGATGACAGCCGAGGACGTGGCGCGGCTTTGCGATGCTGCTAGAAACCTGCCCGCACTGATGGTCACCCTGGCGCCAGAGAACGCCAGCCCCGAACAGATTGCCACGCTGACAAGCGCCGGAGTGGTGGTAAGTCTGGGTCATACCGACTGCAACTATGAAACGGCCCGGGCTGCGATGGCCGCAGGGGCGCGCTGCGCCACCCATCTTTTCAACGCGATGAGCCAGCTGGGCAACCGCGCGCCCGGACTGGTCGGCGCCGTTCTTGAGGGTAACTCCGTCGCCGGCCTGATCGCTGATGGCATTCACATCAGCCCTGCGACCCTTCGGATCGCCCTTGCCGCCAAGGCAAGCGGCCTTTTCCTCGTGTCCGATTGCATGGCGTTCGCCGGGTCCGACCTTCAGCAGATCGTGCTGAATGGACGACTGATCAGCCGCCATGCCGGTCGCTTGACACTGCCGGATGGAACCCTGGCCGGTGCCGACCTGACGCTGCCGCAGGCGTTGAAAACCATGGTGGAAACCGTTGGCACCGCTCCGGCGCGGGCCTTGGCGATGGCCACGTCCATCCCTGCTGGGGTCATTTCGGCGACGCATGCGTACGGGTATCTGGCACCCGGCCGCTCGGCGCATTTGATCCATCTGAACGCAGATTGGCAGCTCGGTGCGGTTTGGCAGGCCGGCAAACTGGTGGAATCAGACAAGTGCTAACCAGTCTCTGTTTACCCAAACCCGTTCGGCGTCAGGCTGCGCAGAGCTGACGCAACTCGTTGAGAGCGGCGGCGGGTGCTGTCAGACGAATGCGAACCGGTCTCAGATATCCCAGCCCTAACTGTTCAGTCCCGGCATCTGTTGGATCGGGTTTAGGATGAATCGATCCGGCTCTGATGTCGGGATTTTGCAGATGTATTCGCAGGGCGTGAGAC
>NZ_JANMET010000335.1:0-6295 GCF_031377265.1 Tabrizicola sp. | reverse complement strand
CCTTGTCGGTGCGGATGGCCGGCTGACCCCGCGCGGATCTGCGGTGAACTTTCTGCAGGTGGTGGCGCGGGTGGAGCCGGTGGCCGAAGCGCTGTGCGCCAAGCGCGCCATCGTGCGCAAATGCGATTTCAGGATCGTGGTTGATGACCGCCTGGAACAACCGCCGAACGCCTTTCAGACCGTGGATCGGTATGGCCGCCCGATCGTGGGCTTTACGCTTGCGCTGATTGCCGACGCGCGCAACGTGGACGAGCTGGCCTTCGTGATGGGCCATGAGGCCGCGCACCACGTGCTGGGACACATCCCCAAGCGGGCGGATCAGGCACTTTCGGGGGCGATGCTGGCGGGTGTCCTTGCGCAGGCGAACGGGCTGTCCCCCGACGAAGTGCGCGCCGCGCAGTCCCTTGGTGCCGAGGTTGCCGCGCGCAGCTATTCCAAGGAGTTCGAACTGGAGGCCGATGCGCTGGGCGCGGAAATCGCGGTGCTGGCGGGGTTTGATCCGGTGCGCGGATCAGCGTTCTTTGACCGTCTGCCCGACCCCGGCGACAAGTTTCTGGGCACCCACCCGCGCAATTCCCAGCGCAAGGCGCTGGTGGCGGCCACGGTGCGCCGCCTGACGGCACCTTGATTCTGATCAAGGTGAATGGCACACCAACGGTGCAGGATTTCCGTCAAAGGGCGGCTGGCCGCCGATGTGGGAGGGAGTGCAGCAATGATCGGTTATCCGGAGGCACATCGGGCCTGGTGGTTGACGCGCGGCATGGCGCGGATCAGCGGTATCAACCTCAGCAAGGCGGTGGTTGACGGCTGGCTGCGGCGCAGCGAGCTGTCGGGCATCATCGCCCGCTGCGCGGCTTGCGGGTCAAGCGAAGCGTGCGAGCAATGGCTTGCCCGGTCAGGCGCGGCACGCTCGATGCCCGACTTTTGCCCGAACAAAGCGGAAATCGAGTCGCTGAGCGGGTGATGGTGGTCCTGCGCACCGCAAGCTAAGATCACCCGGTCAGGGCCGGGGTCGGGGTGTGATGCGCATAGAGGATGTTGTCCGGGATCGCGGTTCGCGCTTTGGCGTGGCCCTTGCGCCGGTGGCGGGGCGGGCCGGGGTGCAGGCCTATCTTGCCGATCTGGGGCAGATCAAGAAATATGCCAAAGCCACCCACAACAGCTGGGCCGTCATCCTTTCTGACGGCGGCACACAGAAATCTGACGATGGCGAAGCCGGGGCCGGTGCAATCATCCTGAAGATGCTGGAGCGCGAGGGTCTGGTGGACCATCTGATCGTGGTGACCCGTTGGTATGGAGGGGTGCATCTGGGCGGTGACCGTTTTGCCCATATCGTCACCTGTGTGCGCGCCGCACTTGAGGCCCATGCCCCGCGCCCTGACGAAGTGCCGGGATCAGCCAAGCAACAAAGGACGCAGCTGAAAGCCACACAGCCGGGGCGTTCGTGACGGCGCGTTGAGTTTTGATGCATGCAACAGTTGCAATGTATTTTTTGCAGGGTACTTGCTACCATCCCGGGGCGGACCAGATCCGCGAAAAACAAAATGGGACAGAGAAAATGAATGTTTCGCGCAACTTCCTTATCGCGGGAGCAGTCTATCTGATTGTCGGAATTGTGCTTGGCAGTTACATGGGCGCGTCAGAAGATCATACGTTGTTACCGGTTCATGCGCATATCAATTTGCTGGGCTTTACCCTGATGACGGTTTTCGGGTTGGCCTACCGGCTGATCCCGCAGATGGCACAGGGCTGGATGCCAAAGGCGCATTTCTGGCTACACCAGATCGGCACATTCGTGTTGTTGGCGGGTCTTGCCCTGATGATGAGCGGAAAAATGGACGGTTCCACAATAGGGCCCGTGTTCCCGGCAATGGAAGTCGCCATTCTTGCGGGCGTATTGATCTGGCTGGCCAATCTTTGGCGCAACGCCTGACAGCGACGAATTCCAAGCCCCGGTGCCGCCCTTTTCCGCAAGGCTCGACCGTGGTGCAAGTTGGCGATAGCGTCACCCTTCTGTGACAGGGGGGTGACGATGTCAGGGGTTTTGCAATCCGAACTGCGCCGGATCGCCAACACGGTGATCTGGTCATGGGACGGCTGGCGCGCGGCATGGGCCAGCGAAAAGACGCTGCGGCAATGGACGGTGGTCAATGCGCTTTCGGCGGGGCTGGCGTTCTGGCTGGACCTTGCGGCGGGCGAGAGGGCGATGATCCTGGCGCTGGGGCTGCTGGTTCTGGCGGCAGAGCTGTTGAACACCGCGATTGAGGAGGTGGTGGACTATGTATCCACCGCCGAGGACCCCCGCGCCAAGAAAGCCAAGGACTGTGGTTCGGCCGGAGTGGCGCTGGCGGCCTTGGCGGGCGGGGTCGCGTGGGTGGTGGTGTTGGTGGGGTGACGATGTGCCAATGCGGCCCATTGGCCTTAGTCAGCGGTGCCCGGCATCTTGTGCAAGTCCATCGGAACCAGACTGTACAAAAGATCCTGTGGATCAGCGGACAGCTCAGTCTCACAAGCCTTGCGCGATTTTGCACGCTCCTTCAGTTCGGTCAGCCGTGGCCAGCTGTCATCCGACATCGAAACATCTTCCGGGCAACCCTCCGGCTGGGTGAGGCCACCTTTACAAAGCGCATCCAGCACGCGGATCGACCGGACTGTCGGGCAGACGATGCGAGTGTTGAACTCTTCGCGGTCAAAAGCGGGTTCACCCGTGGCGTCCATCGCATCAAGATTGCGCTTGTCCAGCCCTTCCCAAAACATGCGGTTAAACGACGCCAAAGTTCTGACGTAAGAGGGTTTATGGTTGGCATAGACCACGGAATTCACAAAGGCCGCCCTGATATGATCAGCATCCGCCAGGGTCATGGTGGAGGCATCCCGAAACATGTCCAGGTAAAAGCCGAACCGCGACCAGGCGTCTGGATCATAGGGTGCCACGTCGAACAAGGCGCCGAAGCGGGCCTCGACCTCGTCTCTGGGATACTCTGATCCGTCCGCCTGACGCTGCATGAGCAATGCGTCGATATAGAGCATCAGCGCGATCCCATCACCGGGATCGAAATCACTTTCAGCGCGCATTCGCGGAATGAGCGTGCCAAGGGCTGCCTTGGTTCGCGGACCAACGCCGGAGATGTCTGACTTTCCCTCAAGATCATCCCACCGGCGGAAATGGTGCAGCTTCATCTCCTCCGATGACTGAAGCACGCGCAAGATCGTCACCGCCACGGCCTTTGGCACCCGCCCCGAAATGGCAAGATCCAGCCGTGGCCCTGCAAGAACCGGATGATCGACTACAACGACCTGCTCTCTGACCGCCTCACGCGTCTGCCATGAGTAGTTCGCGGCAAACACCACGTCGAGTTTGCAGATTTCGACGGTGTAATCCTTTACGTCTGTGACTATGGCGGCCCACTCGTCGCAAAGCGCGTAGCCGTACTCTTCCGATCCGCCCCATTGCGGTGCAAGCGCAGATGCCGCGATGGTCAGGCTTTGGCGGGTGGGTGCGATGGCCATGACGCGCTGAATCTCATCCGGGACAATACTGTTATGGCCCAATGTCATCGAAACCCGCATCCACAGATCCGATGCGGGAATGAGGGTCGGGTCAGCCGACAATGCAGCTAACGCCAAGGCTTCGGCTTCGGTATGCATGGCAAGCATACGCTCGCGCGCTTGGGGATAGATGGCGCTCCATTCAGAGGTGCCGCGCATCTTCCAGCCGGTGGAATGAAGCGACATACCGCGCGCTGTCATGGCCTTGGGGTCATCAGGTGTTTCGGCAAGCATCGCTTCGCTGAACGCCGCAACCACCGGGTCCGAGGTTCTGAAGGCCGCGAAGGCCATGCGTTGGGCGGCCAAATCGGGCGAGGCGAGCAATTGGCGCACTTCGGCCATCTTGCCGGCGTGGATCAGGGTCCAGGCATCGAACTTGCCATCTGCACGCAAGGCTTGCGGCGACAGCGCTATCAGAATGGCGAAAGCAAACAAGGGCAACGAGACAAGCTTTGACTGACGCATGCTACGATCCTGACCAAAGAGACATGCTTGATGAAGCGTTCAACGATGGCGAAGTTAAGGCACCCTCACTGCCTTCACAGACCAAGATCGATCTCGGAAAACAAAAGGTCCTCTACCGTTTTTTCGCGTTATGCGGTGCAAGCACCCCGGGCTGTGATTTTTTCCAACAGACTGTATTCGCCAGACATTTCGTCTGCAGGAGATGGGCCCGACGACCTGAAGCAGGCCTCAAGACCCTCTTCACTACAGGAGCAAACCAACTCCAGAAGACGCAGGGCGCGCACATAGGGGCACGCATAGACATCGTCAAGTTGCGCTTGACTTTACGGCAGCGGCGATCCGCTTTCTGCCTGCAACCTCAGGCCTTCAGGCCCATATTTCGCGGCTGAAACCAACCTGCCCAGCCGTTCGGACTGGTCGTTCGAATAGATGGCGGCGTTGACGCTGAGCGCGGGATTCCAGCGGCCAGAGTCCAGCGCGTCCGGGAACTGATGGATCAGATATTGCCCGCCGAGCAAAAGCGCCTTGACGTTGCGAGGCGACATTTCCAACCGACGGAGTGCGCGATCTTCCATTTCAGCGGAGTTGCGCGCGTCCGGCTCCATAATCTTAGCAGATTTCTCTTCGACGTCGGGGCATTGGGATTGGCGTCCAGACCAGATGTCTGACGAGCGAACAGAACCTCGACATCGAACAGATAGCCAAGGGTCAGAAGGCCATGGGGGCTGCCGGGGTATCGGTCTGCCCCAAGCCGCGCCTTGACCAAATCTTGATCTCTGCATCCATCTTGTCCCGATGACCGCTGAGTTGGCCGATCAGGATCACCGCGTCCGAGGCCGGAAGAAACCCTGGCGCAAGCTCTGACGCATGGGCGGCCAATACGAAAGCCTCATCGAACATTTGATTGGCCAGCCTGAGCGAAGGCGGTCAACTGTTTTGGACGCTGTGTTCGCCCCGCTCTACTTGACCGGAATTGAACAAAGACCACGCCCGAGCGGTCAAGGCGACCGGGTTTTCAGGCTCCTCTTGGGCCTAGGTCTCGGTAAAGCGAATGGTATCGGGATGCATCGCGGAAAGTGCCTACATCAGATCCTGTTGCAGGGTGATGTCGGCTGTGCCGGTCACGATCGCCTCGGCCCCGCCGGTGTTGCCGGCATAGGTCAGTTGCAGGAGGTCGGAGATCGGATCGGCGTTGGCCCCCCGTGGCCAGAACAAGTGCGATTGCGGCAAGGATACCATTGCGGATCAAAGGTACACCATTGAAATGAGAGGCAGCCTCTCAAAGCAATGCCTGCAGCCATCGATTCTGAAACCCGGATTTCAGCTTTTGTCAGGCAATACTGCCCCACAAGTCATATTCGCCGGCCTCATCCACCGTCACGTTGACGATATCGCCGGGTGCCAGCCCTTCGAAGCCGTCATCGATGAACAGGTTTCCGTCGATCTCGGGAGCGTCGGCTTTGGTGCGGCAGGTGGCGCCTTCCTCGTCGACCTCATCGACGATCACCTCTAGCACTTTTCCAACCTTTGCGGCCAGTTTCGCTTCGGATATAGCCTGCGCCTTTTCCATAAAGCGATCCCAGCGGTCTTGCTTGACCTCTGGGGCACATGATCCGGCAAGGCGTTGGATCGCGCCCCGGCGACGTTCTCATATTGAAAGCAGCCAACCCGGTCCAGTTGCGCCTCGTCCATCCAGTCCAGCAGGGTCTGGAACTCGGCCTCCGTCTCGCCGGGGTAGCCGACGATGAAAGTGGAGCGGAGCGTGATGTCGGGGCAGATCGCGCGCCAGGCAGCGATTTCGTCAAGCGTCTTGGCGGCAGCCGCCGGGCGGGCCATGCGGCGGAGGGTGTCTGGATGCGCATGCTGGAACGGGATGTCGAGGTAGGGCAGCACCAGACCTTCGGCCATCAGCGGGATCAGGTTGCGCACATGCGGGTAGGGGTAGACGTAGTGCAGGCGGACCCAGGCGCCAAGCTTGCCCATCTCGCGCGCGAGGTCGGTGATGTGGGCGCGGACCTCGCCGCCTTTCCAGGGGCTGAGGTCATGCTTGCGGTCGACACCGTAGGCAGAGGTGTCCTGGCTGATCACCAGCAGTTCCTTGACCCCGGCCTTGACCAGTTTCTCCGCCTCGCGCAGGACGGCGTGGGCGGGGCGGGAGAGGAGTTTGCCGCGCATGTCTGGGATGATGCAGAACTTGCAGGTATGGTTGCAACCTTCGGAAATCTTGAGGTAACTGTAGTGGCGCGGCGTCAGGGTCACGCCCGTTGCGGGCAGAAGGTCG
>NZ_JANMET010000315.1:0-25176 GCF_031377265.1 Tabrizicola sp. | reverse complement strand
TTGCGGGCGGAGGGCCTGCAGGTGCTGACCTGCTCGATCCGCAAGCCCGACGCTTTGGAGTTTCGTGGCGAAGAAGAGATGCGCGCGCGCGCCGAGACCTTCTATGTGCTGGCTGCGGCGCGAAATCCGCTGCGCGTAGTCGTTGCCCATGCCCGAGCGTTTGCGCGCGCGCCGCGGGTTTGGTTTTCGACACTGGGATTGGCGCTGCGGACACGGTCACCGGGGGTGAAGGCGCTGCTTTGGCAGCTGTTCTACTTTGTAGAAGCTGGCGTGCTGAGCGAACACCTGCGGAGCAAGGGGGTTCACCACCTGCACAACCACTTTGGCAATTCCAGTTGTTCGGTTGCGATGTTGACCTCGGCTTTGTCAGGCATCCCGTTCAGCTTTACCGAACATGGGCCAGCGATCTTCTTCGAAGCCGAGCGTTGGGCGTTGGGAGAAAAGATCGCGCGCGCGCGGTTCGTGGTGGCGATCAGTCATTTCTGCCGCGCGCAGCTGATGCTGTTCAGCAACCCGAAGGATTGGGCGAAAATCACCATCGTGCACTGCGGGATCAGTCCTTTGACTTACGGTCGCGCCCCGCGCAAAGCGTTTGGCAAGCGGGTTATCTTTGTCGGCCGTCTGGATCCGGTGAAGGGCGCGCCCCTGCTTGTCGAGGCTTTTGCGCGGAATTTGCCGCAGTATCCGGATGCGCATCTGACAATTGTCGGCGACGGCGTGGCGCGGCGTGCGGTTGAGGCGAAGGCGGCGGAACTGGGACTTGGCACCGCCATTACCTTTGCCGGTTTTCGGACGCAGGCCGAGGTTGCGGCGCTATTGGAGACCGCCGACATGCTGGTGCTTCCGTCTTTTGCCGAGGGTGTGCCCGTGGTCTTGATGGAAGCGATGGCGAGCCGCATCCCGGTGATCGCAACGCGTGTGGCAGGCGTACAGGAGTTGGTCGAGGACGGCGTGGCGGGATACACAGTTCCACCGGGTGACGTTGCCATGCTGAGCGAACGGATGGCACGGCTGATGAGCGACCCTGATGCTTCGCGGGCAATGGGCGAGGCCGGGCGGCATATTGTCGAAGCCGAGTTTGATATCGCGAAGGAAGGCGCATGGCTTGCCGAGATCTTTCGAAACGGTGGCGCGCACGGGCGGCTCAGACCAATGGACAGAACGCTAGACTAAGCCCGCACTTAGCGCGAGCAGTCGGTCCAACATGCGGAACACTTCGTCAGGGTCAATGTGGAAGCTGGTCGCATCCTTTTTGCCAATGACGATCCCGTAAGTCATACCCAAAAGAGACGCCCAGTGCCGCATCGGATTATAGAACCGTTCGGGCGGCTGAAGGATCAGAAGCGACCCACCGTCTGCCAGATTATAGATGCTATGGCTGGCCTGGCTGCCCTCGATCGTGATGATGACCTTGGCATCAAGCATGCCCTCGATGCCGTTGCCGGGTTCGATCACGTCGACACCGGCTTTGCGCATTGCGGCCTCGAAGGAGACGGCGTTCGACATGTTGCGCTTTTCGCCAAGATTGCCTCGGCCCAGATAGACGATTTTGCCGCCAGCCTGCGTAGGAACCGCCCGGCGCAGACGCCCACGCAAGCTTCGCATGTGGTTGGCCTTGGCGGAGTTATAGTTCAGATCACGCCAGACGGTCAGTTCGCCCACACGCGCGAACTTCGTCACGTTCCAGTTCTGCCCGAAAGCGTGTTGGTAGAATTTCCGGTCTGGCCAGTCGGGAAGCGCCATCGACAAAAGCGCCGGGGCATCCTTGACCGCCTCATAGTGGGAACAGTCATCCCGCAGCCAATGGCCGAAATAGGACATCCCCTGCTCGGAATTCAGCAGGGTGGCGCGGTCGTATACGGCCAGTTGGGAAAGCATGCTCTTTATCTTTGACATCTTCTGAAAGATGTAGCGGGACCGGCCAGCAATGACCGTGCCACCGATCAAGATGCTTTCACCCAAGTCGTACCGTTCGGCTGGCATTCCAGTGAAGCTGGTGGCCTGAAGGCGTGTGATTTCGCCGTTGAGATCCGCGCCAAACCCGCAGCCGAGTACCCGGCTCAGTTGATCAGGTTCGAAGAGGGCCGGCCGACAGGTAAAGCTTTCCACCTCGCCGACCAGCACGGGCGGGGGAAGTGGATCGAAGGCTGTCCGACCAAGACGGTGATCAAGCACGGCACGCATGCGACGGGCAGCGACATTCATCCGCGTTCCGATAGATGTCAGTAAATCCGGACGGGACTGCTGCATCAATGGCCCGACTCAATCACTTGGTTGTTCCCAAAAAAACAAAGCGGCCCAATCGAGACCCTGTAAGATCTGAGGGCCTAGATCAGGCTTGA
This sequence comes from Tabrizicola sp., assembly GCF_031377265.1. Classification (GTDB taxonomy): domain Bacteria; phylum Pseudomonadota; class Alphaproteobacteria; order Rhodobacterales; family Rhodobacteraceae; genus JAUYQR01. Next base: position 22,834 of record NZ_JANMET010000315.1, on the reverse strand, counting down.
TACAGCTTCAAGAATTGTGCTGCGAGAATGACTTGAAGGCAAGGGTACCGGTCAACAAATCCACCTTCCTTTACACGTCCGTTCCATATTCTTCACGAAACCGCCACAGCCCTTTGCGGGGCGGAGATGTTCTGTGCCAGCCAGCGGTCCCATTCCGGGTCGGTCAATGCCAGTGCCCGATTCTCGAGCATTGCCAGGAACACCGCAGCGATCCGCCGAGAGCCACTATCATGCGACAACCATGTCCGTGCAAAGGCCCGCCGCGCATCAGCCGAAGTGTCGAGATCGGGCGCATCGTGCGCCTTCAGCACCTGCAGAATCGCTTCGGACGCCGCCGCTGCATCACCGATTGGTACGGCCGTTCCAAATGCATCGCTGGGGAAATACTCCCGAAGCACCTCGGTTTTGGAATAGATCTGCGGAATGCCCAGATGCATGGCGGTCACAACGGTAATGTGCCCGGCGCCACGGCTGCCGTCGCGCAAGAGCGTGACATTTGCGGCAGCGTTGCGGATGCAACTGATACAGTCGGCCATCGGCAAGTCGCGGTAGATCTTCAGCCCCTTCTCTAGCGCCGGATCGAGGTGCATGTACCCCGGCACAACAGCGATGCCAGCAATGCCAGCACGCTGGACGGCATCGGCAAAGGTCTCAAGATCCCGGTTGTTGCGGCCGATCATGCAGACGAAGGGCTTTGCTTCGCTGTCGAAACGGTCACTGTCAGTTAGCGGAAGGTCAAACCCCCAATGGCCGAAACAGAAACGACCCACTGGCAGGTGGTGGAGTTCGGTGAAGAATTCGGCCTCCTTGGTCGAATGTACGACGATAGCCGAAGACCTTGCGAAGATCCGATCAATCAGGCGCTGGATAACAGAGTGGCGCGAGACAATGGGGCGAGCCGAGAGGTTCATCCCGAGAACCAGATGCGGCGCGCGGCTCCGGGTCAGAATCAGCGCGAGGTTGACAAGGAAAGCGCGTCGATACTCGTTCGAAACCACGACGTCGGGCGTGCGGGTCAGAATGGTGCGGAAGATGCGGAAGGCTATCGCAACCCAACCGGCACCGCCGGTGACATGGGTTTCAAATCGGAACAGGCTTGGGTCAAGCGACCCGGCGTAGGCGGGTGGTTCGTGGGAGACGGCCATGGTTTCGCCAGCGATGAAATCAAAGCAGAGCTTCTGCGTAGGGCGCGTCATCAAAAAATGATCCTTTCAGGCATCAGCCCCACGGTTTGCGCGCTGGCGCACTTGCGAGCGAGCCCGGCGCAGACTTGATGCCAGACTGCGCACGACGGGCCAACGGTCGAACCACCGCAGCGCATGAATATCCGTGCGCGACGGGCGCTGAACGCCAAGTTCCGGCACCGTGGCCAAGGTTGTATAGTGTGGGTGATCCTTGCGGAACCAAGCGAGGGCGCCGTCATAGTGCATCAGTCCACCGTCGGGATGGCCGGGCGGTCTGGTCAGGATCGCCTCAAGATACCGCACAAGATCGCCAATCGCGGCACCGCGGACGGCGTAGAAATGAGCACAAACGATGCCATGGTCGGGCGCGACCCTGACGAGCCCTGGCGCGACAAGCTCGCCGGGCGGTGCGCTATCGTAGCCGCCATAGAAGATGTTCCAGGACCGGGACTTCAACTGCGAGCCGACTTCGGAAAAACGCGACAGCGCGCCGGGCACGAAATCGAGATCGTCCTCGCAGATCAGGACCGAGTCCTGCCCTTGCGACAGGGCTTGGCGCAAGACGGAAAGGTGGCTGAGAAAGCAGCCGCGCGTCCCGATTGTTGGAAACCCATCCGCCGCATCTGGGCGGATTGCCGGAAAGAGGCTTGCCTTCGGGTGATCGAGCGACAGGCCGATCCGGGCCAGCTGTTCTGCGAATTCGTCGCGCCGATCCGTTCGATTGGGAAGGTTGATCACGACCAAGGGCCCAACCGCGGACAGAAATTCTTCGGTACGCGCATCAGTCATTGCGCCCATCCTTGCGGGGCCAAGCGAAGGCAATAATCACCACGCTGGCCCGGAAAAGCGGAGCAAGCGGCCAAGTGATTGCGGTGGGCGGTCAGCATGCCGTCTTCCTCAACTGTCTGCAAAGCGCACTGGGCGCATCGCGGGCAGATTGGCGGCGATTTCCGCTTCGAGCGCGTCAAGAAACTCAAATCTGCGGCGATACATCGGGCGTTTCCCGGGCTTCAAAGTCGCCAGATCCCGACGTGCCGGCAGTACTGGCAGCTCGAAGAAATCCGGGCTGACGGAAATGCCGCCGCGATCTTGCCAAATGGTGTCGTAGTTCTGGCTGTTCGACAGCTTGTTCCGGAAATAGGGATGCCGTTGGTGGCGCGCAGATTCGGAAACGGCGTGCAAGATCTCGACGTTCAATTGACGGCACAGGATCCGGCATGCTTCGATCAGAAAGTCGCGTGGGCGCAAACCATGCAGCTCTTTTGTCAGGTCGCGGTAGGTATCAAGCATGTCTTCGCGGTTTCGCCCCTGCACCCCGCCGATGGTTGCGCTGAGACGACCATCCGGCATACGAAACAGCGAAAACGCGACGGAAAACGCGCGAAAGCTGCCCAGAAACAGGCTCATCGTCAAACCGCCTTCGCGCAGGAACCATTCTGGTTGATCGATAACCAGCATCATGCCTTCTTGAAGATCATCTAGCTTGGCAAGGATCAGACGCTCGTCAACCGAAAAGCGGAACGACGCGCCAAGATCGTCAAGTGCTAAGTAATGGCCGATGATCCGGCTCAGACGGTCATGGACCCCCCAGTTGGCGCATTGGTAGGGCCAAACCAGTGCGCCAAGCAGTTGCGGTCGTTCGGCCATGATGCGTTCCAACGCGGTACCGGGCGCAGGGTTGAGCATCTTGCCGACAAGGTCACGCTCCCCAAGACCCGCCAGGACGAAACGCCCCTGCGAAGCGAGCGTTCCCGGCGTATTGCCAGGCTGGATCTTTCGAGCCGCAGAAATGAGTGTCGTCACCAGCGTCATCGTCATTAGGCCAATCTGATGTCTTACTTGTATTCAATCAGTTCAACGGGCCGATGAAACATTCGGCCATAGTGATATTCTAGCACACCTATCGCTTCGGGTACCTTGCCAAGTGTCAGGAAAAAGCCGCGCTCGTTGCCAAAACGGCGCATCAAACGCAGGGCCTGCGCAGGATAGGCCAACAGAAGGAGGGCCGACCATGGCGATAAGGCCATCCCGATGATTGACACAACAGGCAAGCCGACACCCCAGACCAGGGCACGGCGGGTTTCTGCAACCCAGTGGCATTCGGGTGGCGCTCCGTGCAGGGCCGCACCCTCGGCATAGGCATAGCCTGCACGGCGGCTGCGACGGAACCACTGCTTTGCACGCGTCATCGCGGCATCGTGCAATGTCATCTCGTCAGCGATTCGCCAGATTTGCCAGCCTTCGGCACGAAGCCGCAGGCAAAGCTCTGGTTCCTCGCCGGCAATGAGGTTGGGTTTATAGCCACCAACAGCGCAGATCACTTGCGCGCGCATCAATGCATCACCACCACAGGCCTTGGTCTGGCCAACCGGTGTATCCCATTCGGCGTCGCAAAGTCTGTTCCAGACCGAAGCCTCTGGGAAACGTTCGCGCCGCCGACCACAGACCACGGCGGCCTTAGGGTAGGCGCGCAGAAAGTCGCGGGACGTCTCGATCCAGCCGTATTGCAGGACACAGTCGCCATCAATGAATTGTACGAAGTCGACCCCTTCCCCGGCCATCAGCGCCTGCAACCCCTCGTTCCGGGCGCGGGCAGCGGTGAAAGGCAGGGTCAAATCAAGTTCGACCACCTCGGCACCAGCCGCGCGGGCCACTGTCACGCTGCCATCGGTTGATCCGGAATCAACATAGACAACGCGGGCGATCACAGGTGGCAAGGATTGAAGGCAGGCAACCAGCCGCGCGCCTTCGTTCCGCCCGATCACGACAGCGCCAATTCGGACGTCCGATGGATGACGTTCATCTGCTTTTGATGGAATCAGGGACTTGGGCGTCATGGTTGCCAGAAAGCACGAAAGCGAAAGGCATCCTAGCGTGAGGTTTGGGCCGAATCGCGACCGGCAATGTTTTCGGCCCGATCCAACCAGCAGCATTTTCCTTTGTGCCCGGACAGGCTAGAAAGAGTCACCTCCGCTGCTGTCAAACAAGGTTCTGGATGCCGAACGCATTTGCCTACGTGATGATCTTCAGCTGGCCCTTGGTGGCGCTGGTTCTGTTTCGGACGCTACCGCTGCACAAGGCATTGATCTGGACGATTATTGGCGGCCATCTGATTTTGCCAACATCGGCGGGTCTCAAGCTGCCGATGCTGCCAATGCTGGACAAGTCGCTGATCCCAAGCCTAAGCGCGCTGGTCCTGTGTTTGATTTACGCACCGCGCCCGGCCAACGGAACGCCGGTCGCCCAGATCCGCATCAAGTGGGTGATCTACGGGCTGCTTACACTGCTTTTTGTCGCGCCCATCATGACTGTCTTGCAAAACCCCGATCCGATCATCGTGGGGCCGCGCTACATTCAAGGGCTTCGCCTTTATGACGCCTTTTCAATGATTTCCAGCATCGCCGTGCATGTGTTGCCGTTCTTTCTTGGCTTACGTTATCTAAACACCCGCGAAGCACACCAGTCGCTGTTGCAAGCTTTCGTTGCAGCCGCGCTGGTCTACACGCTGCCTGCGCTTTTCGAGATCAGGATGAGCCCGCAGCTGAACAACTGGATCTACGGTTTCTTTCCGAGTGAGTTCATCCAGCACATCCGGGCAGGAGGCTTTCGACCTGTCGTGTTTCTTAACCACGGCCTGATGCTGGGCATCTTCCTTTGCCTCGCGACCCTTTCGGCGCTGGTGCTTTGGAGAGAGGCCTTGCGTCAGGGAAAGACCGCGTCGGGCTGGATTTTTGCCGTGGTGTGGCTGATTGGCACGCTGTTCTTGTCGAAAAACTTCGGGGCACTGGCGATTGCGGTCAGTCTTTCGATGTTGGTCACCTTGGGAAGCAGGAGACTGCAGGTTTCCGTGTCAGTCGCCATCGCCGTGACCGTCCTTTTGTATCCGATGCTTCGCGGGGCGGGATGGATACCCGTCCAATCGGTCTACGAGATTTCCGCTTCAATGAGCCCGGAACGTGCGGAATCGCTCAAATTCCGGTTCGACAATGAGGATGCGCTACTGGGCCATGCAAACGAAAAGCCGGTGTTTGGTTGGGGGAGCTGGGGTAGGAACCAGCTTTATGAGGCCGAGAGCGGCAAGATGACCACCGTCACTGACGGCGTCTGGATCATTCTGATCGGGACCTATGGATGGGTTGGCTACATTGCCCATTTCGGCCTGCTTTGTTTGCCCATCATGTTCTTCGCGCGGCGTTATCGTCAGTTTGGCCCATCAATAATCACACCGGGGCTGATGGTCGTGCTGAGCGCGAACCTGATTGATCTTTTGCCGAATGCCGGTCTCGTCAACCACGTCTGGCTTATGGCCGGAGCGATGGCCGGCTTTGTCATCTGGCGTCCCAAGAATGACGAGGAGGGTGCAGTTGCGACGTCGTCACCCCACCGGCAATGGGGAGCGACGCTCGGCGCGGCAACCCCCGGCCCGTCATGGTTGATGGCAAGTCAGCAGGTGTCGGAACAGAGGGTCCGCCGAAAGGCTGGCGGTCGCCGGGGACAGACACGATGATCGCGCCATCTTTGGCGAAGGATGCTGCGCCGATGGTTCCCTTGAGGATCGGGCTGGTTACCCCGGCTTGGCCCGGGACCAACACGGCAAATGGTATCGCGACCGCTGTGGCCCAGATCGCGATGGGGCTGGAAGCCTGCGGGCACGAGGTCACCATCATCACGCATGCAGTCGACGGGCCGAGTGATCATCCACGTGTGGTGACTTTGCCACCACATCGCATGTCTTTGGCGGAAAAGCTTTTGATGCGGTTTGATCCGGCGGTGGCAATCAATCGAACGGTGGCGAGGCGGCTTGTGGTGGCAGTGCACGAGGCCAGCCGGTTGCATGGCGTCGAAGTTGTGGTGATGGAGGAAACGCAAGGCTGGGCCGGCGCCGTCAGCAAGCGGATCCGGATCCCGCTGGTGGTGACGCTGCATGGCCCTTGGTGGGTGCACAAGGCGCTTCAGGGGCCTGGCCATGAGAAGGCAAGCGCCCGGCGCGAGGCACGCGAGGCTGCAGGGCTGCGCCTTGCCGATGGGATCACGGCACCGTCGCTGGACACATTGGAGCGAACGAGGGCGGCCTGGGGGCTACCGGACGTTCCCGCAACGGTTATCCCCAACCCGGTCTTGCCGCCCGCCGAAGCTGTGGTGCTGGATGCCGCGCGGATAATGCGTATTTTGTTCGTGGGTCGGTTTGATCTGATCAAGGGTGGCGACGTTGTGATCAATGCCTTTGCGCTGATCGCGCAACAACATGCCTCTTGCCGATTGACCTTTGCCGGCCCCGACAACGGAGTTCTGCTGCCTGATGGCCGCCGCGTGACCCTAGCCGAGACGCTGGCGCGCCTGCCCGATGAGTTGCGCGCACGAATTGATGTTTGCGGCAAGCAGTCTCGTGAGGAGGTAGCTGCACACCGGTTGAACCATGGGATTTCTATTGTTGCTTCACGCTATGAGACATTTGGCGGCACCTTGGTCGAAGCAATGGCTGCGGGCTCGGCCGTTGTGTGTACACGTGTTGGCGGCTGCCAGGAAAACATAACAGACGGGGAAACCGGCCTGCTTGTCCCGCCGGAAGATCCGAAAGCCTTGGCGGATGCATGTTTACGCCTGCTTCACGACACCGATCTTGCGCAGAGGCTCGGCAAGGCGGCGCGTGCCCATGTGGGAGCCGTTCTTTCGCCAAAGACCGTTGCCACGCAATTGGCCGCGTTTCTGACACCCATTTGCCGGCGCTGACCTAGCGCCACTGCACGCGGTTGTCAGATTCCAATCCGGCGAAGATGGTGGCCGATGCGGCGATACAGAACCGGAGGCAGGAAATTCTGAAGCGCTGCGTGCCGGGCTTCCTGGCGGTCTTCCTGGTCGGACGTGCCGGGGCGCGGCTTGAAGAGTGTCGAGTGCGACTTGCGCGTCGAATCCCAAGTGGCGGTGTAGTAGTACAGCGCGATCGACATGCGCGGCTCGCCATCCGGTTGGGCGACCGGCTCTGGGTTGCCATGCCATGTCTCGGACCCGGTGTTGAAGCAAACCATGCGATTGAACAGCGGCACGAAGCTTGCGACCTTTTCGGTCATGCCGGTGTTCCAGATCTCGAAGGACCCACCCCACTCCTCGCGCCAATCCTTGTTCAGGTAGATTAGGACGTTGATGCGCCGCTCAAGGTTCAGCTTGCCGTGATGGTTAAAGTCAGCGTGGATGTCGAGGTGGCCGCCATTCGCGACGACATGGATCCCGCCGCCAGCAAAGTAAGGGTCGGGGATCAAACCGTCGATCCCGGTCAGTTCTTCCAGAAACGCCAGAAACGCGCGTGAGTTCAGGGCGTAGAACAGGCTGCGTGTGTAAAATGCCAGACGTTCTGGCTGGTACGACGTCTTCTGCTTTTCCTGCGGGCGATTGAAGATGGTTTCAGCCTCTGGCAGCTGGCGGAGTTCTTCGCGCACCCGCTCCAGAATCTCGGGCGGCAGAAAGTCATCAAAGCAACCATGCGGGTAAGGTTTTTGCGCTCGATACGCCTCGGCGGCGGACCGGCCGGCCTCGCGCGCTTCTTCCATCGGAATGACAAGGGCTTGGGGGTCAATCGACAGGACTGGTGTTGACATAACGTTCCTCGCAGGACTGAAAAATTGTACCGGCACCAAGTTTATAACGGGAATGAAGGAGGAAAAATCAAGAAATTGAAGGGGAAATGCCGCAATCAACAGATTTCAAGCGGTCAGTTAGCCGATAAGTTGATTGGACAAGCCGAAGTTCGCCCAATTCCGACCCTTGGTTCGACGGCTTTGACGGGTGGACATTCCTTGGGGTTGCGACTTTGCAGTAGTTTACAACTGCTGAATGTCGCTAACACTCGGATACCTCAATCCGGGGCAGTGTTTTGTGCGCCACCGGGCGGACGCTTGAACGCACCGACAACCAGCAGCCGCCAACTGGCGGGCTGATTCGGTGCTTCGCGCAGCGCTCGCAACGCGAAATGACGCCAGGACTGCCGCCGCCCTGCACCCCAGGCAATCCAGCCGAACTGTATCGTTCTGCGCCAACTTGCACGCTGCAGCGGTTCACCATTTGGCGCTGGCGCGCTTTCATGGGGGTCAATTTCCAGCCCTCGCCGGGTCTTTGCAGCATTCAACGCGCGCCATGCGTCGCGGACTTGCAGCGGGTGATAAAGACTGCTGAGGCTGGAACCAACCAGCCGATACCGCGCGACGGCTTGCGGCAGGTTCGCCAGTTTGCCGACTTCGCCCAGCCTCAACCACAAGTCAAAATCCTCGGCATATGCGAAGTCGTGATCGTAACCGCCGACTTTCTGCAGCGCGTTGCGTCGCATCATCACCGTCGTATGTGCCATTCTGCAGTCGAGCTGCAGGTGCCGCGCTTCAATGTCTTCATGGTTCAGCACCGTATGGACGGGGCCTATGACGAGCCCGTCTTCTTCCATCCATTCGATCTGACCACCGACCAGAACGTGGTCCGGATGCGCGTCAAGAAACTGCACCTGAAGTTCCAGACGGGCCGGAAGACTGACATCATCCGCGTCCTGAACTGCCACGTATTCTCCCTGCGATGCGTCGATCAATTTGTTTCGGGTGACCGCCGCACCACAGTTGGTAGAAGTCGTCACCCTAATCCGCGGGTCTTTTGCTTCATAGCTGCGGGCAATTTCGAGGGTGTTGTCGGTGCTTCCATCATCGTGGATCAGAAGTTCAAAATCCGTGAGCGACTGGGAAAGGCAGCTTTCAATCGCCTCTGAAATGAACCGACCGGCATTATACGCTGGCATTGAAATGGATACTCTCGGCATTTCTCTCTCCTACAAGCGAGGCGAACCTTCAATTTTTCATTGCCAATGCTAGCAGATTTGGATCGTCTTAAGCAACGCGGACCACAGCGGGTTGAAACTCTGGATGGCCTTCGCGACAGAGAATGCCCGTGACCGTTTGGCCTTAGACTGCCTTCATTCCGAACTTCATTCCGAAGGCTCGCACGTGCTTCAATGCCCAACGGCCAACTTGCGGAAGGCCTCGTTGCCAGCCAACAGCTCATCATAGGTGCCGTGCGCAACGATCCGGCCACGCTCCATCAGAAAGATCGTGTCACAGTCCTTCACCGTGGTCAGGCGGTGCGCGATAAGGATGATCGTCTTGTCAGAGCGGATGTTCTGGACCGCCTCCATCACGACACGTTCAGTGATATTGTCGAGCGCAGACGTCGCTTCGTCCATGATAAGCAGCGTCGGGTCGCGGTAAAGCGCGCGGGCGATGCCGATCCGTTGGCGTTGTCCGCCCGACAACCGCACGCCCCTTTCGCCAACGATCGTGTCATAGCCTTTTGCCAGTTCGGTAACGACAAAGTCGTGCAGTGCTGCGTTGCGCGCAGCACGCTCGACCGCCGCCATATCGATCCGATCCTTTGGCACTCCAAAAGCGATGTTGGCTGCAATCGTATCATCGGTCAGGAATATTGCCTGCGGAACGTAGCCCAGCGTCTTTTGCCAACCGCGCAGATTGGCGCTTGTGACGGGGGTGCCGTCTACACTGATGTCTCCGCTGTCCGGGGTTAGCAGCCCAAGGATTAGGTCGACAAGCGTGGTCTTGCCGGCACCAGTGCCACCGACGATTCCCACCGTACTGCGGGCGCGGATCTTCATATCAAGTTCCGAAATCGCGGTGCGTCCGGCCGTAGCGTAGCCAAAACTGATTTGCGAAAGCTCCAGCACGTGTTCAAGCGGTAGGGCTGCCGCTGGCGCAATCGACGGGCGCGGCGTCTGGATCGCGGCCGCATAGTCGACGGTGATCGCGTCCAGCGACGAGCGCGCCCCGCGCATTGTGGCCAGCGCGCCGTAGATCTGCTGCAGGGCCGGAAGCAGCCGCATCACCGAGAACGCAAAGATACCAAGGGTCGGGACGGTCCCGGCGATCTCACCGCCACTGCGCAGAAGCAGCAAAAGAATAAGCGCGAGAAGCGTGCCAAACGTTATTGCCTCAAGCGCAAATCGCGGCAGCTCGGAGATGATTCCGATTGTTGCGTTTGAGCGGGCGCTGCGATTGGCCGCGGTCCTGTAAAGGTCCGAATAAGCTTCCTCCAAACCCAAGAGTTTGACGTCCTTTATGCCGCCCGTCGCCTCTTGGGATACACGAAAGCGTTCACCGTAGGCCTGCATCAGATTCTCGCCCGCGCGACGCAACCTCTCTCGCTGGTGAATGTATATTACTGCGTAGCTGCCGCCGATCAGGCCGGCAGACAAAAGCGTGACGTAAGGGTCGACGAAGAAAAGCAAACCGATGATCGACAAGACCAACAAGATGCCGGCCAAAAGCTTGAGTGCGGGTGCGATGACGCGGCCGACCAGACTGTCGACCTCATTGAGGACGTTCTTGCTGATCTCGGAACTGTTGCGTTCAAGGAACCATGCGTAGGGTTGATGCAGGTAAGCACCCAAGAGCCGGCTGGAAATCGAGTAGCCACGCATCGCTGAATAGCGAATGACAGCGTAGCTTCCTGCAGCCTTGATCGCGAGACCAAAGACCACCACGCCCATGACAGCGGTCGCGAGCGCGACCTGAAAGCTGAAGTTGCTTTGAAAGCCGAGCAAATCGTAAGCGAATGCCATGGCCTTGGTTTCTTGCACGAATTTGGGGTCCGCGAGAACCTTGAGAAGCACCAGAACGGAAGAGATGCCGATGATCTCGACCATGGCTACGAGTACCATGATCGCAGCCAGAATCCAGAATCGCCGCCGTTCCCTGGCGTCAAACAGCGAGAATATCTTTCTGTAAACTTCAAACACCCGCAGACTCCGTCACGGTTACACGGTCATCATTGCGATGTTGATCTAACATGGAAAGGGCTGATGGCCATCTTTTCCATAGCAAGGAATACCAAGTTGCATGATTCCAGGACGATTCCTCGTCTTTTGCGAAGTGAGTATCTTCAGGGCGCAAAAACCTCGACCTTTACCTGGCCGGGCGCATAGTTGCCCATGTCGTCACCTGCCCAATAGGTGAAGCTGTCGGCGCCAACAAACCCGAGATTCGGCCTGTAAAGCAGTGCCCCGTTCGGTTGCAGGTAAACGTCACCGTGGCCAGGGTCAGTGAACCCTTCCACCGCAAGCCTCCCGCTTTCTGGATCGCTGTCATTGGCCAGTACGTCGATCTCAAATTCCTGTCCTTCGGTCAGCTGAAGACTGTCGTTTTCAGTGGTTGGGATGAGATTGCCGGAATCAAAACGGCCATGGCTTTTGGCGCCTTCGCCCTGCAATTCGGCATCCGACATGTCCAAGGTGACAACGTAGCTACGTTTCATCAAACTGCCCGTCGCGCGGTCTGCCAGCAGATCGGGGATGCGCGCGATCTTTCGGCCATCTGGCAAAGTGTAGTAGCCGACTGCGCGGAGAAGATCGGATGTTTCCCAACGGTAGATTGTCTGTTGATCCCCTGCCTTCTGACGCGGCGTCTTGCCAATAGAGTCGGTCTTTGTAGCAAGCAGAACGAGGTCCTGGTTTGGCCCGATCGTTACCTCTGGCTGCTCAACATCGAACCGCCCGGCAACCAGATCGTTCGACGCGAGGATTTGATGCTTTGCGGGCGAAAAGCCGACATAATCTGTTTCCACGTCATTCATTTTGACATCAATCATGATGTAGCCAACATCGCTGTCAGGAACCTGGAAAGTGTAATCCTGGTTCATGTTTACGCCGACGGGAAAGCCGGTGACCGTCATCCGGTTCACTACAATGTCGAACGCATTGGTGCCGAAGTAAAAGCCGGTGTCCGCTTTGAAGAAACCATCCCGGTAGGTTCCGATAAGATCAAAGTCCAAGAAGGTGTAGTGACCGGTGTAACTGATATCCACGCCTTTGCGTGTTTCCCAGTTCAAAAAGCCGTCCAGCACGGAACGCACATCGTGGCCCTGCTCGGAGTTTGCCTTGATCACCATGAGACCAATTTCCGTCCCGAAAGCCTCGTTATCCCGAAAGCCCTGGATCGGCGGTTTGTCGACTTCCATTTGCGGCTTGCCATAGGCAATCTCGGGGTGATCAAGCACTGCCGCGAGAGGGCCGGTTGGAGCCGAGCGGTGCATCCAGACGAACCCATGCGTCGTGTTGACGGCCACGTTTTCCGCAGCCTCGACCAACCGTCCTGCGAAGAAGAACCCATCGCCGGTACGCCCGTTGTCGTGACGTTCCAGCCCGGATTTCGCGGGGACGTCGCCCCAATCAAAACCCACGGCGCGGATGGCCATGTTGCGCAACCAGATGCCAGTCTCGTCGCCATCTTCGGCGGCGAAGGCAGCGCCAAAGACGTCGAAGGCCACGTTGTCGATGAAATCCGCATTCGACGAATGGTGCACGAAACCCCAGCCGGGTGAGCCGGAAACCGTATTGCCGATGGCGATTGCGGGATGTTGCAGGTCAGTCGTCCCGGTCTTGTGAAAGTGGAACGGGTAGCGACCCTTTACATTGCTGTTGGCCAGGACCTGCGGCAAGGCACCGACGTCGGACGCCTCTCTCGATTTATCGGTGCGGCCAAGTTCTTTGAACGCCGCATAGCGCACGTCCACATCATCGTTGTGCATGAACATCACATGGCCACGCTGGTGCACGGGCGTCGCATAGCCCCCTTGGCTGGCAAACGTAATGTTGCGCGTCATGTTCGCCACATAGGCGAAAAGGTCTTTCCGGGGTGTGAAGTGGTTATAGCGAAGCGGTCTGTCGAAAGAAACCTGGTCGCCGTCCAGAGCCGTGATCGTGACCACTTCATCCTGGCTTTCGTGGTGCAAAATCTTGCCAGCATCGTTGTCCCAGGCCCAGCCTTCCTTGCGGGTGCCGGAGACTATGATCGTATCACCAACGCGCCATCCTTCCGGCACCTTCGCCAACTTGATCGCGCGGTCACCCCGCTTCGGGGCCTCCGCGACTTTGAGGAATGCGGTCTTTATCGCACCGTGGATACGGACCTTCCCGTGCGAGATGATGCCACGCGACAATAGCCTCGGATCCCAAGCCGTCGCGATATCGCCGTTGTTTGAAATCAAGATCTCGGCCCGGACATCCGGTTGCACGGGGTTCTTGATGCTGCCGATTTCAAGCAATCCGCTGGGCGAGATGACCATCGTGTCGGCAATCAATCTGGTGTCTGCGTCGGTGGCAAAGTGCAGCGCGCCGTCAACCCGCAGCGTCATTAGCGAGGCGTCGCCCTGCCCATCATAAGTGACCGACACGCCTTCGGGGATCAGAGCCTTGGCGTTGCTATCAGGGACGTGCCCTTGGTACCAAGTCGAAGGGTCAAACCAGCTTCCGCTGGCGACTGCGACATGCGTGGCCGCTGACCGGGGAACAAGGGCCACGACGGCGGCGTGTTCTAACGCAGCGGCGGCATCGTTGGTGTGGGCCGGTTTATCGGGATCGGCCATCACTGCTTGTACGAAAGCCTCGACCTCGGCATCCGTAACAGGCAGCGGACGGATCGCGGCACTGTCCTGTTCCCCATCGTTGCCGCCCGAACTTCCGTCGCGACGGCTGCTGGTTGACCTGCTCGTGCCAGGTTTACTCACGTCAGGGCCATCAAAGGGGTGGAGGTCGTTTCTGGGCTCCACGAGAAAGTTCCCCTTTTGGTCGAGCGGTGCATTGAAAGGCAGGGCGACGGGCTCCTTTGCGTTACAGGTCAGGCACAATGGTCGCTGGATGATCATCTGCTGAGCGCCAAGAGCCAGAAAGCCGTCGACCATACCGCGCGACACTTGGCCGAAAAATATGAGCGTCGCCGCGAGTAAAGCCGCGCGCAACTGCACGCTGATAGGGAAAGTACGAAGAGTCTGGGTTTGGTGCTGCACGGTGTCTTTCATTGAAATAAGCGCTGTCGCTCTGGGGCGCCGCTATGCGGGATTTCAGTCCGCGCACTCTCATCGCAATCACGCCCTATTTTTGCCACGAATGCGAGAGAATCTTCTTCCAAAAACAACCAATGCGAATGTTGGGAAGGATGGAGAAGATGTTGGTAGGGCTGTTGATCGGATCGATCCTGACGGGTGCGTTTGCAACTTCGGTGGCTTTGGCAGCTGGACTTCCGATTTGGGTGGCGATTCTTGCTTACCCGTTTGGTGGGGCAGCTGGACTTCTGCTCAGCAGTGCCCTGTTGGGTCTTCGATCGGCAAACACTCACCACCATTCTTCTCTGCTCGCGGTCCAGGTGTCGACGCTTGGGCATACCACCCGAGACTGAGTGCTGAACCCGCCCAAGCATCGGCAAGATTCCGTTAGTAATTGCCCTGTAGCCTAGGCGAGCTTCCGCCACATGTGCCACAGAATGCGCTTTAATGACTCTGCTGCTGGTCAAATTGGGGCCAAGGTCGAATAGCAGAAGATTGCGCCGCACGAATCGTAGACGCTGGTTGCTTTCTGAGGGGATTGAGATGTTGCTTGGCGCTCTTTTCATCGCGATCATCTCAGGTGCATGCGTTTCCGCAGTGCTGTTCTTTCATTCTTGGCCCATCTGGATCGTCCTGATGTCCTATCCGGTCACCGGAACCGCTGTGCTTCTATCGGGGCTATTCTTGGGCAGTCTGATCAAGGGGCTAGGGCCAGAAATATCCGGTTTGGGTCAGAGCCCCGTGCCACGAAGTACGACGCCCACGGTCGCCACAAGTAATCTGAGGTCGGTCGCCCACGACAACTCGCGCTCATAGGTCGTGTCGAACTCTGCGCGCTGTGCAAAGGTCGAATTGTTCCTGTCGGACACCTGCCAAAGCCCGGTCAATCCGGGGCGCAGCAGGAAATACGCGCTGCCGGCGTAAATCGAGCGCTGCTCCTGCATCATCGGACGCGGGCCTACCAAACTCATGTCGCCCTTCAGCACATTCCAAAGCTGAGGAAGTTCGTCAAGCGAGCTTTTGCGAAGGAATTGACCAAGCGGTGTGATCCTGGGGTCCTTAGAAAGCTTCTGATAGGCTTCCCACTCGCGCCGGGCCATCTCGTTGCCCGAAAGGTGCGCTGTCAGGCGGGCATCTGCGTCCGGGATCATTGTGCGAAGTTTCCACAAGGTGAAAATCCGACCGCCCCGCCCGACACGCTTTTGCGTGTAGAACGGCGAATGACCGTCAAGAGCAATCAGAGCGGCCAGCGAGCCAACCGTCAGCGCGATGATCGGCAGGGCGAGAAGCACGACGAAGATATCCAGTGCACGTTTCAGCACCAAACGGTATAACCCGTCCGCCTTTGGCATCGACCAGGCTGGAACTTGCGGGACCTGAAGACGATCGAAGTCCGAAACAGTATCTTTAACTTGTAAATCCATTCGCAAACCCTCCCGCGCGGCGGCCAAAATCGAAATGCACGCCAACCGGCAAGCCGTATGAAAGACGCACTCGATAACCCGGTGCCAACGCGATCAAACGACTGGTGATCACCTTGCTAAGAATTCTACCATCTGACTATGAACACAGCAATGCGTTCGCCTGACGCCCGTCGCGCAAAAAGTTCTTATTTTCATTGCCTTACATCTCCCGGTTGTGTGTCTCCAGAAGCCACACTGGTGCCCGTGAAGCAGCTTGGTCGGCATCTGGAGCAAGTCTACAAAATGGCAGATGCCTTTTTCTTGCCGTATTTCAAACAGCTTTCGTCATGACTTAATGTGCCGCCGCCAGCGCGTCGGACGGCCGCTGAAGCCGCCGTTGGGACAAGAGGTGAACACCCAGAAAGCATTGTTCATCCTGAAGAAACGATGAATTTTCTATGAACGGTAACTTGTGCTGCCGATTTCTTGGGCGCTCGGCCCGATTCAGTCACCAAAACCGATTGACCTCGGGTGCAAATGATTCGGGGACGGCCCCAAAGACCCTCAGGTCCGGCTTGGCGCGAATCCGCGCAGTGCTGCAGCGATGACTAGAAGCGGTCCGAACAGCTCCAGCACCCAGTTGATCCGAACGCCGCCAATCCAGGTGTTGATCAGCGCATCCATATGGTGAAAACTTGCAGCGCGCGTCACCACGAAGATTGTAACGAACCCAAGTCCGAGAAGTGCGATCCCGGTCCGTGCCAGTGTTTCACGAAGAAGCAGGCCGGTCGCAAGCAACCCGGCCGCACCCACCCCTATTGCCACCAGAATGAACATTCGCTGAATAGCCCGCCGGTCCTCATACCAACCTTGCGCCAACGCATCGCATCGACCAACAGCCGTAAGGAACGACTGCAGGTCGAGTTGCTTGTTGATTCCGAGCAGAACAAGCAGCACCGCTGCCAAGGACCAGAACGCCCTTTCGCGGAGCGCGGTGCGATCTGGAAACCAGCCCCTCGCCGCCATTGCCGCGGCAGCCCCGGCCGCAATCAGATAGACACCGACGGTGACCCAGCCCACCACGGAGGGGTCGCCTAGTCCGGGTATCCAAAGAGTGAAAACGCAATCAAAAAGCGAGGTCAAAGACTGCTCCATCCGATCCACACCTACCCGAGAGTGGCGCAGGGCTGTCTATATGTTCTGCGCGCGCGATGCCAAGCCATGCGGACTGAACGATTGGAACGCGGTGTGTGGACCTTACCGGCGTCCGGTTCTTTCTTTAGCCCTTAGCTCCTCCGCCGCGCGAATAGATGTCCTCATATCGAATGATGTCATCCTCACCGAGGTAGGCTCCGGTCTGGATTTCGATAAGCACCATCGGCACCTTTCCGGGGTTTTCCAACCGGTGCCTTGCGCCTAGGGGCACATAGACAGACTCGTTTTCGGCCATCAGCTTAACCTCGCCCTCGACCGTGACACGCGCTGTTCCAGACACTACGATCCAGTGTTCGGCCCGGTGGACATGGCTCTGCAGACTAAGTGCTGCACCCGGGTGGACGACGATTCGCTTTACCTGGAAGCGGTCTCCAAGCACCAGCGTCTCGAACCAGCCCCACGGACGGTGATCGCGGGGGAATATCTCGGCCTGCCGGGTACTCTTGGCTTTCAGCAGCGCAACTGCGTCTTTCACCTCCTGCGCTCGGGACCTGTCTGCAACGAGCACCGCGTCAGGCATCGCAACAACCATGACGTCCCTGAGGCCGATGCCAACAACGTGGAGCGCCTCAGACTCGGACCGGATCAGACTGTCCTCGCAGTCGATCATGGTCACTGGGCCGCGTGTGGCAATTCCACCCTCTCCCGCCCCGTCACGCCAAACTGCGTTCCAATCACCCATGTCTGACCAAGCGCCTTCAAAGGGCACAACTTCCAGATTGGTGGCCTTTTCCATGACCGCATAGTCGACGGACACGGCCCGCGCTTTGGACCAAGGCTCGGTGGCTAGTCGCAGGAAACCCAAGTCTGGGCGCGCGCTACCAACCGCTTCGCCAACGGGGTCGATCAGATCTGGCGCATGGGCAAGGAATGCCGCAATCAGCGTCTCAGCGGACATCAGGAATATCCCCGCATTCCAAAGATACCGACCTTCCTTCAGCATCGCATCGGCCCGTGGCAGATCTGGCTTTTCCACAAAGCGGATCAACGGCAGCGGCGCTGCGCCCTGCGGACTTGCGGCAAGTTCCAGCCAACCGTAGCCCGTTTCCGGCCGATCCGGGCGAATGCCAAAGGTGACAATCATTCCGGCTTCGGCACGCGGGACTCCAGCGGCCACGGCGGCCCGGAAGGCGGCCAGATCGGGGATATCATGGTCGGTCGGCATCACCAGCATCAACGCGTCCGGCTCGATTGCGGCAAGATACTGTGCCGCTGCGAGGATTGCAGGCCCGGTGTTGCGCGCCTCTGGTTCAATAAGCACGGCACCGGGATCAATACCCGCTGCGGCCAGCTGCTCAGTCACGATGAACCTGAAGTCGGAGTTCGTGATGACGATGGGTTTGGCGACCCCTGTTGCACCATGCATTCGGGCGGCGGCTACCTGGAAAAGCGTACGTTCGCCCAAAAGCGGAACAAACTGCTTTGGAAAGCTCTTGCGCGACAAGGGCCAGAGGCGCGTGCCCGAGCCGCCACTTAGCAAGATGGGATGAAGGGTGGGCATTGATGATTCCAGAGCTGTGCGAGGAAGCGCTCAGATTAGGCTCGCGCTTGACGGTCAATCTTGCGGGAAGGAGGGCGTAACACAAGTGAGCATGCTACGCTGCGCATAGGCGAAGGAACAATTGGCAAAGCCCAGACGTGTATCCGGGGGGATCGCAGGATTGGCGCGGGTGTTGCTGCATCTCAGGTCAGTTCCGAGGGATAGCACCCCCACGCAGTGTTCGGAGTTGGATGAACCTGACTTAGCGGCAGGAATTTGTAGCTGAAGATCCGATTTGGTTCGCCCTGTGGTTGAATGCGCGTTAGATGTAGGCAGCGGTCCAGAACGTCCTGAAGCAGGAGAGAATCGCGATGATGAAACCACTTGCGGCAGCGATAGTGCTTGCCACGGCTGGGGCTGGACTTGCGCAAGACGTGGCGTCGCATGACAACCGGATTGATCTGATCCGGTCAGATGCGCCAGAACTGGCCGCGGCCGGGCCACTTGCTGTGGGGGTGCAGACGCTGGAGGTGGTCAATCCGGATCAGTTGGACATCGTAAACGTGACCGGCCCTGACGCGATGCCGCGCTATGACCGGCCACTGGTTGTAGAAGTCTGGTATCCGGCACAGGGTGCACCGGCAGTGGCGGGCAGCCAGGCGTATGAGGGCGTGTTGATCCGCGATGGCAAGCGGAGGGTGGCGTTGCACGGTTCGGCGCTGCGAGACGCGCCGCCGGATGTGGCGGGCGGGCCTTACCCCCTTATCCTAATCTCGCATGGTTATCCGGGGAACCGGTACCTGATGGCGCATCTGGGCGAGAATTTGGCCAGCAAGGGCTACGTGACTGTCTCGATCGACCACACTGACAGCACTTACGATAATCCGGCGGCTTTTGGCAGCACGCTGGTCAACCGGCCTCTGGACCAGTTGTTCGTGCTGAACCAGATCGACGCACTGTCGAAGACGGAAGGGTCGTTCCTGACCGGGTTGGTCGATGCCGGGAACACCGGGCTGATCGGCTATTCGATGGGGGGTTATGGTGCAGTGATCGTTGCAGGTGGCGGCGTGACCGAGGCTAGCACCAAATATGACTGGGGCGCGCCGGCTGGAACGCTGTTGATGCATCAGGACGGCACCGATAGCCAGCGGGCGCTGCCCGACCCCCGGATCAAGGCGGTTGTGGCCTTTGCGCCATGGGGGCGGAACACCGGGTTCTGGGATGCGGCGGGGCTGGCCAACATCCGGACGCCGATGCTTTTGATCGCGGGCAGCAAGGACGATGTGTCGCTTTACGAAGGTGGCACACGGATGATCTTTGAAGAGGCGGTGAATTCCGACCGGTATCTGCTGACGTTCATCGGGGCAAACCACAACGCAGGCGCACCGATGCCTGCACCGGTAGAGGCTTGGGAACCCGCCGAGGGCCTCGATTTCATCCCCGCCGAGCATTACTCGGACGCGGTCTGGGATAGTGTTCGGATGAACAATGTCGCGCAGCATTTTACCACCGCCTACTTCGGCAAGCTGCTTAAGGGCGATGCCGGGATGGACCGCTATCTGGCGCTGGTAGAGATGGCGGAGGATGGCGTGGCCGACCGCGACGAAGCGGGCAAACCCACAGCCGCCGACACGTACTGGGCAGGCTTTCCGTTGCGCAGTGCGATTGGCCTACGGCTGGAGCACCGGTCGGCGCCCTGAGCCGGGCCGAGGATCGCACCTCGGCCCACCGCTTCAAAAGTCTGGGCTTCAGAAATCCAGATGCTTCACGTCCAGCGCGTTGTCCTGGATGAATGCCCGCCGCGGCTCGACCACATCGCCCATCAGTTTGGTGAAGATGTCATCCGCTTCGGCCAGGTCATCAACCTTCACCTGCAGCAGTGTACGGGCCTCAGGATCGAGCGTGGTTTCCCAAAGCTGTTCGGGGTTCATTTCACCCAAGCCCTTGTAGCGCTGCAGAGAAAGGCCCTTTTCACCCTCAGTCAGGATGGACTTCAAGAGGTCGATCGGGCCGTGGATGATCTGCTCGCGGTCCTTGCGGACAAGCTGGCCAGGGTGGCGATAGGTGTCGCGGTGCTGACCTGCTGCGGCGGCAAGCCTGCGCGCCTCGCCCGAGCGCAGCACAGCACCGTCAAGATTGCGAAGCTCTTCGACCCCCCGCAGGACGCGCGAAAGGCGGATGCCGCTTTCCTGCGTGATCCTACCGGTCCAGCCGCGTTCGTATTCTGCAGCCACAAGGTTCAACCGTTTGGCAACGGTATCGGCCACGGCCTGCAAGTCAGCATCAGCGCTGCCATGATCGAAGGCACCGGCCAAGGCAGCCTGTTCCAGAATGGCGCGTGGGTAATGCGTCGGGAACGCGTCCAGCACCCGGCGAAACTGGCGCGCGCCTTCCAGCACACGCGCAAGGTCGTTGCCCGCAATTTCAGTGCCATCGGCCAGCCGCAACACGGCGCCTTCCAGCCCCATTTCGACAAGGTAGTCATCCAGCGCGGGCTGATCCTTCAGATAGACCTCGGACTTACCACGTGCCACTTTGTACAGCGGCGGCTGCGCGATGTAGAGGTAGCCGCCTTCGATAAGCTGGGGCATCTGACGGAAGAAGAACGTCAGCAGCAGCGTACGTATATGTGCGCCGTCGACGTCGGCGTCGGTCATAATGACAACCTTGTGGTAGCGCAGTTTCTTGATGTCAAACTCGTCGCGGCCAATGCCGGTACCAAGGGCGGTGATCAGGGTGCCGATTTCCTGGCTGCCCAGCATCCGGTCAAAGCGCGCGCGCTCCACGTTCAAGATCTTGCCGCGCAGGGGCAGAACGGCCTGATTGGCACGCGAGCGGCCCTGTTTGGCCGAGCCTCCTGCGCTATCACCCTCTACCAGAAAGATTTCGGACTTGGCGGGATCACGCTCCTGACAATCGGCGAGTTTGCCCGGCAATGACGCCACATCCAGCGCGGTCTTGCGGCGGGTAAGTTCGCGCGCTTTGCGGGCCGCTTCGCGGGCCAGGGCCGCCTCAATGATCTTGCTAACAATGCTGCGGGCCGGGCCGGGATTTTCTTCAAACCATTCGGCCAGCTTTTCGTTCACCAAATTCTCGACCGCCGGCCGCACTTCGGACGACACCAGTTTGTCCTTGGTCTGGCTGGAAAACTTCGGATCGGGCACCTTGACGGACAGAACGCAGGTCAGACCTTCGCGTGCATCGTCGCCGGTAAAGTCGATCTTTTCCTTCTTCGCGATCCCGGTCGATTGCGCGTAGGCGTTGATCGACCGCGTCAGCGCACCACGGAAACCAGCCAGATGGGTACCACCATCGCGTTGCGGAATATTGTTTGTGAACGGAAGTACCATTTCGTTGTAGGTATCATTCCACCACATCGCAACCTCGACCACGATACCGGCCCGCTCACCGATCATGTAGATTGGTTCCGCAACTACCGGGGTTTTGGAGCGATCAAGATACTTGACGAATTCGCGCACACCACCTTCGTAGAAAAGTTCGGTCCGAAGCGGTTCGGCGTGACGTTCGTCTTGCAGAATGATCTGCACGCCAGAGTTCAGAAAGGCCAGCTCTCGAAGGCGCGTTTCCAGGATCTTGAACTGGTAGTCGAGGTTTGAGAACGTTCCTTCAGGAATGTTCGACTTTGCCGACGCAAGAAAGCGCACTTCGGTCCCGCGCTCACCGGGCGCGGGACCAACCTCGTGCACATGCACCACACAGTCGCCATGTTCAAACCGCGCGCGGTATTCCTTGTCATTGCGCCAGACGCGCAGTTCCAGCCACTCGCTCAGCGCGTTAACCACCGAAACGCCGACGCCGTGCAAACCACCTGAGACCTTGTAGGCGTTGCCGCCCTCGTCGGTGTTGTTGAATTTTCCGCCTGCGTGCAACTGCGTCATGATGACTTCGGCGGCAGAAACGCCCTCTTCCTGGTGGATATCGACCGGGATGCCCCGGCCATTGTCACGCACCGAAACGCTGTCATCGGCGTGGATTATCACGGTTACGGCCGTGGCGTGACCGGCCAGCGCCTCGTCAATGCCATTGTCGACAACCTCATACACCATGTGGTGCAAACCCGACCCATCGTCGGTGTCGCCAATATACATGCCAGGGCGCTTGCGAACCGCCTCTAACCCTTTGAGAACTTTGATGGAATCGGCGCCGTATTCGGCAAGATTTTTGGCTGGTTCAGCCATGCGTCAGGAACCCCTAATGTTACCTGCAACTTATAGCGTCCGCAGGGGGAATTGTCACCCCTTTGACACAAGATTTAGGGTCAAGTGAAGGGGATCGCACATCCGACGCCAATCAGCAGAATGCCCGATATGATGTTCAGGCGGCGCATCGCTTCGGGGCTCGACATAAGGCGGCGAGCGCGGTCCAGAAACAGCGCTAGGCCCAAGTTACCAAGCATCGGAATCAGGATGGACACGAAAAGGATTGCCGCAATGTCCACGGGGGTAACGCGGGTCAGGTCGAAAAATCCGGGCAGAACGCCCATGTAAAACAGGATCGCCTTAGGGTTACCGATCACGGCGGCGACGCCGACGGCAAAGCCCGCCCAAACGCCTGGCCGCGTCATGCGGCTGTCGGCAGATAGATTGGTTGCCGGCTTGCGTATGAGCATAAGGCCCATCAGCAGAAAGATACCAGAAGCAATCCACTTAAATGCCTCGAGAAAGCCTCCGTAA
>NZ_JANMET010000217.1:0-10971 GCF_031377265.1 Tabrizicola sp. | reverse complement strand
CCCTTCGCTCAGGTCTTCGCAATGACGTGGAAGCCATGGCACATCATCGCCGCCCTGCCGCCGGAACAGACCATCCGCCTGCCCGATCAGGACATCGGCCTCACCTCCACCGGCCTGCGTGCCAGCGCCCGCGCGCGGCCGGCACCGTCGGTGCCGCTGCAAGAGGTGGTCGTCGAAGGCACCGCACTCAAGGCCACTTCGACCCAAGGGTGGACGTTGGGCATGGGCTCGCTTGTCTTCGCCATCCGCGCCGACAACAGCCAGACTGGCGACAACAACCAGACTGCCGACAACAACCAGACTGCGGCCTATGACATTGGCCTGAACGCGCTGGCGCTTGCCCCCGACGCTGCGTTTCTTGCGGCGGTCCAGGCCCAGTCCGATCTGCCGCCCGAGGTAGAGGTGATCCGCGCCGACCTGACCGCCCGCCTGTCCGCGCCGCTTGACCGGATGGCGGGCGAAACCCGCCCCACCCTTACCGGGCTGGATGTGAAAGAGGTGCTGGTCACCTGGGGCACCCTGTCGATCTTGGCCAAGGGTCAGATCGAACCGGATGCCGGCGGCTTCGCCTCGGGCCGCGTCGAGATCGAGGTGACAAACTGGCAGCGCCTGATCCCACTGTTGATCGTGACTGGCGCAGTGAAACCCGAGGTGGCGCCAACCGTGGAAAACATGATGGCCGCAATGGCAAAACAAGGCGGCACGCCTGATGTGCTGAAACTGCCGCTGACCTTGGCTTCGGGCCGCATGTCACTTGGCCCGCTGCCGCTGGGCCCGGCCCCGATGCTGCTGCCACCTACGAACTGACAGGCCGCCCTTACCGGCAGTAAGCCCCGCCACGATAGCTCGCGGTGTCCAGATGCAGATGGTTCTCGTGATAACCATCCGACCCGGGGCCAAGCGTGGTCTGGAAAATCCCGCAAGCACCCTTGTGCACCTTGCGCAGGGTCTTGTTGTAATTGTCCAGCACGGTGAAAGACTTGCCGTTTGAAAGCACAAAGCCCGCGATGTCGATGGCCTTGCCCTTTCCATGTTCGCTGATCTTGGCGCCCTTCACATTGTTGCGGCTGCGGCAGATGTAATGCGCCGCCACCTGCAGCTCCACCACCTGCCCCTTGAACGCCGGTTGCACAACATCCGTTACCCAGGTGTTCAGCGCGCGCGCCGTGTCGCAATCAACCGTCGCTGCCTGGCTGAGCCGCACCCCGGAGATCGACGTGATCCGCACCGCCTCCGGCACGCCGCAGCCCTTTACCTTGGACTTGATCGGCGCGATCTCTTCGCCCTTGATCACCGGCACCCCGCAGACCGCCCCAACCATCGAGGATTGCTCGCGTTTCTTGCGGCGCAGTTCCTTCTTTGACGGCGGCGCAACGGCGGCCAGCTCCGGTTCTTCCACCGGCGTGCTCAGATCCAACCCTGGTGCTGCGTTGGCCGCCGCCATCGCGGCCACTTTCGCGCTCAACTGCTTTGGCCGTGGCATCGGGCGCAACGAGCTTAGCAGCGCGCCCTTTGGCGCATCCGCCGCCGCCACCGGCATCGCTTCCGCCTCAACCGCCGCCGCCGCGTAAACCGGCTTCGGCATCGGGCGTGGTGACCGGTCGATCACCTGCGCCTGACCGCTGGTTGCCAGGATCGCAAACATCAGTGCGGCAACCCCCGCTCGCACCGGATCAACTTCCCTTGGCTTCGGCCACCCGGCCGAAATCCGGGGCCGCCGTATCCTGCCCCGCCTCGATGATGCCGCGCCGGATTGCGCGGGTACGGGTGAAATAGGCGTGCAGATGGTCGCCATCCCCCAGCCGGATCGCCCGCTGCAGCGCGAACAACTCCTCGGTAAAGCGGCCCAGAATATCCAGCGTCGCCTCCTTGTTGGTCAGGAACACGTCGCGCCACATCACCGGGTCACTGGCCGCAATCCGGGTGAAATCGCGAAAGCCGGTGGCGGAATACTTGATCACTTCGCTGTTCGACACCCGGCGCAGATCATCGGCCACACCCACCATCGTATAGGCAATCAGATGCGGCGTGTGGCTGACCACGGCCAGCACAAGGTCATGGTGCGGCGCATCCATCGTATCGACATTGGCCCCCATCGCGATGAGCAACCCCGTCAACCGCTCCAGCGCCGCGGGATCAGTGCCGTCCTGCGGCGTCAGCAGCCACCAGCGGTTCTGAAACAGCGTCGCAAAGCCGGATCGCGGCCCGGAATACTCGGTTCCCGCCATCGGATGGCCGGGGATGAACTGCACGCCCGCCGGCATATGCGGTGCCACAGCGGCAATCACTGCCTGCTTGACCGATCCCACATCCGTCACCGTGGCACCCGGCGTCAGATGCGGCCCGATCTCGGCTGCAATCGCCTCCATCGCGCCCACCGGCACGCAAAGTACCACCAGGTCCGCCCCGGCAACCGCCTTGGCCGCCGTGTCGGTCACCCGGTCGCAGAACAGCTCGCGCGCCACCGCCCGCGTTTCCGCCGACCGCGCATAGCCAACAATCTCGCCCGCCAGCCCACCCGCCCGCATCGCATGCGCCATGGATGAGGCGATCAGGCCCAGACCAATCAAGGCGACCCGGCGGTAGATCATTTCACACCCTTGAACTGCGCCACCGCATGCGCCACCCGCCGGCACGAAGATTCGTCGCCAATGGTGATGCGCAGGCAATGCGGCAGCTTGTAGCCCGCCACCCGCCGCACGATAAGCCCTTGGCCTTGCAGGAAGGTATCACAAGACTCCGCCTCCTCCTGGCTCGCAAACCGCGCCAGCACGAAATTCGCCAACGACGTGTCGGTCGGCACACCCAGCTCTGCCAAGGCGCCAGCCAGCCAGACCCGCATCCGCGCGTTCTCGCTGCGGCAGCGGACCAGAAACTCCTGATCGCGCACCGCCGCTTCGGCCACCTCCAGCTGCGTGGTCGATAGGTTGAACGGCCCGCGCACCCGGTTCAGCACGTCGATGATGTGCTTGGGGCCGTAACCCCAGCCCACCCGCAACCCGCCCAGACCGTAAATCTTGGAAAACGTCCGTGTCATCACCACGTTGTCGCGCGCATCGACCAGTGCTGCCCCACCGTCATACCCCTCGACATATTCGGCATAGGCCCCGTCCAGCACCAGAATGGCCTGCGTTGGCAGCCCTGCCGCCAGCCGGGCAACTTCGGCGGCTGACACCATCGTGCCCGTCGGGTTGTTCGGGTTGGCCAGAAACACCAGCTTTGTGCGCCGGGTGCAGGCTGCCAGAATCGCGTCCACATCGGCCGTCCGCTCGCGCTCGGGCACCTCTACCGGGGTGGCACCCGCCGCCATCGCGTAGATGCGGTACATCAGGAAGCCGTGTTCGGTATAGACCACCTCGTCCTTCGGCCCGGCATAGGCCTGACACAGAAAGTTGATCACCTCGTCCGAACCTGCACCACAGATGATCCGGCTCGCCTCCAGCCCGTGCACCTCGGCAATCGCGGTGCGCAGCGCCAGATGATCGGTGTTGGGATAGCGGTGCAGCGTATGCACCGTGCGCGTAAACGCTTCCTTAGACTTGTCCGACGGCCCAAACGGGTTTTCGTTCGACGAAAGCTTCACCGCATTGGCCACACCCGCGACATGCGCCTTACCGCCCTCGTACAGGGCGATGTCAAGGATGCCGGGTTGCGGGCGGATGGCTTCGGTCATCGAATACTCCTGTTGCGCCCGCCTTCTACAATCGGCGGACGGTTCTGGCCAGTGCGCTTATGCGCCGGATCAGCGGTAGGATTTTGCCGAAAGCCAGTCCATCAGCGCCAAGAGCACGCCGGACAAGACGAAGGTCAAATGGATCACCACCATCAGATACATGTCTGACGAAGACACCACCTTGTCCGGGTCAACCTTGCCGATCTCCATGAACACCTTCAACAGGTGAATCCCCGAGATTGCGACGATCGAGGCGATAAGCTTCATCTTCAGACCCGAGAAATCGACCTTTCCCATCCAATCTGGACGGTCCTTGGTGTCCTCGATATCCAGCTTGGACACAAAGTTCTCATAGCCCGAAAACAGCACGATCAGCAGAAGGTTCGCCGCCAGCGACAGATCGATCAGCGTCAGAACCGCGAGGATGCCCTCATCCGCCCCCATTGTCGGCAACTGGGTGCCATACTTGAACAGTTCGCCCAGGAATATGATCAAAAGCATGATCAATGCCACCACAAGGCCCAGATACATCGGTGCCATCAGCCAGCGGCTGGCAAACAGCCCCTGCTCAAATCGCGTCTCAAGATTGGGCTTTTCCGACATGTCCTGCTTCCCGAGATAACCTGGCACCTGCGCCCTTTGGCGGCCATATAGCGCGGAAATGCTGTTCGGGCATCCCTGAAAATGAAAGGCCGCCCCCGAAGGTGCGGCCCCTTTTCATATCGTGGCAGGTTGCGTGCGTGCACGCGCCACCAAGGTTAGTTCTTGGCGTAGTATTCCACGACCAGGTTCGGTTCCATCTGCACTGGATACGGCACATCGCCCAGCGAAGGCGTGCGGACGAACTTGACGATCATCTTGTTGTGGTCGGCTTCAATGTAGTCGGGAACGTCCCGCTCGGTCAGCGCGATCGCTTCAAGGATCAGACCCATCTGCTTCGACTTCTGGCGCACCTCGATCATATCGCCTTCCGACACACGGTAGGACGCGATGTTCACCCGCTTGCCGTTCACCGTAACGTGGCCATGGTTCACGAACTGGCGTGCAGCGAAAATCGTCGGAACCAGTTTGGCGCGGTAAACCACCGCGTCCAGACGGCGCTCCAGCAGACCCACCAGCATCTCGCCGGTGTCGCCCTTGACGCGTTCGGCTTCGGTAAAGATCTTGCGGAACTGCTTTTCGGTCAGGTCGCCGTAGTAACCCTTCAGCTTTTGCTTGGCGCGCAGCTGGGTGCCGAAGTCGGAAAGCTTGTTCTTGCGGCGCTGGCCGTGCTGGCCGGGGCCGTATTCACGCTTGTTCACCGGGGATTTCGGACGGCCCCAGATGTTTTCGCCCATCCGGCGGTCAATTTTGTACTTGGCAGACGTGCGTTTGGTCACGGCTGATCTCCTTCGCTATGCCGCACCCCGACGGGGCGCTATGAAGGGCGTTGTCCTTTCCGGGTCTCCCCGGCGACAGGCGACTTCTTGCGAAGGCCACCAACACCAATGAAAAGCCCCGAGATCGCTCCCGGGACTTGCGCGGCTTATACAGGCCGAAAAGCCAGAGTCAACAGCCCCTCATGCCGCCAGTTCGTGGCGCAGGATCGCGGCCTCTGCACTGGAAACGCTGCGTCTGGCATACGGACCATAGCCTTCCGGGTCAGCCATCACCTTCGGCAAATGGTCGGCCAGCCGCGCCGCATCATCGGGGTCAAGCGTATCCAGCGCCATCCCGGCGGGGTGAAAGCTTTCGCTCGCCAGCCCGTTGGCAAAGACGATGCTGTGCCGCTCCAGCAGCACATGCACATAGGTCACCCCACCCGGCGACAGGTCCACCGCAACCGACCTGCCGTTGACCAGATCTTCCGCCGCCACCAGCGCCTCTGTGGTGTTGTACAGCGCCGATACCGCAGCGCCGCTGATCAGCATCCGGTGTTGCGGCGACACGATCAGCTCGGTGTCCGGCTGACCAATGCCGAACGCCCCGCCCCTGATCCGCACCGGGCGCAGCCTGGGCGTGGCGAACAGCCGCGCGCCCGACATCCGGCACTGCCCGGTCCACACCACCGGCAGCGCGCCGTCATCCTTGGTCTGCAGCAGATCGCCCGGCTGCAACGTCTCGATCAGACGCGTGCCCTCCGGCGTCATCATTCTGGTGCCGGGGGTAAAGCAGATCACCCCGGTCGCGCCATGCAGCCCGGCCATTGGGTCAATCCTGCTGCGGGTGATCCGCAAGGGGCGGTCGCGCGGTGGCATCTCGCCGCCAAACAGCAACAGCCGCGCCCCGGTTGCCGGCGAATGCAATAACCTGACGGCATAGCGGTGCTTGCCGTCGGTCACCACAAAGCCCTGCTCAGGCAGATCGGCCACGTCAAGCTCGGGTGGCACAGGGTCAGGGGCCATCGCCCCCAGCATCCGCCGCACCGACCGCGCCGCGCGCAACCGCAGCGCCTTGGCTGCCTCGGCCCCAAGGATCAGTGGCCCCTGCGGCCCGTCCAGCCGCGCAACCGGCCCGGTCCATTCCCAGACCGCCCCCGGCATAAGCGCATGCACCGGCCCGGCGGGATACCCACCGATCCTTGTCTGCGCCCACGAAATTACAAAGGTCGCTTGCGCGCCCGTCCCCATTGTCTGTGCCTGCTCGTCTTTTTTTGTTCTTATATGCAAGCATTAGCAAATGTCGTGACCCCTGCATATGCTTTCCCGGCAACACAGCGCCAGCAACCCGCAGCCCCCGCCACAACCGCCGCGATAGCCCGGCTGGCAAACCTGCCGTTGCCCCGCGCGCACCATCCGCGTAAAACCCCGCCAACCGATGAAGGAGGCCCGCCATGCCCACCCCAAAACCCGTCGTCCTTTGCATCCTCGACGGATGGGGCATTGGTGACAATCCCGCCGTGTCTGCCCCGGCACAGGCGCATGTGCCAACCTTCAACCACCTCTGGGCCACCTGCCCGCACGCCACCCTCATCACCCACGGCCCCGATGTGGGCCTGCCCACCGGCCAGATGGGCAATTCCGAGGTTGGCCACACCAACATCGGCGCCGGTCGCGTCGTGGCTATGGATCTGGGCGCAATTGATCTTGCGGTCGAAGACGGCAGTTTCGCGGCCAACCCCGAAGTCACCGGTTTTGCGCAACGCGTCAGGGCTGCGGGCGGCACCGCGCATTTGATGGGCGTGGTGTCCAACGGTGGGGTGCATGGCCACATCAGCCACATCATCGCCGCCTGCGCCGCGATCACAGCGCTTGGCGTGCCGGTCGCCTTGCATGCAATCACCGATGGCCGTGATGTGGCACCTTCCTCTGCCGCCAGCTTCATGGCGCAACTGACCGCCGCCTTGCCCAACGGGGCCACCATCGCCACCGTCACCGGCCGCTACTGGGCGATGGACCGTGACAATCGATGGGACCGGGTGGAGCGCGCCTATGCCGCCATGGTCCGCGCCACGGGTGAGGTTGCACCCGATGCCGCCAGCGCCGTCATCCACTCCTACGCCAAGGGCGAAACCGACGAATTTCTCGCCCCCACGGTCATCGCCGGATATCAGGGCGTCAAGGATGGCGACGGCCTCTTCTGCCTGAACTTCCGCGCCGACCGTGCGCGCGAAATCCTCGCCGCGCTTGGCGATCCGGCGTTCACTGCGTTTGAGGCCGGCCCGCGCCCGAAATGGTCTGCCATGCTGGGCATGGTCGAATACTCCACCGCGCATAACGCCTACATGGCCACCGCCTTCCCCAAACGCGTGCTGGTCAACACCATTGGCGAATGGGTGTCCAACCACGGCCGCACCCAGTTCCGGCTGGCGGAGACCGAGAAATACCCCCACGTCACCTTCTTTCTGAACGGCGGGCGCGAAGTGCCCTATCCCGGCGAAGACCGCGCCATGCCGCAGTCGCCCAAAGTCGCCACCTACGATCTGCAACCGGAAATGAGCGCGGCCGAAGTTACCGACAAACTCGTTGGTGCTATCGAACATGGCTACGATCTGATCGTCGTCAACTTCGCCAACCCCGACATGGTCGGCCATACCGGCAGCCTGCCCGCCGCGATCAAGGCTTGCGAGGCGGTGGATCTGGGCCTGACGCGGGCGCTGGCCGCGCTGACGGCCAGGGGCGGTGCCATGCTGATCTGCGCCGATCATGGCAATTGCGAGCTGATGGTCGATCCCGTCACCGGCGGCCCGCACACCGCCCATACGACGAACCCGGTGCCCGTCATCCTTGTCGGCGGCCCGCCCGGCGCCCGCTTGCGTGATGGCCGCCTCTCGGACCTCGCCCCCACGCTTTTGCAGCTGATGGATCTGCCGCAGCCGACTGAGATGACCGGGACATCCCTCATCGCATGATCCGCGCCGCCGCCCTTGCGCTGCTGCTTCTGGCCCTGCCCGCAGGCGCAGAAACTGTGGCCGAACAGGCCACAAAGGCTGCGTCCGACCTGCAGTCCGCCGTCGCAGCCCTTGATCAGGCGACCGCCTCGCGCGACCGGGTTGCCGCGCTCAGCCAGACGATCCGCGCTTATGAGGAAGGCCTCGCCGTCTTGCGCAGCGCCCTGCGCGAGGCGCGCCTGCGCGAAACCACGATGACCCTGCAACTTGAGGCAAAGCGTGACCGCGTCTCGCGCCTGCTTGGCGTTCTGGCGGCGATGGAGGCCAATCCCGGCCCGCTGCTGCTGTTGCACCCCGATGGCCCGCTGGGCACTGCGCGCTCCGGCATGATGCTGGCCGAGGTGACGCCCGCACTTCAGGCCGAAGCGCAGGCCCTGAAGGCCGACCTCACCGAACTCACCGACCTGCGCGCCTTGCAACTGTCGGCTGGTGATACGCTGACCCGTGGCCTTGCGGTGGCACAGGCCGCCCGCACCGCGCTGTCGCAGGCGATATCTGACCGCACCGACCTGCCCAAGCGGTTCACCGAAGACCCCGACGTGCTGCGCGGCCTGCTGGAAAGCGCCGATACGCTGGAGGCCTTCGCCGCCGGATTGTCGCTCAATGCCGACGACCGTCAGGACCAAAGCTTCACCCAAGCCAAAGGCGCCTTGCCGCTGCCCGTCCTTGGCACCCTTCTGCGCCGCCCCGATGAGGCCGACGCCGCCGGCATCCGTCGCCCCGGCCTGACGCTGGCCACCCAGGCCCGCGCCCTTGTCACCGCCCCCTGGCCCGCCACAATCCGCTACACCGGCCCGCTGCTCGACTACGGAAATGTGATGATCCTCGAACCCGGAGACGGCTATCTTCTGGTGCTGGCTGGTCTAGATACGGTGTACGGAGTGGTGGGCGAAGTCGTGGCCGCCGGGGCACCTGTCGGTCTGATGGGGGGAACCGTGCCGGGATCAGCGGAATTCACCACCGCAGCTACAGATGGCTCTGGCCCTCGCGATACGGAAACGCTTTATTTGGAACTGAGGCAGGGTGCAGCCCCGGTGAACCCGCTAGACTGGTTTGCCACCACCGCCCGAACAGGAGACTGAGACAAGCATGAAGAAGTTCGTGATG
Source organism: Tabrizicola sp. (assembly GCF_031377265.1). Lineage (GTDB taxonomy): Bacteria > Pseudomonadota > Alphaproteobacteria > Rhodobacterales > Rhodobacteraceae > JAUYQR01. The sequence continues at coordinate 1,822 of NZ_JANMET010000217.1, read as the reverse complement.
GCCGCATTGGGCGGAACGATTGCAGGCGCGCTTTTGACCACTCAGGTCGCGGGCCCGCTGATCGCACAAGAGGCCGAAAAGGAAAGTGCTGTCTATGAACAGCTTGACCTGTTCGGCGACATCTTCGAACGCATCCGCGCGCAGTATGTCGAACCCGTGGAAACCGAAAAGCTGGTCGAGGCCGCGATCAACGGCATGCTGACCTCGCTTGACCCGCATTCCAGCTACCTGTCCGCCAAAGACTTCGACGACATGCAGGTGCAGACCCGCGGCGAGTTTGGCGGTCTCGGCATCGAGGTGACGCAGGAAGAGGGCTTCATCAAGGTCATCTCGCCGATGGACGGCACCCCCGCGGCCAAGGCCGGCATTCAAGCCGGCGACTTCATCACCCATGTAAACGGCGAATCGGTTCTGGGCCTGCTGCTCGACGATGCAGTCGGCATGATGCGCGGCCCGATCGGGTCTGAAATCATCATCACCGTGGTGCGCGAAGGCACGCCCGAACCCTTTGACGTGTCGATCATCCGCGACACGATCAAGGTCACCGCCGTCAAAGGCCGTGTGGTTGGCAGCACTGTCGTTCTACGCATCACCACCTTCAACGACCAGACCACCACCGGCCTGAACACCGAACTGAAGAAGGGCATCGAAGAACTGGGCGGCATCGACAAGCTTGATGGCGTCGTCCTTGATCTGCGCAACAACCCCGGCGGCCTTTTGAACGAAGCGATCACCGTGTCGGACGCCTTCCTCGACAAGGGCGAGATCGTCTCCACCCGCGGCCGCGACCCGGCAAGCGGCGAGCGTTACAATGCCACCACCGGCGATCTGATCAACGGCAAGCCGATCGTGATGCTGATCAACGGCGGTTCCGCCTCCGCCTCCGAGATTGTTGCAGGCGCCTTGCAGGATCACCGCCGCGCCATCGTTGTCGGCACCAAAAGCTTTGGCAAAGGCTCGGTCCAGACGTTGATCCCGCTGCGCGGCGATGGGGCTATGCGGCTGACCACGGCGCGCTACTACACGCCGTCGGGCCGTTCGATCCAGGCGCTGGGCATTTCCCCTGATATCGTGGTGAACCAGCCCCCGGTCGATCCGGCCGCCAAGGAAAAGCCGGAGGAACCGAAATCCGCCGTCAAGAACCGCTCCGAGGCGGATCTGCGCGGCGCCATCACCAACGATTCGATGACCGACGACGAAAAGCGCCTGTACGAGGAAGAACTCGCCCGCGCCGAAGATTCCGCAAAGCTGCGCGATGAGGATTACCAGCTTGCCTACGCCGTCGACATCCTGAAGGGGCTGACCGCAATCGCCCCCGAAGCCACGCCTTAAGGTCAGCCGGGCGGGGGCAACCCCGCCCGTGCAACGCCAATGATCGATCCCGAATCCCTCCCCTATCGTCCCTGTGTCGGCGTTACGCTGATCAACGCCGCTGGCCTGATTTTCGCCGGCCAGCGTCTTGATAGCCCCTCGCCCGCATGGCAGATGCCGCAAGGTGGCATCGATGACGGTGAAAAGCCCAAAGCCGCCGCCCTGCGCGAATTGTGGGAAGAAACCGGCGTCACCGCCGATCTGGTGGACCCGGTGGCCAAAATCCACGGCTGGGTCACCTATGATCTGCCGCCCGATCTGTTGGGCAAGGTCTGGGGTGGCAAGTATCGCGGCCAACGGCAGAAATGGTTCCTGTTCCGCTTCCTCGGGCAGGACAGCGACTTCAAGATCGCCAGCGTCCACCCGGAATTCTCAGCCTGGCGCTGGATCGATGCGGATCAGATGCTGGCCGAGATTGTCCCCTTCAAACGCGCGGTCTACGACGAAGTGG
>NZ_JANMET010000196.1:0-38383 GCF_031377265.1 Tabrizicola sp. | reverse complement strand
TAGCGGCCTTGGCGGCAGAAGTGGGTCTGGGTGACCACCTCTCCCGCAAGTCGGGTGAACTGAGCCATGGCCAAAAGCAATGGCTGGAAATCGCGATGCTGCTGGCGCAGGAACCGCGTCTGTTGCTGGTCGATGAACCCGCAGCCGGGATGACGCTGGCAGAACGCGAACGGACCACCGCCCTGTTGGTCGATATCGCCCGAACCCGCGCTATCGTGGTGGTTGAACATGACATGGAATTTGTCCGCCGGCTGAATTGCCGGGTGACAGTGCTGCATGAAGGCAGGGTTCTGGCCGAAGGGTCGCTGGATCATGTGACGCGCAATCAGGATGTGATCGACGTTTATCTGGGGCGGGGATGATGCTGAAAACCACAGGGCTGACGCTGCACTACGGCGGGTCGCAAATCCTGCACGGCATCGACTTCGAGGCGAAGGCCGGCGAAGTGACCTGCATCATGGGCACCAACGGGGTCGGCAAGACCAGTTTTCTCAAGGCGCTTGCCGGCACGCATCTGCGCTCCGGTGGTGTGGTCGAGATTGCGGGCGAACGGATCGGGCGTCTGCAGCCACAACAGATGGTACGGCATGGACTGGCCATTGTGCCTCAGGGGCGGATGATCTTTCCGCTGCTGACCGTCAGGGAAAACATGGAAACCGCCTTTGCCTTGCTGCCAAGGTCTGACTGGAAGATCCCGGCAGAAATCTTTGATCTGTTTCCTGTGCTGCGCGACATGATCAACCGGCGTGGCGGCGATCTGTCCGGTGGCCAGCAACAGCAATTGGCCATCGCAAGGGCAATGATTCTAAAGCCGAAAATCCTGCTGCTGGACGAACCAACAGAGGGGATTCAACCCAACATCATTCAACAGATCGGCAAAGTGATCGAGTATCTGAAGGCCAGCGGCAACATCGCGATTGTGCTGGTGGAACAGTATTTCGATTTCGCCTACGCGCTGGCGGACCAGTTCTATGTGCTAAAGCGCGGGGCGGTTTCCCTGTCAGGCCGTGCCAGCGCGTTCGAACGATCCGCCCTGCGCGCCGAGGTTTCCGTCTGATCTTGCGCCGCTGGTGACGGACAAAGATTAAGAAACCCTGAACGGCGTTCTCTAACCCTTTGATTTACATGGGGCGGGCGTTTTGTCCACGCGTGGACACCGCAAAACAAAACCCCGGCCACATGGACCGGGGTTTTCAAGATCGTTGAAAGATCACCGACGCCGGCCGGTGTCCTCCTCCTCGTCATCATCATCATCGCCTTGCGGCAGATTGAAAAAGCTCTCTGCGTCCGAGAAATCGCCCGCGGCTTCCTTTTCCTCATCGCCAAAGACCTCAAGCCCGGTCAGCGGCTCCGGCATCTTCGGCTCAGGCGCCATGCCCAGCGACTGCTCGGTCGACACCAGCTTGCGCCGCTCATCGTCCGACATGACCACCCCCTCGGCAGCCTTCTTGCGCGACGCAGCCTGCACCGCCGCATCCAGCTCGGTCTGGCGGCACAGCCCCAAAGCAACCGGATCGATCGGCGTGATGTTCGAGATGTTCCAGTGGCTCCGCTCGCGGATCGACAGGATCGTCGGCTTGGTCGTGCCCACCAGCTTGCCAATCGCCCCGTCGCTGAGTTCCGGATGGAACTTCACCAGCCACAAGATCGCCGCTGGCCGGTCCTGTCGTTTCGACAGCGGCGTATACCGTGGCCCGCGCCGCTTTTCCTCGCCCACAGCCGCCGCGTTGAACTTGAGCTTCATGTGGTACATCGGGTCGCGTTGCGCCCGGTCGATCTCGATCATGTCGAGCTGGTTGTTGGCGATCGGGTCAAACCCCTTCACACCGCTGGCCACATCGCCATCGGCAATCCCCTGCACCTCAAGCTCATGCATCCCGCAGAAATCCGCGACCTGCTGGAAGGTCAGGGTCGTGTTGTCCACCAGCCAGACTGCGGTGGCCTTTGCCATGAGCGGCTTCGACATCGGATCACTCCTTTACAAATCTCTCCCGGGCCGGGAAAACGGCGGCGGGCGAGGCCCGCGAGTTCCACGTTTTCTGGGAATTCATCGCCCATATAGGCCCTCAACAGATAAAGGGGAAGCGAAAATGCGCCATCTCATCCTGACCCTCGCAGCATTGTGCTGGGCAGGTGCGGCGCGGGCCGAAGGCGAGGCGGCGGGGGAATTCGACTATTACGTGATGTCCCTGTCCTGGTCTTCCGCGTGGTGTGCGCTTGAGGGCGACGCGCGGGATGATCCGCAATGCGATGCGGGGCGAGGGCTGACCTTTGTGCTGCATGGGCTTTGGCCACAATTCGAGGCAGGCTGGCCCGCTTATTGCCGCACGGTGGAGCGTGATCCCTCGCGTGCCGAGACTGCGGCGATGGCCGATATCATGGGGGGTGCTGGGCCCGCCTTCTACCAGTGGAAAAAGCATGGCCGGTGTGCGGGGCTGTCTTCCGCTGACTATTTCCAAACCGCGCGGGCCGCCTATGACAGCATTGCCATTCCAGACCTGTTCAAACAGGTGTCGCGCGACCTGACTTTGCCCGCAAGTGTCATCGAAGCGGCGTTTCTGGACAGCAACCCGGACCTTTCGCCGGATCAGATCACCATCACTTGCGACGACGGCCTGATCCAGGAGGCGCGGATTTGCCTGACAAAGGCGCTGGAACCCCAGCGCTGTGGATCGGACGTGATCCGCGATTGCAGACTGTCTGACGCTGTTCTTGAAGCGGTGCGGTGAAAGTGGCGGGATCGGCAAAGACAATACAAGACTGTGTGGGGAAGGTCGAAAAACAGCTTTCGTTCAATGCTCGGTGCCGGAAGGACGAGGGTTATGCCGTCCGGCTAAAGTTTGGATCAAAACTCCGATCCCGCCTGACAACAGATTTAGCAAAGCGGCGCAGATTTTGCGCGTGAAGAAACCGTTAATCCGGTGACCTAGCGTCAATTGCGCGAGTCGTCGTTATTGTTCCACCTTCATCACGATCTTGCCCACATGCCCCGGCGCCTCGATTCGCCAGTGTGCAGCGGGGGCATCAGTCAGCGGGTATTCGCTGTCGAACACCACTTTGAGCGCGCCGCGCGCAACCATCGGCCAGACATATGTTTCGACAGCCTCAGCGATCCTGGCCTTGGCCAGATCAGATTGCGGGCGCAGGGTGGAGCCGGTGATCAGCAAGCGACGCATCATCACTTCGGCAAAGTTGATCTCGGCTTTGGGGCCCTGCAGGAAGGCAATCTGTACCAGCCTGCCATCATCGGCCAGCGCCTTGATATTCCTTTCGATGTAAGGACCGCCAACCATGTCGAGGATCAGGTTCGCGCCGCCTTCGGCCTTCAACGCGGCGGTGAAGTCGCCCGTCCGGTAGTTGATTGCCTGTTCCGCGCCAAGGTCGGTGCACACAGCGCATTTTTCATCTGTTCCCGCGGTGGCAAACACCCGCGCACCCAACGCATGCGCAATCTGGATCGCGGTGGTGCCAATGCCCGATGTGCCGCCGTGCACCAAGAACCGCTCGCCCGCAGTTAAGCCGCCGCGCATCACGACATTGGACCAAACGGTAAAGCAGGTCTCTGGCAAGCAGGCGGCATCGCGCATCGAGAGTCCGGGTGGAATCGGCAGGGCGTGGGCTGCCGGGGTGGCCACATATTCAGCATAGCCACCCCCTGGCAGCAAAGCGCAGACCTTATCGCCAATCTTCCACCGGGTTACGCCGGGACCTACTTCAACAACGGTGCCGGAACATTCCAGCCCCGGCAGCGGCGAGGCTGAGGCTGGAGGCGCATAGGCGCCAGCGCGTTGCAGCGCGTCAGGCCGGTTCACCCCGGCATAGGCGACCCGGATGATGATCTGCCCATGGCCCGGCACCGGCACCGGAACGGACACCGGTTTCAACACGTCAGGACCACCCGGGGCCGAGATTTCCATGGCGAGCATGCTGTGAGACAAGGTCATTGGCAAAGGGCCTTTCTGGGCAACGGCATCAGCGCAAGATCAAGACTACGGACGGCCGGGAAGATTGTCCGGCAGTTTTGGCGCGCGAACCCTTTCCAGAATCTTTAAGGGTCCGTTGAACAATGCTTTTCCCAGTGGATTCTCACGCAAGCTGGCCTTCAGCTTTTCAAACTGCATGACCTGCTCAATTCGCCTGTCCAGGAATTCCCAGGTGGCCTGCGTGTCCAGACTGCCGTCACCCAGCCAGTACAGCACAGTCGACCCGTAAACTGCCGAAAGCGTGCCCCGCTTGGTGTACCAGTTGATGTCGTTGGAGGTATCGCCCAACGCCGTCCAGATCTTGTCGGTTGTGCTCCAGATCGCCTTGGCGCCGTCGGCCGCGTGTTGGGGCAACGAGAACAGCGTCGTTCCCCGGCGGACCAGTTCCTTGTCCGCCAACTCCAGCCGGGTGCGCACGCCCGTGGCAATCCGGTCCCGAAAGCGCAGGGCAGAAAGGTCCATCGCGGCAAGACGTGCCACCATCTCTGCGTCGCCGCGTGCGTGGTAGGCCAACGCCAGATCAACGCCGCCGCGCGGAAACAGGGCGCGGGCAAGGCCATCTGCCACCCCCGAATCGGCAATTGCCGCGCGCAGGGTCACGTCGGACCAGCCATCAAACGGCACATGCACGATGGCGGCATCCAGAATCAGGTCTTTCGGGCTGTCATTGGTCATGGAAAACGTCCTTTTACCCGCGCGGTAGACAAGCCGCGCCTCGTTTGTTATAGGCGCGATGCCTGCACAAGTCAGTGCAACTTTAACCTAGGAAGGTGGTGACAACCACATGCAGGTCAGCGTCCGCGACAATAACGTCGAACAGGCCCTCCGTGCCCTGAAGAAAAAACTTCAGCGCGAAGGTGTGTTTCGGGAAATGAAGCTCAAGCAACATTTCGAGAAGCCCTCCGTCAAGAAGGCCCGCGAACAAGCCGAAGCCGTGCGCCGTTCGCGCAAGCTAGCGCGCAAGAAGCTTCAGCGTGAAGGCGGTCTGTAAGACGTCAAGCGCAAGCTGGGGTAGCGATACCCACCCGATCAACCCCCGTCCGTGAGGCCGGGGGTTTTTCAATTCACACCGCCAGCGCCGTGGTCTTGACCACCGTGCGCAGGGCAAAGCTGGACTGCATCTGCCGAACCCCAGGCAGACGCGACAGGTGCTGACGATGGATGCGGGCAAAGTCTTCTGTGTCTTCGGCCATGATCTTCAAGAGGTAGTCCGCCGTTCCCGCCATCAGATGGCATTCCAGCAGATCCGGCACCCGCGCCACCTCGCGCTCGAACGCGTCAAGCAGGTCTTCGGCTTGGCTTTGCAGCGTGATCTCGACGAAAACCGTCGTCAGCCGGCCCATCTTGCGGGCGTCCAGCAGCGCCACATACGCCGCGATGTACCCGTCTTCCTCCAGCCGCTGCACCCGGCGATGGCAGGCCGAAGGCGACAGGTTCACCAACTCCGACAGCTCGGCATTGGTGATGCGACCGTCCTTTTGCAGAACGGTCAGGATACGGCGGTCTGTTGCGTCAAGATCCATGGTGTTGGTGATTTCTTCGATGAAAGGGCCAATCTACGACAGAACCTATGCCAATGTGCCGCTTCAGTCACTCAGAATTCAAAGCATTTGCTGAGGGAAGAGACAACACTGGTCCAATCGGGGCTTGCCGCCCCCTAGGGAGAAAACAATGAAAATCGGTTGCCCGAAAGAGATCAAGCCGCAGGAATTCCGCGTGGGGATGACCCCGGATGCGGCGCGTGAGGCCGTTGCACACGGCCATTCCGTGATGATCGAGACCAAGGCTGGCTTGGGTGCCGGGTTCGCCGATGCTGACTACGTAGCCGCTGGCGCGCAGATCGTGGACACCGCTGAAGAGGTGTTTGCCAAGGCCGACATGATTGTCAAAGTCAAAGAGCCGCAGGCCGTAGAACGCAAACGCCTGCGCGAGGGGCAGGTGCTGTTCACCTATCTTCACCTTGCGCCGGATCCAGAGCAGACCAACGATCTGCTGGCCAGCGGCGTCACTGCCATTGCATACGAAACGGTGACAGATGACCGTGGTGGCCTGCCGCTGTTGGCGCCGATGTCCGAAGTGGCCGGCCGTCTGGCACCGCAGGTCGGCGCCTGGACCTTGCAAAAGGCCAACGGCGGGCGCGGCGTTCTGCTCGGCGGCGTGCCGGGCGTGTTGCCCGCGAAGGTTCTGGTTATTGGGGGGGGCGTGGTGGGCACGCACGCGGCCAAGGTGGCTGCGGGAATGGGCGCGGATGTGACCGTCCTTGACCGGTCGATCAACCGGTTGCGCTATCTTGATGACGTGTTCGGCGGAAGTTTCAAGAACGCCTATGCCAGCGCTGGCAACACAATCACCCTGGCACGCGAGGCCGATTTGATCATCGGCGCAGTGCTGATCCCCGGTGCTGCGGCGCCAAAACTGATCTCGCGCGCGCAATTGAAAGAGCTGAAGCCCGGCGCGGCGCTGGTGGACGTAGCGATTGACCAAGGCGGTTGCTTCGAGACGTCCCGCGCCACCACTCATCAGGACCCGATCTATGATGTGGACGGCATCATGCACTACTGCGTCGCCAACATGCCGGGCGCGGTCGCGCGCACCTCGACCCTTGCTTTGGGCAACGCAACGATGCCTTTCATGCTGGCGCTGGCCGACAAGGGCTGGAAGAAAGCCTGCGCTGAGGACAAGCACCTGCTTGCGGGCCTCAACACCCACAAAGGCAAGCTGACCTATGCAGCGGTCGGCGCGGCACTCGGCCTGCCGGTCATCTTGGCAACCGAAGCGCTGGCCATGTGATTCATGCAGAAGGCCCCCGAAAGCATCGCGGGCCTTCTGTTCCATTCGGCGAAAGTTTACTTCTTCAACGCCACAAGAATGTCCTTCAACAGGTCCACTTCCGACGGACCGGCCGGTGCGGCAGGCGCTTCGGCCTTTTTCGGCATGATCCGGTTCATGAACTTGATCAACATGAAGACCACAAACGCAATGATCACGAAGTTGATGATCGCGGTAATGAAAGCACCGTAGGCAAACACCGCCGCGCCGGAGTCTTTCGCTGCTGCCAGCGAGGCAGGATTGGTCCCCGACAAATCGAGGAACATGTCCGAAAAGTTGACGCCGCCAAGGATCAGACCGATGATCGGGTTGATCAAATCGCCAACCAGGCTGTTGACGATGGCCGTGAAGGCCGCGCCGATGATGATACCGACCGCCAGGTCCATCACGTTGCCTTTGGAGATAAACTCCTTGAATTCATTTAGCATTTCACGATTCCCTTTTTTTCTCTGCTTTGGCGAGCAGATGTTTGTTCGCATGGGCGCACAGCCCCGCATCAACCATCGCACAGCGTTAAGCACTTTCGCAGGGGAAATTTTCACCTACTTTCGCAGAATGACGAACAAAGGAACGCATTGTGACCGCACTCACCGACTATGCCATCACGCGCAAATGGCCCCCCGTCGACGCCGAAGCGATCCAGCTCTATTCGCTGCCCACGCCAAACGGTGTCAAAGTTTCCATTGCGCTTGAAGAGATGGGCCTGCCCTACGACGCCCATCTGGTCAGCTTCGCAACCAATGATCAGATGAGCCCCGAATTCCTCAGCCTGAACCCCAACAACAAGATTCCTGCGATCATCGATCCGCATGGGCCGGACGGCAAGCCGCTGGCGCTTTTTGAAAGCGGGGCGATCCTGATCTATCTTGCCGAAAAATCGGGAAAGCTGATGCCGCAGGCCATTCGCTGGCAAGTGTTGCAGTGGTTGATGTTTCAAATGGGTGGTGTCGGCCCGATGTTCGGTCAGCTGGGCTACTTTCACCATTTCGCGGGCAAGGACATCTCCGATCCGCGCCCGAAAGAACGTTATCGCGCCGAAGCCGAGCGTTTGCTGAAGGTTCTTGACGCGGCGCTGCAGGGCAAGGATTGGCTGGTAGACGAATTCACCATCGCCGACATCGCTGTTGCGCCATGGCTGCGCACTTTGCGTGACTTCTACGGCGCGGCCGACATTGTTGGCTGGGGGCAGTTGAAGAACGTGCCCGGCTATCTCGACCGGTTTCTAGAACGGCCAGCAGTCCAGCGCGGACTGGTGAAACCTGCGCGGGTCTGAAGGGCCCAGAACGGCACGGCCCCGACCCGTCAGGGCCACCGTCATGTTCATTGGGAGGCGTTTCTCCCTTTCCGGGCAGGCACCTAATTCACCAGAAACTCCGCATGCAGCGCGCCGGCGGCATTGATGCTTTTCAGGATGTCGATCATGTCATGGGGCGCGACACCCAAGGCGTTCAGCCCGGCAACCACTTCCGCCAGACTGGTGCCGCCCGCCACTTCGGCGAGGCCACTGCCGCCTTTGCCAATCTCGGCACGCGATCTTGGCACGACCACGGTTTCGCCCTCGCTGAACGGGTTGGGCTGTATCACCATCGGGCTTTCCTCGATCCTCAGCGTCAGGTTCCCCTGCGCGACGGCGACCCGGCTGATCCGCACATCCTGTCCCATCACGATGGTGCCGGAGCGTTGGTCCACAACCACGCGCGCCCGGGTTTCAGGCTCCACCAGAACGCCCTCGATCCTACTGATCACATGCGCGGGCGAGCGCATGTTGGCGGCGGCGATGTCGATTGCGACAGTGCCGGAATCAAGCATCTGCGCAATCCCGCGCCCGAATTCCTTATTCACGGCGCGCTCAATGCGCTCGGCGGTCGTGAAATCGGCGTTCTTCAGGGCCATCCGCAGCACGGTTAGCCCGGCGAAGTCGAACTCCACCTCCCGCTCCACCCGTGCGCCGGACGGGATAACTCCTGCAGTCGGTACACCCTGTACGACGCGGGCAGCATCCCCCTCGGCGGCGATGCCACCGGCGATGATCGTGCCTTGGGCCACAGCATATATCTGCCCGTCCGCCCCGTTTAGCGGGGTCATGATCAGGGTGCCGCCCAGCAGGCTTTTCGCGTCGCCAATCGCGGAAACGGTCACATCGATGCGCCCGCCCGACCGGGAAAAGGCCGGAAGCGCTGCCGTGACGAACACGGCGGCGACGTTCTTTGGCCGGTACTGCTCGCCCGCGACATTGACGCCCAGCCGTTCCAGCAGATTGGACATGATCTCTTCGGTGAACGGCGCGTTGCGAATACCATCGCCGGTGCCGTTGAGGCCCACCACAAGGCCGTAGCCGACCAGATCGTTGCCACGGACGCCGTCGAATTCGACCAGATCCTTGATCCGGATCGGTTCGGCGATGGCCGCGGTTGCGCAAAGGAAGACGGCAAGGATCAGTCTGATCATCGGATGTACTCGGCCAGGCTGAGGCGTGAAACGCGGGAGGTGATGAGGTAGAGCGATTCCAATTGGCCCTGCACTTCTTTCAGCCGGATGGAGGCGTCATACGGATCGACGGAGGCAATTTCGGAGCGTGCGATCTTCAAAGCGCTGTCTTCAGCGGAGTTGCGCGTCTTTGCGCCTTCGATCTGTGCTTCGACGGTGCCTATCCTTGCGGCCAGCAGCGCGCGTTTGTCTTCGCTGTTGTGCAGCATCAGACCGGCGCGCTGGGCGATATCGGCGCGTGTGCTTTGCTGTCCGGACATCAACCCCAGGTCCAGCAGCGCCCCCATCGCCAAGCCCGCAAGTGTGTCGCGGAACGCGGGGTCAAGGGCGGTGACCGACAGGTCAGCCGTCTCACCCGCTGCAATCGGGATCGGGCTTGCCGCCGCGCCGCCCTGATAGAACGCATCGTAACCGCCCGGCGCGGTGAACCAGGTTCGTACCGCAGCCTCGACATCGTTCGCTGTGGTGGCGCCGGACACTGCCGTCTGCAATGCGGTCAACAGATCATCCGCGCTGCCCAGCGGTGTCTGGTCGGATTCCACCCCACTGAACAAGGACCGCCCGGAAACCTGCGTGTTCATCGCAGCCATTGCGGTGCCAAGCCGGGCCCGCGCTTCGGCAGCAGCGGCATTGACCTGGGTTGGGGTTGTCAGACTGGCCGACCGCATAAGCGAGGTTGCAACCTCGCTTGAGATATCGGCCATGGTTCCCATAACCGTCTGGATCGATTGTGAAAAGAACGCCACATCCGCCGTGGTGCTGCGATAGCCTGCCAGCCGCGCGAGGCTGGCGTCGATTGCGGCGAGGGGCGAGAAATCCCCGCGAACCCCGGCGCCCAGATCAGATTGCCTGCCGGTCACCACCTCTGTACTGGCGCGCTGCACCTCACCTTTCAGAAAGGCACCCTGTCGTTGCAGGATCGAGGTCAGGCTGGCATCGCCCACCGACATCCGGCTCATGATCCGAGCCCGATCAGCGTTTTGATCATGTCATTCACGGTTTGGATCACCCTTGCATTGGCGGCGTAGTTCTTTTCGATGACCAGCAGCATCTGCAGTTCCTGATCGGTGTCGACGCCGCCCTGCTTTTCAAGGTCGGTCAAGGCGGTCAGGCGTGCGGCGGAAAAACTTGCGTCGCTGTCAGCGTTCAACCTGCGTGCCGACGCATCGGAAAGGATATCGGCGGCAAGGCTGGCAAAACTGCGGGATCCGGCGACAAAGCCACCCGAAGACAGCGGCTGCTGGCCCGTCAGCGCCAGTTTCAGGCTGCCAAGCAGGCTCGCATTGCCCGGCGGACCTTGGGTTGTGGCCCCCAGTCCGTCGCGCAAGCGGTACAGGGCACCGCCCTGTGCTGGATCGGCGGCGGCGTTCATCGCAATGCGCCCAGCAAGGCCCACCTCGTTCACCGGCAGGAAGGCGGCACCCTGATCGGTGAACAGACCTGGCGCTCCGGGCGCCACGGTCGGATCCAGCCCAGCCGCCGAAAATCGTTCGACCAGATCGCGCGCCATGGCATCAAGCTTGCCCTGGGCGGCCACCGCAAGATCATCGCGGAGCGCAAACAGCCCTGCGAGCCGGCCACCTAGAACCGGGCTGGTGGCACCACCGGTGGCCACCGGGCGGCCATTGACCTCCAGCCCCGACAGCCCGCCAGAGGCGATGGTCATTTCAGGAGTGATGGTGCTGGTGGGCGAAAAGCTGAAGCTGGCTGGCGGGCCGTCAAGCAGGGTAACCCCGCCAGTGGTGAACAGCGCGACCTGGTTCATGCCGCGCGGCACTTCCCGCAGCGGCACGATTGCTGAAATCGAATCGATGATCTGCTGGCGCTGGTCCATCAGGGCCGAGACGTCATAGCCCGCGCCGGTAAAGCTCTGCAGTTCGGCATTCAGCTGATAGATCCGCTTCAGCGAGGTGTTAAGCGTGTCGACCTCTGATGCGATTTGCCGGTCTGCGGTGACACGGGCTTGCTGGATGTCATCGCTGGCCTGGGTCAGACCGCCGGCCAGGGATCGCGCGGCACTTGCCACAAGCGCAAGCCGCGCTTCCGCATCGGGCCGGCTTGCCGCCTCGATCAGCGATTGGTCAAACTCGGCAATTCGCGCGCCAAGCGATCCGGCGATGTCGGGTGTGCCAATCGCCGTTTCAACCTGGCCCAGAAAACCGGCGGTCAGGCCACGTTCGCCATCATTGGCTTGCGACAGGCGGCGTTCGTTGATCAGGTATTGGTCGACATCCCGGCTGACACCGATCACGGCCACACCTTGACCGGTGCCAGCCAGCACCGCCGCGCCAAGCTGAACCTCGCGGCGGGCATAGCCGGGGGTCGTGGCGTTGGCGACGTTGGAGGACAGCACCTCGGCCTGCCGCGATGTGGCAGAAAGGCCGGTCAGCGCGCTGGACAAGGCAGAGGTGATGCTCATGGCGCAGCCCCCTTAACGCTTGATGTTCGTGGTTTCCTGCAACATCTCATCCACCGTCTGAATGACCTTGGCGTTGGATGAATAGGCGCGCTGGGTCTGGATCAGCGCGGTCAATTCCGCGGCGACGTCGGTCTTGGACCCTTCGCGTGAGAAGCCTTCGATCGATCCCGTTGGCCCGGTCTTGGCATCCCACAGCAGGAACGAGCCGGAATCGGGCGAAACCTGGTAGGTCTGGTTGCTGAGCGACAAAAGCCCGTTGGGGTTCGGTACATCGATCAGCGGCACCTGATACAAACGCCGGGTCAGGCCAGTGTCGTAGGTGGCGTTGACAAAACCATTCTGATCCACCTCAACCGAGGTCAGATTGCCAACCGGCGAGCCGTTCTTGGTGATGGAGGACGGGGCGAAAATGTCTGACAACTGGGTCAGGCCGTCCGGATCGCCCAGGCTGCCGATTTCCACGCTCATCGGGCCACCTGCGACCGTCAGGCTCAGGGTGCCGTCGGCTGGATTGTAGGCCCCGCCCGACACCACCGCGACCGAAGCCAGAGTGCCGCCAGCGCCGCGCGTTGCGTCAAAAGTCAGTGTGTATTCTCCGATCAGGGCGTTGCCGGACGCGGAGTCCCGAACCTGCATCGTCCATTGGTTCGATGCACCAGTTGCTGGAACGGTGGGGATGAAGGTCACCTGAAGCGTCTCGGAAAGCCCGAGGTTGCCAAAGTATTCCACCGACAGCGGCGGCGGCACGGCGGTTGACCCAGCCACGGTTTGCGTTGCGGGCAGGTTTACCCCAAGCTTGATCGCGTCGGTCGGATTGCCGGTCATCTGGGTGCTGTTGATCACGATCGGCTCGAGGCCGGATACCGTGTCGCGCGGGAAGGATGGGATCGTGCCATCCGGGTTTGCGGGCCAACCCATCAGCACCAGCCCGCTGTCCGTCTTCAGAACACCGTCGGCATCTGGGCGAAAGCTGCCGGTCCGCGTCATCAGCAACGGCGCATCGGCACCATTGGCACCCATTGCGGCATCCTGAATCACCGGCAGGAACCCGCGGCCCGCAATCGCAAGATCAAGCGCGTTGGCGGTGCCCACCAGATCACCCCGCTCCTCGATCAACCGCGTCGTGGAAGCCCTGACCCCACCCGCCGAATAAGACCCTGCCCCCCGCGATCCGGTGATCACCAGGTTGGAAAACTCGGTCGAGGCGCGCTTGTAGCCGTAGGTGCCTGAATTGGCGATGTTGTCGGAAATCGCGGCAAGGCGGGTCGCGTTTGCATTCAAACCGGCCACGCCCGCACTAAGCGAGGAGGAAATTGTCATGTGAAAGCGCCTTTCTGATGCTTCGACTCCTGATCAGGCGAAGCTGCACCGGGCGACTTAAGATTGACCTAACAGATAAAGTTTTACCGTTTCTGTCAGCGATCCCGCCTGAGAAGAATGATTTCCAGCCGGTTGTTGCGGATCGACGCCGGATCCGGGGTTGCGGCTTTGCGGTCGGCAAAGCCTGAAACGCGCTGAACTCGGCCTTCCTCGATGCCTGCGCCGACCAGCATGACCCGCATCGCTTCGGAACGGGCAGCAGACAGATCCCAGATCGGACTGTCGATCAGCGTCACTGGATAAGACCGGACATGGCCGTTCACCGCGATCTCGTTGGTCGTCAGGTTCAGCACCTCGGCCAGCAGATCGGCGATGGCTTTGGCGACCGGCAAGGCAACGCCGCTCTCCCCCTCGAAAAGCGGGGCTCCTTCGACATCGAAAATCTCGATGACCAAGCCTTCGTCGGTCACGCGCGTAACTACATGGCGCAGCATCTGCTCCATGGTATTGCTCTCGCCGCCCCGTGCCATAAGGGCAGTCTCCACCGCCTCCAATTCCGCCTGGGCCTTTTCGTCGCCGGAACTGCTGTCGTCCGATGTGGTTGCCGACGCGTCGCTTTTGTTGTTGCTGGCACCGGTGCCCGTCTTGACCAAGGTTTCCTCGGAAAACACCGAGTCGCCACCAAACACTCCATCGCCACCGCCCGAGATGCGGTTCACCGGGATCGTCGGATTGAAGTAATCCGACAACCCTTTGCGTTGCTTTTCCGTTGTCGCGTTCAACAGCCACATCAACAGGAAGAATGCCATCATGGCGGTCACAAAGTCGGCGTAGGCTACTTTCCACGCCCCGCCGTGGTGCCCCCCGGCGACAATGATCTTCTTCCGTTTGATGATGACTGGCGCGGCGTTACCCTGACCGGCCATCCCACATCACCCAATTCTCACACCCAAACCGATGGATAGCAGACCAGCGTTTACAGCCGCTTAATCTTCGGGGTTTTATGGAAGAGCCGTAGTTTGAACACAGTCGGCGATCAGTCGGGCGATGACAGAGCCATGGCAAAAAGCGCGGCCAGCCGGGCCTGGCCCGCACGATAGGCGTCAAGGCTGGTGGCCGCGAATTTCAGGCCCTTCAGAGCCGCGTTCAGCGTCTCCGACATCTCGTCTGCGGTCCCGACCCCCGGCGCTAACCGGTGCCGTTTCAGGAAAGCCGCCAGAACTTCCGTCATCCGCACCTCGCCTGCTTCGGCGATATCGGCTGCCAGACTGAACCCCGCATCCAGAAGCTCCCGCCCGTGCGGGGTTCCCAGAACCACATCCATGAACTTGCCGTCCTTGGCCACGAAGGCCGCGTGCAGCGCCTCCGCCGGGCTCCGGCCGGGCATGTTCAGCGCTCTCTCCATGTCACGGATAGTGTTGTTGAAATGGCGTTCGGTCAGCGACCGGAAAATGTCTTCCTTGTTGCTGAAATGCAGATAGAGGGCGCTGCGCGACATCCCCGCGCCACGGGCGATGTCGTCCATTGTGGTGCGCCGGAATCCGTAGGCCGCAAAGGCATGGAACGCCGCGTTGAGGATCATCTCCTGCTTGTCGGCAAATGCGTCCGTCTGTGTCATGCTGACAGCGTGACGAAGGCCACCTCATTTGTCAATTGACACTATGACATTTTGCACGCAATTTGTCATAGTGATCAGGAGGGCCCGATGCCGACAACCTTTACTCTTAATGGCCGCCGCGAGACGGTCGATCTTCCCGCCGACATGCCGCTCCTGTGGGTGCTGCGCGACGGGCTGAATCTGACCGGGACGAAGTATGGCTGCGGGGTCGCGGCTTGCGGCGCCTGCACCGTGCATCTGAACGGCGAAGCGGTGCGGTCCTGCCAGACGCCGCTCGGCGATGTCGAAGGGGTCGAGATCACCACCATCGAGGGCTTGGGCACGCCCGAGGCGCTGCATGCCGTACAGGCCGCCTGGATCGAGCTGCAGGTGGCGCAATGCGGCTACTGCCAGTCCGGCCAGATCATGCAGGCGACGGCCCTGCTGGCCACCAACCCCGCGCCAACCGGAGCCGAGATCGACGAGGCAATGGACGGCAATCTTTGCCGCTGCGGCACCTATCCCCGGATTCGCGCCGCTGTCGCCCTCGCCGCCCAGAAACTGCAGGAGGTCTGAGATGTCGCGCCTTGGCACCATCGCCCGCCGGACCTTCCTCATCGGCTCCGCCGCCATCGCCGGGGGCGTGGCCTTCGGCTGGTACAGGTATCGCCGCCCTTACCCGAACCCGATCGCCGGTGCCGGGATCGCCGCGCTGACGCCCTATGTTCTGATCGAGGCGACTGGCGTCACCATCATCGCCCCTCGGGCCGAGATGGGGCAGGGCATCCACACCACGCTGGCCGCCCTCGTCGCCGAAGAGCTGGACATGGCCTGGGAGGATGTGACCGTCATCCACGGCCCCGCGTCGCACGCCTATTACAACGCGGCGGCGCTGGAGGACGGTGTGCCCTTTGCGCCAACGGATCACGGCTGGCTGGCCGAAACCGCGCGCGGTGCGATGGACGTTCCAGCAAAATTCCTCGGGATTCAGCTTACCGGGGGGTCAACCTCGGTCCCCGACGCATTCGAGAAGATGCGCGCGGCAGGCGCCATGGCAAGGGTCGCGCTTGTGGCGGCGGCTGCCCGGCGGCTCGGGCTCGACCCTGCGGTGCTGAAAACCGAAGCAGGGGCAGTCGTCACCCCGGATGGCACGCGCCTCGCCTATACCGATCTGGCGGTCGAGGCCGCGTCGGTGGACCTGCCCGATGTTCCGCCGTTGCGTGACCGGAAAGACTGGAAGCTTCTCGGCAAGACCCTGCCGCGCAAGGACGTCCCCGGCAAATCCACCGGCACGGCCACCTTCACGGGTGACATCCGCCTGCCCGGCATGAAATTCGCCACCGTCCGGATGAACCCCGGCCTCGGCGGTGCGATGACCGGTTACGACAGTGCCGCTGCCGAGGCGATGCCCGGCGTGGAGCGGGTGATCTCGCTCGGGGATGGCGTCGCGGTCATCGCCTCGAACACCTGGCTCGCCATTCAGGCGGCGGATGTGATCGCCTTCGACTGGGCTCCCGCCCCCTACCCGGCCAACACGGCCGAGATGGCGGCGCAAATGGCGGCCTCCTTCAGCGATGAGGCGCAGGACGCCCGTCCCCGCAATGACGGCGACGTGGAAGCCGCTCTGGCCGCGGGCACTCCTTGGGAGGCGGAATACTCCGTCCCCCATCTCGCCCATGCCACGATGGAACCGATGAGCGCCATCGCCTGGCTCCATGACGGGATGGTGGAGGTCTGGACTGGCACGCAGACCCCGACACTGGCACGCTCCGCCGCAGCCGAAACTGCCGGAGTCGAAACCGACAAGGTCGAGATTCACACCCAGCTGATGGGCGGCGGTTTTGGACGGCGGGCCGAGGTGGACACGGTTCGCCAGGCCGTCGCCATTGCCAAGGCGATGGAAGGCACGCCCGTCCTCCTAAGCTGGACGCGCGAAGAAGACATGACCCATGACATGTACCGCCCGATGGCCATGGGCCGGGTGCGCGCAACCGTCACCGAGGGGGCGATCACTGCGTTCGACTTCGCGACCGCTGCCACCTCGACCATCGAATCCATGGCGGGCCGGCTTGGCTTTCCCGCCCTCGGACCTGACGCCACAATCCTGCAAGCGGCGTGGGAACAGCCCTATGCCTTCCCGAACTACCGCGTAACCGGCTACCGCGCGCCAAAAACCGTTCCCGTCGGTTTCTGGCGTTCCGTAGGGGCGTCGCAAAACGCGTTCTTCCACGACAGCGCAATGGATGAACTTGCGCATTTGGCGGGTGTCGATCCGTTGCTGTTTCGAATGCGCCAGATGAACCACACACCGTCAATCAAGGTGATGGAAGCGGTGGCCGAGATGTCGAACTGGGGCATCACGCCTCCGGGTCGGGCGCGTGGGTTGGCCTTTGCGATTGCCTTTGGGGTGCCGACTGCCGAGGTGATCGAAGTTGAAAACACCGACAGCGGCATTCGCCTGACCGGGGCCTGGATCGCGGCCGATGTCGGCATAGCGCTTGATCCCGGCAACATCGAGGCGCAGCTCTCTGGCGCTATGATCTATGGCCTTTCCGCAGCTATGAACGGGGAAATCACCTTCACAGATGGCCGCGTCGACCAGCAGAACTTTTGGGACTACGAGCCGATGCGCCTGCGACAGTGCCCGCCTATCGCAGTGCGTATCCTGGAAAGCGGCGGTCCCATTCGCGGAGTGGGGGAACCAGGCACCCCACCTGCTGCCCCCGCTTTGGCCAACGCGATCTTCGCGTTGACCGGCACCCGTCATCGCAGCCTGCCCTTGAAGTCAGCCGTGACTTTCGCCTGACGTTCCGGCCAACATCAGCACCCGTGCCTCATGCGCCTTCAGCGTCGGGCGTGCGTCAACAATGGCGATCTGTGCCGTTGCGAGTTCGGGGAACAGCCCCAAGATCTCGTCGCGCTGCCTGCTTTCAAACGAATTGACCATGGCCATTGCCGGTTGGAAGCTTTCGCTCCACAGCCCGTCAGACAGAATGACTTCGTGCCGGTCAAACAGCACGTGAACATAGATCACGCCCTCGGCCGGGCTTTCCCGCCTGACCCCGTTCATGCCCACCAAATGCTTGACGGCAAACAAAAGCTCCGGCTCGGCGAACAAAAGCTCCGCTCGCGCCCCGCAGACCAGCACACGGTGCTGCGGCGACAGTGCCATGTCGCGCGTCGGTTCTTGTGGGCCAAGGGCACCACGGGCAATGAACACAGGGCGCATTTGCGGCTTGGCCCGCAAGTCCCCTGCAGAAAGGTGCCGCGCGCCTACCCAGCGCACCGGCTGCAATCCATGGTCCCTGGTCCATACCAGATCACCTGCTTGCAACGCCTCCACCCGAATCTCGCCGTGCTCCGTCGCGATCATCGTGCCGCTTGTGAAACAGGGAATGAGGTTCTCAATCTCGGTGAACTCTAGGGTGCCAGCCACAGCGCCAAGGGCGTCAAAGAATGTAACGATACCGCTCTGTTTGTCCGCTGAAGTGTAGACGATATCAGTCCGGGCCCAGCCGTACCCGCGAAGGTCGAGCGTGTCGACATCGTCACCGCCGGATCCACCGTCGACGGACTCACCTGTGGCCGCATCGCCATCAAGGACGAAGAACGTATCCCGATCATCACCGCCAAAAAGCGCATCCCTACCAACGCCGCCATACAACGAGTCATTGCCGGACTCGCCATCAATCGTGTCGTTCCCGTCGCCACCGAAGACCGTGTCATTGTTGCTGCCGACCCAGACCCTGTCGTTGCCGGCACCGCCAAAGACAAGGTTGCTCCCGGCAAGTTGTGTACCCGGTTCGTCATCTATCACGTCATCGCCGTCGCCACCCTGGACGGTATCATCACCGGCGCCAAAGTTGATCGTGTCGTCGCCGGAATCGCCGATGATGCTGTCGTTGCCGGACCCACCGGTCAGACTGTCAGAGCCGGTTCCGCCATCCATCGTGTCGTTGCCGGATCCACCATCGAGGGTGTCGCTGTCTGCCCCGCCAAACATCCGGTCATCGCCCAAACCGCCATCCAGCGTGTCGGCACCATCGTTGCCGCTAAGGCTGTCAGCGTCATAGCCGCCATACAGCGCGTCATTCCCCAATCCGCCGATCAGCGTATCAAGCCCGGTTCCGCCAAACAGCTGGTCATTCCCGGTTCCGCCATCGATTGAATCATTATCAGCGTCGCCGTTCAGCGTGTCATTGCCGCCGTTGCCAAGAATGGTGTCGTTTCCCGCGCCGCCGGAAATGCTGTCGTTCCCGTCAACTTGTCCAGGAACAGTCGGTGGCACGCCAATCAAGGGAGAGGTCGCGAGGTTTGGAGATCCGGTGATCCCAGGCCCCGCAATCGTGGCGCTCATCACGTTCTCTCGTAAGTTCTCCCAGTAGTAGACTTCTATTGAATAAGTCTGTCCGCCAGCAAGGTTGACCGAGCCAGATCTCGTAGTGGCGGCCTGATGGAAATCGTTGTTCAGGTTAAAGACAATGGCGCCGGTGGAATCACGAATGATAATCCGCGACCCATCATCTGATCTTGTTGAAAAGGTGTAGCTGCCAGTGCTGCTGATGTTCAGCGTAGATTGGTAGACGACACCAAAGTCGTCCTGGTTGGTCCCTTGAGCGGTATTTGCCAGTGTGTTGCGCAGCGCCAGAACGTCGAAGTCGTCGACATAGCCGGTGCCCCGCAGGGTTCCTGAGGTGATGGTACTTGTCTGGTTGTTGGCAGATGTGAAATCGCGGGTATAGACCCCGTATTGCCACTGGCCAGCCAGCGGTGCATCGCCGGAAAGCACATCGTTGCCGTCAAGTCCGGTGATGACATCGTTTCCACCACCGCCTGACAGCGAGTCTGCACTCGTCGTTCCGGTTATCGTGGTGTTGCCAGAAGTTGCTGGATTTGTACTTGAATTCTCAGCCATAAGCACGACGCCTTCAGATTACACATACGAGCACAAAACGACTCTCACGCAGATCAAGTTGGCTTTGTGTACGCCTTCTGCACAGAACGCTTGTTCCAAGCAAGCACAACGGAATTTTATTGGCGAATGTATGGCGCGCAAAAGCCTTTGAAAGTTGACAGCGTGGTACCGGCAAGACCCTGCCTAAAGGTGCGGCACGCGCAGGAAGAAACAGTGCCGTGCCGCGTTCAACCGAAAGTGGAATGATCGAGGCGAAGAACGCCGCCGCCACAGCATCCGCCGGTCGGACCTGACGCCCCTATGCAACGCGCCCGTGTCACACGATCCGCTGCCCCGCCCGCCAGACCCCCTTCAACGTCCAGTCCTGTCCCAGATGAACCATATCGGCCACCCGTCCGGGCAACAGGTGCCCAAGCTCACCCTCTCGTCCCAGACAGGCCGCCGGACGCGACGTGGCCATGCCAAGCGCCACCTCTGGCGCAATGCCAACCTGCTCGACCATCACCTTCACCGCTTGCGGCAAAGTCAGATCCGCCCCCGCCAAGGTGCCATCATCCAGCGTCAAACGCCCGTCGCTCCGCAAAATGCGCCGTCCGCCCAAGCGGATCTCGGATGCATCCGATCCCGCAAATGCCATCGCGTCCGACACCAGAAACATCCCCTCCGGTTTCGCCTTCATTGCCAGACGAATGACTGCCGGGTCCACATGAATGCCGTCCGCGATCAGCCCCGCAAACACCGGCGCGCTCAGCGCAGCCCCCACCAGACCGGGCTCCCGGCTGGTCAGCTGGCTCATTGCGTTGAACAGATGCGTCACGCAGCCAGCCCCGGCAGCAAAGGCCGCCATCGCCGCCGCATGACCAGCTTGCGTATGGCCAAGCGACACAATCACTCCAGCCGCCATAAGTCGCCCGATTTGCTCGGCCGTTACCGCTTCGGGTGCCAGCGTGATCATCAGCGACGGTAACTCCCGCGCCGCTGCCAGATATTGGGCAAGGTCCGCCTCATCCATCGGGCGGATCAACCGTGCGTCATGCGCGCCGTTGCGGTTTGGGTCAAGGTGCGGCCCTTCCAGATGCAGGCCCAGAAACCCCGGCACGCCGCGCCGTGCAGCCTCAACACCAGCCGCAATCACTGCTGCGGTTGCGTCGGCGGTATCTGTGATCAGCGTTGGCAGAAGGCCCGTGGCCCCCAACCGCGCATGGCTGGCACAGATCATGGTGATCGTTGCGGCATCCGTCGCTGCATCCACCATCCGGCCACCGCCGCCGTTCACCTGCAGATCGATGAACCCGGGCGCAAGGATGCCGTCGCCCAGATCAATCACTGCGCCGCCCGCTTGCGGTTCGGCGACCAGCCCATCCACCACGCACAATTGCGCGCCCGTCTGCAGGCGGGTCCCGTCAAACACCGCCGCCGCCTTGAAAAGCTGTCCCATCGCGCCCGCCCCCGCTGTCCGTGCGAATGCCTACCCCGGACAAATCCACGACCGCCGGTTTCGTTCGCCGCGGATCATTGCATCATTTGACCCCGTGCAGACAGCTTCAACAGCTTTTTTCCGGGCCGAATGAATAATCCCGCGACCCAAAGCGTTAGCTTCCCGATGGCGCAATCCGGTGGCAACACCTCGGCGCCAGCCTGGTTGCAGATCCATACTTTCGACCACGTCATAGGACACCACTTACATGATCAACACTCACTTTTCCGCTGTAGCGATGGGCGCAACCCTCAGCGCCGCAGCCTTGTCTTTCGCAAGACATTCTACCGGCACAAACCCGCTCAATTTTCGGGCTAAGGGTTTGCTTTGCCACAATATGCCTCTCGACATCACACTCTGCCGGTTGTAGGTGCACATGGGGCAGGGGCATCCATTTATGGTCCCAGCCGCTTTGGCCGAAACCTGCGTATTGTCGCCGGCTCGACCATCGCTCTTCCTCGTAGCGTCCCAACGCGATGACCATGGCAGGGGAATGCCAGCAGTGACCGAGCAGACGGACTTGTCGAAAGACCTAGTGCGACTTTTGCCGCGCCTGCGCCGGTTTGCGCTGACCCTTGCCCGCAACCCCGACGACGGCGATGATCTGGTTCAGGCCGCTTGCGAACGGGCCATCGCGCGCGCGTCGCAGTGGCAGCCCGGCTCCCGCCTGGACAGCTGGCTCTTCACCATGATGCGCAACATCTGGGTGTCGGAGATGCGCAGCCGCCGCGTGCGGCTTGGCCAAGGCCATATTGACGCCGCCGAGACCGACGAACTTGCTACCTTTGTTGGCCCTACCGATCACATCTACGGCAACCAGCTCGTCGCGATGATGATGTCGATGCCAGAAGGCCTAAGTGCTACCTTGCTATTGGTGTCGGTAGAAGGCCATTCCTACAATGAGGCGGCCGACATCCTCGATATTCCGGTTGGAACAGTGATGAGCCGGATGTCGCGGGCCAGAACGGCGATGAAGGACTTGTTGGCCAAGGCCGACGGAGTGACGGTTTGATGGGGATGAAGGCAGATCTTGCGACGCGCCTGAGCGCCTACCGCGACGGGGAGCTGCCTGAGGATGAGGCCCGCGTAATCGAGTCTTTGCTGGCCGATGACCCGCACGTCCAGGCCGAATATGACGCCATCCTGCGCGCCGATGATGCGGTGGCGCGCGCCTTCGCATCGATGCTCAACGATCCTGTCCCGGTTGCCCTGGCCCGCGCCGTTAGCCGCGCTGCGACGCCGGCGCAACCTGCTCCCACCCCGGCTGCCAACATTGCCCAGGTGCCACGCTGGGGCATGGGTCTTGCGGCGGCACTGGCGCTGTTGGCCATTGGCGGCGCAGGAGGAGCCTTCCTGTCGCGCAGCTTCGATCCCTCGCAGCAGGCGGTCGGCTGGCTTGATCATGTGGCCGAGTATCACCTCGTTTACGCCAGCCAGAAACGCCATCTGGTCGAGGTTCCCGCCTCCGATCTCGCCCATCTGCAAACCTGGCTGGCCAATATGACCATGGTCAATTTCGTCGTGCCGGATCTGACCGCCAGTGGCCTGACCTTTCAGGGTGCGCGGTTGCTTGTGGCTTCGGGCAAACCGGTGGCACAGCTGATGTACACCGACAAGCAAGGCCAGGTGATTGCCGTATGCTTCATGGCGGGTGGCGATGCGGCGCTGGGCGAAGCGCTCAGCCCGTTTGATACGCAGCACATCGGGACGCTCGACATGGTCAGCTGGAAAAGCAACGACGCCTCTTATGTTGTCGTCGGTCCGCACGGCAGGCCGGGGCTGGATGTGTTGGCAAAGGAAGCGGCGGTTTCGCTGTAACGCTGCTATTTGCGAGCGGCGTTCCACGCCCGCAACACCGTTCCCGCTGCATCCCCGGCAACTACGCCCAACAACACTTCGCCTTCGGCCCGCACGCAAAGAATGCTGTGGCCCTCTAGCAACGAGGTGCCCAGAACGGTGCAAACCGGATCATCTGGCGACAGTGCCACCTGATCCAACTGTTTGGCCAAAGCCTCGTACTCATCATCCAGAAAGCCTTGCAGATGTTGGACCATTTCGTCCAACCCGCCACTTTGCGGGTCGGCGGTGCCGGCTTGCACCAGCCATGCCAGAAGCCCCTCGCCCATCTCTGCCACGATCGTCGAAAGAAACCCCAACCGCTCCACCGGCGGAGGGGCAGCCTCGGCTTTCGCCCTGTCGTCTTCTGCGGTCTGGTTCAGGTCTACCCCAAGAACATCGGCAAGCAATGCGACTGGCAGACCCACGCTCATTCCCTCGCCGCCGCGCTCCGGCGGCTTGGCCAGCACTGACAGCGCGGTCTTGCCACCGGCAAACGCGACCAGCAATCCTGCCAGATCATCGCGATTGGCCTCACTCAGCACCTTCACGCCCAGGCAGCTCTCTGCCCCCTCCACGCCATTGGCATCAGTTACGCGCAGGATGCGCCTGCCGGCGACGTCCATCGTCAGGCTGGCCTTCCCATCGGCTTCAAACTGCAGGCTTCGGCCGAGTATTGTCTCATTCACCTCACGCAACAACGCCGCCAGTGGGTTGCCACCTTCAGCAGCGGCAATCATCCGCCGCCCGCCCGGTGCAAAGCGCGACGCCGCCTGCAGAACCTGCAAACGAGAGCGAATGGGACGCTTTGCTATCTTCAATGGCTTAACCGACCTTTGTGCCAGATCCATCATGCGCTCGCACTGATCGTTTCAAGTGTAGCACGGATTCTGGCCACAAACGCACCAAGGTCAAGGCCATGATCGCAGACGCAACATAGCACGTCATCAATCTGCGATTCCGACCGCATGAAAAGCCGAACACCCGTCGGTTCGATCATTATGGACCCATACGCGTCGCCGAATGCATCTGACGCAAGCGCGTTCATCGGGTCGCTAAACCCAATCTCGGCATCCTTGCACAGCTTTTCGAAGTACTCCTGCGTCAATGCTTCACCGCCAGCGCTGCACAGCACCATGCGCGACGTCATGTCGGCAAATGCCAGCACGCGCGCCTGCGGAAAGGCCTCGACGATCGACCTCAGTTCCTCGGCTATTGCCACCAGCTCACCCTTGACGTCCGCGAAGAACCTAGGTCCATCCGGAGTTTACCAGAAAATCGATTTGTCACGCAGACCTGGAACTCCCGTTCGTCCCATCGTCCGTGCTTGCAGCCGCCGCCCGTTCCGAGAACGACACGACTGTCGCACTCGGGCGCGCCTCGGCCAGGGTCGGGCGCGGCTTCCGCTCTGCATCTTGCGCGCGCGCGCCGCGCGCCATTACCCGGCGTGGCACGACCGTCACAACCGGCGTATCACGCATCGCGCTCAGGCGTCGGAAATGCGTCGCTATGCTGCCGGACTCGGCATCCGAAGGGGCATCCGTATCGTCTTCGGTGACTTCCTCCGCCACAGCCTGCGCAAGATTCCTACTGCGTGAAAGCGTTGAGGTCAGATCGAACAACGCCTCGGCAAACGCAAGGCCACCACTGGCCTCCCATTTCTGCTCATCGTCACCCGCAGCCATCGCCTGCGTCAGCGAGATCGGATAGATCCCGGCAAACAGCCCCTCGGTTTCGGATGCAACGCGCTTCATCACCCGCTTGCGGTCAGACTCGCCGACGATCTTGTCAAAGCGGGTCACCAACAGCAGACTGCTGGGGCGCATTTCTTCGGGAAAGGTTGCCCACACCCCAGATTCCGATTGCCGCCAAGCCTGCGTTGCATGGGTGCACCACAGCACACCATCCGCCAGATGCGCCATCCGTTCCCAGACTTCCGGCGACATGCTCGGGTCAGAAATCCCGGGCATATCAATCAGATCACAGTGCTTTAGCAGATCGCTGCGCACAAAGATCCGCACATGCTCCGTGCCTTCAAGCGGGACCGACCCAAGATCAGCGATATTCAGCGGATGCCGGATACCGTCCAGACCCTCCACATAGGCCGGGTCGCTGCCGTACGACAGCCAAACCGGCGGTAACTGGGTGGCCGTCACCTTTTCCAGCAACGGGCGTGCGCCAAGCAGCAAGTTGCACAGCGTGCTCTTGCCGGAACTGAACTCGCCCATGATGGCGATGCGGGGTTTGCGGAAACTGTTCATGCCTGCCATCCTTTCCTGGGCTGAACGGGATCAGTCAGCATATTCGCCAAGTTCATCCATGATTGTCGCAAGACATTCCTGGCGTTCTTCCCACGCATGCACGCCGAAAAGCTCTTTCATCTCGTCGATCGACACGTCCGAACTGGTCAGCGCGCTGGTCAACAGGTCGCGCTGTTCATGCAGAAACTCCATCAGGGTAGACTGGGTTCTTTCCCGGAACAACCCGATCTGGATGGTCTTCAAATCATTGATGATCGGGTCTGTCTCTGCCCGGATCAGCTTGTAGAAATCTTCAGCAAAGGCCTGATAGCCACGCCGACGCTGCCACCAGCCTTTCCACCAGCCGACCTGCAGGTCCAGCGCGATGGTCTGGCCCAGGTTGATCGGAGGCGGAATATAGGTCACCACCGGAACTTCGATCTTGAAGCCCTCAACCGTGATCGAAAACGTCTTGCCGTACAGATCCGCAACCGATTTGGCCGCTTCGGTGTTCACCTGAGCGGCGATCGCGTGCATCTTCTTCAGCACGACCTGATAGCTGGAGCTCAGCAACATCCGCAGTCCAAGCGGGCTATAGTGCCACATCGCCTCTTCGCCGTGATTTTGCAGATGCTCGATCAGCGATGATGTCGCCCGTTCCAGGAACCGCTCATAAGACTGGTCGATCCGCAGCACAAAATCGGCGCAGACCACGTTGGTCAACTCGGTCAGCTTTTGCGTGCTGGTCCGCTCGATATGCGTCAACTCTGCATCAAGTGCAGCGGGTGACATCGTCCGCTCCAGCGATCCTTCATTGTCCAGAATGCGGACCTGATCCACCACGTCCAGACTTTGCGCCAGATTGAGCGCCTGGCGGGCTGATTTCTTCAGCACGTCCTTCACCGGGCCTTCGAACATCCGCTGTGCCAGCGCGTCCATCAGCGCCGGAACACCGGATGCGCTCCACACCAATTGCTCGGCCGACCAGCTGTGCACCTTGTCGGCATAGGCCGCGCGGGTCCAGTTGATGGCAGCATCGGTACTGTCATCAGTCATATCATCGATCGTGCCCGACAGCACGGCATTGGCCCAATGCGCGCTGCCAAAGATGATGTCGATGTTTGCCGGGGCGTTGTTCTTGGTCAGCGTTTCCAGGATAGACCGATGAATCTCGGGCACCTGCGTCGCAGGATCCGACAGTTCGTCGATACGGTTCACGAAGATGATGATCTCACGCGACGCGCGGTGCGCAATCAGCCGGATCAGCGCCATGTCCATCGTCGTCAGTGCCTGATGCGCCGACAGCACCACAATACAACTGCGGCTGTCGCGCACCGCGTTGATCGTGATCTGCTCGCGCATCATGAACGTGTCATTCACGCCGGGGGTGTCGCGCACGCACAGCGATGTCGGGATGTCTGCCCGTTCGATGTAAAGATCGGCCGACTTCGTGATGTCGACGAACCGGCCTTGATCTTCGACAGCAAGGTCCTCGTCGCCGACGCAGACATATCGTTTCAGCAGCGCGTCATCGACTGCGGCATAACGATGCTCGGTTCCCAGCAGCAGTTCGAACTTGCGCCCAAGTCTGGCGCGCGCCTTCTCTCGCATGGCCACGACCTGCAGTCGCAGCTTCTCCAGCTCGTCATCCGCGCCGGCACGCGCGGCCAACTGGCCGATGCGGCCACCATTGCTGATCAGCCGATCCCATTCCGCGCTGTCAAAGAACTTGAACTTGGCCTTCACGTTCGGGTCAGGGCTAGGTGTATTGATATGCAGCGAGGTGACAACCGAGGTCCAGGGGTTGACGTCCGTGGGCAGCAACCCGGGTGCCCCGATCATCGCATTCACCAATGACGTCTTGCCCGCCTTGATCTGGCCAATGACGGTTACAGAAGGTTCAATATCACGGGTCTGCGCCAGAATCTTGGTCAGCTTCTTTCCGGTCTCCGGATCCGCCATCGCAACAAAGTCACCCAGCGCGCCTTCAAAGTCCTGAATGGCCTCGGCAATGCGGCTTAGGCCCGGAAAGTTGCGCCTTAGATTTGGGTCAAACGCAGGCTGAACCGGCACGCCCGGATCAACGCTGGTTCCGTCCATCTTGACTACTGCACCAAGCGCCATTTCTACCTCAAGTCCGCCACACCAGGCATCCCGTATACTCTGCCCCAACAAAAGACAGTTCTACCGTCGATTATGTCCTAACTTTGGAAAGTGGTGCCAATTGGGCAGGTTTTGGACGAATATTCGCTTATTAATAAAGCTTAGGCTGCCAAAAGCGTTTCCAGATCGCGTCGAATCTGCAAAAGCAGGGTCAAAGCGTCGTCTGCGGGTGCCGCACCCTTCTCCAACTGCATCAGAGTCATCAGGTCCTGCACCTCCCCCAGGTCCGAGGCGATTCGCCGAATCTCTTGGGCATCGCTTTGGGCCAGGATCTCGCCAACCTGCTGTGTGGCGGCAAGGCTGTGGTCCAGAACCATGCCCATCGGCACAGTTTCTGTCGCCCCCAGCTGCGCGGACAAATCCGCGGCATTGCTCATCAGCAAGGTTACAGCGGCATTCACGACCACACGGTCTTCCGGTGAAATCGCCTCTCGGGTCGGGGCAACCACCGGTACGGTCGGCCGCGCCGCAATGCGCACCCGCGGTCGCGCGTCCTGAACCCCCACCTTGGGAACCAATAGCAGTGGCGGTGGTCTCGGCTGGGCTGAAGGCGGCTTTCCGGCTTGCGGGCGCGGCTCCTCGGTCTGGGCCACGATTTTCGGGGTCGCTCCCACCGGACGCGAAATGAGCGTCGATGGTGGTGCCGTCGGCGGCTGGTACTTGGGTGGCGTAAAGGTAGGCGCTGCAAAACTCGGCGGCGGCGGGAACGGACGGTTGCCCGGTTCAGGCGCCTGCGTCGTGCTTGGCACCCGAGGCTGCTCCCGACTTACCGGCTCAGGCCGATGTTCCACCAGCTCCGGCAGACTGTGATCCTCCAGGATGATCGGTGCCGAATAGATTTCCGACACCGGGCTTGGCGGGCGCCGCGCCGACTGCTTTGGCGCCGCCTGAGTGTGGCGCGCCAGCAGCGCTTCGGCTGTATCGGTGTCGGCCTGGCGGGCAAGATCGACCCGCGCCTTGATTGCGGAAATGATCGATGCAGCGCCACTGTCACGAAACAATGTGCGGTCAATTGTACCATCAGGTTTGACTGCCCGTGCAGCAGCCTGAGTTGAAATTGACAGAACCTCGCGGAACTCAAGGCCCGCGCGATGTTCGATCCGCTTGACGATTCCCGACACCGCCTCTTTGCCGCCCAAGAGGTCGGTCTTGGTCAGCAGCAAAAACCCGTTGTCCTTGACCGCGTCCGGCAGGCCTTCCCACAGGACCTGTTCCTTGGGCAGGAACGCGGTGCTGCACCAAACCAGAATATCGGCGCGCTTGCTGGCCCAGGCCATGGCGCGGCGCTGGTCGTGATCGGTTGCGCCGGGCGCCACTTCCAGCAGGCTGATCACCGACAGCACTGCCATATCCCGCTCAAGCGTCACCAGTGCCGGGTTCAACGCCACGCATTGCCGCAGGTCACTGCCCTCGATCGTCTCGCTGCTGCCATCGCCCAGCGTGCAGATCATGCGCTCTCGGGTGCCGCGCTGCACCATCAGCGTCGGCAGCTCCAGACCTTCCGGCACCACCGGCTCGCCTGCCAGCAGGTTCAGAACACCGGTCTTGCCCGCTTTCGACAGGCCCAGCAACGCCACTCTGGTCTGGCGTTCCATCCGTTCAATCAACCGTTCAGCCGCCTCGGCAGGGCCGCCGGCGGGCAATTGCCCCCGGTCCAATGCCCGTCCAAGGCGTTCCGAAATGCTCAACGGCTCATCTTTGCTGTTCATGGCGCGCTACTTCGCCACCGCGACCCGCTTTGCGCCAACGTCAATCGCGGTCGTCCCCGCTTCGGTTGGTGCGAGGCCGCCTGTCGGGTTATCAAGCACCAGCGCCGGCGCTTCGTCTACCGGTTCCGGTAGTGGCTTTGGTGGCACCATCGGCAGAATCTGCGGATCTGTCACAACCGTTGTCAACATCCGCGGCCGGCTGACCGCTTTCGAAACACGCGGTGCTCGATCGCTCTTGTCCGCTGTCGATGCGTCATTCACCTTGATCACGCAGAACGACAAATTGTCCTGATCCGGGTCATCCAATCGCTTGATCTCGTCCAGCAGGACTTCGGCGATCTCGGTGCTCCGCTTCTTGCGGTTCTTGGTCAGCAGCCGTTCAATCTGGGCATCCGGCAGGAATTGCAGGCCGTCAGACGCGCAGATCACGATATCGCCCACGCGCAACATCATCGGCTTTGGCGGGCAGTCGACCCGGGCAATCTTGCTGCCCATCAGCACCGAGATCAAACAGTTGCGATCGGGGTGATTGGCCCCGGCTTTCGCATCCATCAGTCCCGACTTCACCAGATAGTCGATCTGCGGTGCCATCGAGTGGTCTTCGTTTATCTGGGTTAACACCCCGTTGCGGTACAGAAACAAGGGCGAATCGCCGATTGAAATCCAGAACAACCGGTTTTCCAGCATCACCGGCACCACCAGTGTTGCCCCCATGCCGGCCGTTTCCGGGTGCTGGCGCGCATGATGCCGCAGCCGCTCGTTCGCGTGATCGGCGATGTTGCGCAGAATTTCCGGCGCCCGCACCTCGAACGCATCGACATCGGCGTACTGGAACTTCAACTCGCTGTAGACTTCGGTCAGGACGATCTTGCTGGCAACGTCGCCGGCCGCGTGGCCGCCCATCCCGTCGGCAAGCACCACAAACCCCGCGTCAGCCCCGACCAGAAAGTCGCTGGTGATCGCATCTTCCTGATAGTCGCGTGCGCCCTGGCTTATCGCCGAAGCCACGTCATAGCGTGGCTCACGCGATCGCCATATCATTCTCTTCCCCCCCCGCTTGCGCTTGTGACCAGTTGAATTCAAGCGTGCACAGAACTTTCAGCATCAACACCGTCTCGCCGACCTGAATCTCGTCGCCATCGCGCACCACTTCGGTCGACAACAGCGGGCGGCCGTTCAGGCGCACAAGATTCGACTTGCCGCCGTGCCCAACATGAAACTGGTGCGAAGTGGCGTCATAGGCAATCGCCGCATGGTTGGACCGTGAGATCGACATGTCGCCGTAATCAAGCGACACCGACTGATCCGCCCCACGCCCGATCACGGACACACCTTGGATAAGCGGAAATGTCGCCCCGCGCCCCGCTCCCTGCTTGACCACCAGCCAACCGGCCGGAAACATCACGACCTTGGGGTTTGGCGTAGTCTCGATCGCGTCATCCGATTTTTCGGATTCATCGAACAGCGAAACGATCGAGGATTCCTGCGGCTCAAAGCCAAGCATCCGGGTCTTGGTCCGGTTCTGCCGCCGCTTTGGTGCTGCCTCCGCGCTTGCGGCTTCTGCCCGCTGTGATGGGGTCGGACGCGTCGAAGCAGCCGGTCGGGCCTCTGGCGCGTCGTCTTCGATATCCCAGATGTTCACCGCTGGCGCACGGGCACCGGTCGTTCCGCTTGGTGCAGCTGCACTTGCATTGCGCGAGGGGCTGGCCTTGGCCAGAATTTCCTCACGTGCACCCGGCGCGTCGGACAGTTTTGGAAAGCCGTGCGAATTGGCAACCCCGGCAGTGCCGCCGCGCAGGGCATCAAGGGCGACGCGGGCGGCCTCTGCCTGTTCCGCCTCGTTTCCGGCAAAGACTTGGGGCGACAAGGGCCGCGATTTCGTTCTCCGGCGCAGTAACCGGTCCATCAGTTTCATCTTAGCGGTCTCCTGCTTTGGGCAAGTTGGACGCGGGTGTTCCGGCCATCAAAATCATGGCACCGGGCAGAGAGCGCAAGATGCGGCCCACCAAAAACCACGACAGACCAAGATTCCCGGCATTGCCGACTTGCTGCCGATGGTGCGGAATCAACCAGTTTTTTACAGAAACCATTGCCTGTTTGCTTCCATCGCCGCGTTTGCGTGGCCGTTCGCCACAACCTGTCGTAGAAAATCGATAGCTGGAAACTTAGGCTAAATAGTGAAGCTTCGAAGTTTATTTGTGGCTTAATTCAGAATCCTGGCCTCAGCTGACCCTTGCCACCACATAGTCCGCAAGGTCCTCAAGCATTACGCGCAGTGCATGTTCGGGCAGGGCACTCAGCGCGGACCGCGCCTTTGCCGCCCATGCCAGCGCCTCGTCCCGCGCCTCGGCCATTGCGCCATGCCGGCCCAGGATTGCCCGCGCCTCGGCCAGATCGCCGTCGCGCTGGTCACCTTTTTCGATCACCCGCACCCAGAAAGCGCGCTCTTCCGCAGTCGCCTTCTTCACCGCCCTGATCACCGGCAGCGTCACCTTGCGTTCGCGGAAATCATCACCGGTGTTCTTGCCAATCGCGGCATCGGTGCCGCCGTAATCCAGCAAGTCATCGACAATCTGGAACGCGATCCCCAGCGCATCGCCTTAAGCATACAGCGCCCGCACCTGATCTTCCGGCGCGCCCGCGATCACGCCGCCCACTTCGGTCGCCGCCGAGAATAGCGCCGCCGTCTTGCCCCGCACCACCTGCAGATAGACCCGCTCATCGGTCGCCAGATCCTGTGCTGCGGTCAGTTGCAGCACTTCGCCCTCGGCAATGGTGGCGGATGCGTTGGCCAGAATGTCCATCACCCGCAGGCTGCCGGTTTCCACCATCAACTGGAAACTGCGCGAAAACAGGTAATCGCCGACCAGGACGCTGGATTTGTTGTCCCACAAAAGGTTCGCCGTCGGCCGCCCGCGCCGCCGCTGGCTTTCGTCCACCACATCGTCATGCAGCAGCGTCGCGGTGTGGATAAACTCCACCGTTGCCGCCAGATGCACATGATATGGCCCGCCGTAACCACAGATCCGCGCCGCCGCCAATGTCAGCAGCGGGCGCAACCGCTTGCCCCCGGCCTCCACCAGATGCGCCGTCACCTCGGGGATGCGCGGCGCGTGTTCGCTCGCCATCCGCGCCCGGATCAGCACGTTCACGGCAGCCATATCCTCGGCCAGCCAGTCTGACAGACGGTCCTGCGGCCCGGTTTTCGGCGATCCGTCCATTGCAACCCTTCGATGCTGCCCTTGCCCTCAAAGCCGGGGCCGGGTTAACTCACTGCCATGAAGGAACTTCTGCGCACGACGGACCCGACAGTCATCGCTTTCGCCACAGCCCTTCTTGAGGGCGAGGGTATAGCCGTGTTTCCGCTGGACGTCCACATGAGCATCCTTGACGGCAGCATGGGCATCCTGCCGCAGCGGCTGATGGTGGCAGACCGTGATCACTTCATGGCGCGAGCTGTCCTGACCGACAATGACATCCCGACAGGCCAGTGAATGTATCCCGACGCCGATCTGTCGGATGACAAGTTCCTGTGCGGCAAGCTGCGCCTTTACCAGCCGCTAAAGGGCTACCGCGCCGCTACCGATCCCGTGCTTTTGGCCGCCGCTTGCCCCGCCACGCCCGGCCAATCGGTGCTGGATCTGGGCTGTGGGGCAGGGGCCGCGGCGCTGTGTCTTGGCCTGCGCGTACCGGGGCTGCACCTGTCCGGCCTTGAACTGCAACCGGATTACGCCGACCTTGCCCGCCGCAACGCCACCCGCAATGGCATCGCCTTGACGGTGGTCGAGGGCGACATCGCCCACGTCCCCGCCAGCCTGCGCCAGGGCTTTGACCACGTCATCGCCAATCCGCCGTATTACCCCGTTGGCGGCACGCCCTCACCCGTCAAATCCCGCGCTACCGCGATGCAGACCGGCACGCCGCTTGCCGCCTGGGTCGACGCTGCCTCGCGCAGGCTCAACCCCGGTGGCTGGCTGACGCTGATCTGCGGCGCTGACAGCCTGCCACAGGTGCTTGCGGCGATGGGCAGCAAGCTCGGCTCTGCGTCGGTCCTGCCGCTGGCCCCGCGTGCGGGCAAACCGGCGCCGCGCATCCTGCTGACCGCCCGCAAAGGTGGCCGCGCCGCCTTTCGCCTGCTGGCCCCCTTTGTCATCCATGCCGGTCCCGCCCATGATGGTGACCGCGAAAGCTATACCCCCGCTGCGAATGCCGTGTTGCGCGACGGAGCAGACCTTCTGGCAGCCTTCCGCTGAATTTTCGCGAACTACCTTTGTAACGCCCGGATGAAGGCGTGACACGACTCAGGCTTTGTGGTGCACTGGCCTCGTGGGTAACCTAGGAGGACGAACATGACGATTGCTTCGCATCTGGTCGAACTGCGCAGGAAACACGATACGCTGTCCGAGATGGTCGAACAGGCCCAACGCAGCCCCGGTTCAGATGCCCTGAAGATCGCCGAACTGAAAAAGCAGAAACTCCGCCTCAAGGAAGAGATCACCCGTCTAAGCCAGCACTAGGCCCTTTTGGCGCTGGCGCGTGCTGCCAGCGCCGCCCCCAAGGCGATCAGAACCGCCGCGATCCCGATCGCGTATGATGGCTTTGTGATGCCCGCTGCCACCAGTGCCAGCGTCGACAGCAGCGGTGCCGCATAGGACGCGACGCCCAAAAGCTGGATGTCGCCCTTCTTCATCCCGATGTCCCAGGTAAAGAACGCGGCCCCCACCGGCCCGATCCCCAGCGCCAGCACCGACCCCCAGCCCAGTGCCCCCACTGGCCAGACAGTCTCTTCCAGCGCCAGATGTGCAACCACCGACAGCGTCGCCGTCGCCAGACAGAACACCGTAACACTTTCGGTCGGCACCTCGCCCAGCCGACGCGACAGCACCGAATACGCGGCCCAGGTCAGCGCGCACAAAAACGCCAGCCCCAGACCCAGCGCCGATCCGCTGCCCGCATCCGCCCGCGCCAACACGATCAGCGCCGCCCCACCAAACGCGATCAACGCGCCAAGGATGTGCATCGGCGTCAGCCGCTCACCGGGCAGCAGGCCCGACATCAGCACAATGAACAGCGGCCACAAATACGCGATCAACCCGGTCTCGGCGGTCGGCGACAGACGAAAAGCAGTGAAGTACAGAAAGTGATAGCCAAAAAGCCCAAGTGTGCCAAAGGCATAAACCTTCCAGCTGACGGTCCCCAGCACGCCAAAGCCGTTGCGCGCGGTCCAAATCAACCCGATCACCCCACCGATCCCGAAACACATCGCGTTCAGCAGGAACGGCGGCACCGGGGCCGAGCCTATGGTGAACAGCGCCAGAAGCGACCACATCAAAACTGCGGCAAAACCGATCAGCGTGGCGCGGCGTCGTGTCATGTCAGGCGGCCCTTCCTTAAGTCCGGCCCGTTGACTAGCCAAGTTCCGGCCTGCGCGCCAGTGACCCGTTGCCCGAATGCGCTGCCCGTCATCGGGCCTTGTTTCGCGCGTCATACCCGGCAACCCGGCGCTGCATCAGCGCCCGTGCTGCATCCAGCCGCGTCACATGATCAGGGTGCAGAAATCCGCGCCGAAACGCCCGTTGATACGACATGTGCAACGGGCTGGCATTCACCTCTCCAATCACCGGCCCGCGCCGCGACATCGCAATATCCCAGCCCAGCAGCGCATGCCCCGGAAAAAGCCGGTGCGCTTCACAGCACATCGTGACCATCTCCTGCCAGCCCGGCAGACGGAATCCGATCAACGCCAGCTCTGGCGTGACCAGCGACTGCGTGATCTCGCGCCCCGTGAACAGATCGCCCAGATGCACGCGCGTCACTTGGCCCGTCGCCAGATCCACCGCGCAACCTACGTTCGGTTTGCCATGCACTGCGGCATCAACCCAAGTGCCCACCGCCGGATGCCGCCAGACGGCATACATCACCTGCGGCCCGTCCGCTTCCCATAGTGTCACCACCCGCACCGTACCGACACCCGGTCCGATCAGCGCCTCCACTTCATCCGGCTGGCGGATCAGTTCCTGCAAAAGCCAGCCGCGCGGATAGGCCCGCGCAACTTCTTGCGCCAGTTCCAGCGCCGGAACCACCCGACCACCGATATCGACCTGCTCTACCCCGCCCGCCACTTGCAATGGCACTGACCCCAAGGCCATCGATCCGTCCACCGGTTTGGCAAAGGTCGGCAGGTTGCCTGCCTCGCCAATCCAGTCGGCCAAAGCCGAAGCCGTATCCAGTGTCGGCAGTTTGCCAAACGGGCGATCAACGGCAAACGCGGCCTTCAGCTTCGGTACCGGAAAGCCGTTCGCCTCAAGGATCAATCCGGCCAGATACTTGTCCAACGTCAGGGCGGTCTGATCGTGCATCCTGGCACCCGTCATGCTCGCGTTCAGCCATGCGTTGCCCCGACCGCCCAGAAAGGCCGCTCGCTCTTGCGGGTCACCGATCCATGCCCCTTGGACAAAGTATTCCTGCGCTGTCAGGCCTCGCTTTTTCCGCACTGCCGCCAGAACTGCAAACGCGATCGACGGCAGCGTGCGCCCCGTCATCGCAGCCGTCCGCGCAATCGCCTCGGGCAGGTTGAACGGTGCCGCAGCCACGCGGGTCTTCAGTATCGAAACGGGTGTAGGCACGGACTCATCCTCAAAAGACATTGCAGCACGGGCTGACTACAGCCGCACACCCTTAACCGGAAGGCTTGCTCCCTGAACCTCCAACGCCTCACGATACATTGCCTTGTTCGCTTCGCTGAAAAGCCCGCGCCCGGCAGCACTTTGTGCCAATGATGCCAGCGGATTGAGGTTGACCTCATTTATCAGCGGCCCATGATCCGACAGGATCACATCCGCCCCCAGAACTCCCAGATGCGGAAACAGCCTGTGCACGTCAAGGGCAAGCGCCACCGCCTTGTCGAAATCCGGCAACACGGCCCCCGGCAGTTCAACTCCCGTCACATGGTTCCGCACCAGATCCTGCCCAAGCGGTGCCTTGCCCAGTTGCGCCCGCAAGATCGCGCCGCTTGCCAGATCGATCAATGCTGCAGCATTCGCCCCCGACAACGCGCCGTCCACCATCGCACCGGGGCCTGGCATCTTGAGCATCGAAAACATCGCCTGCGGTCCTTGCTTCAGGCGCAAGGTGATGACACGCAGGGTTCCAACCACCGGGCCAATCAGCCGCGCCACCTCAGGGTGCGGTCGAAGTTGCGTCTGAAACACATAGCCATCGGGATAGTCGCGGGCAATCTCCACCGCCAGCTTGCTTAGCGACGTGCGCGTGCCATCCCCAAAGATCAGCTCATCGCCATTCCGCCCCACAAAGCTCGCCGCACCAACCCCGAGCGAGGAGTCATCCGGCTTTCCAAACAGCGGAAGCCGGTCCGCCGTCCGCAAAAACTCTTCGATCGCCGCCGCGCCAATCAGCACCGGAAACGGCATTGGTGCCGGCGTCGCCCGCGCCACCGCCACCGTCTGAGAGCAGGGCAGACCCACGCCGCGCAACAGCAGTTCCGTCATGATCTTGCTGCTGATGATCCCGGAAACGCTATGGCTTTCCGACGGCCTTAGCGCGCTGTTCAATCGGCTGATTTCGGCGTCACTGACAAAGGCGTCACGGTCCGCGTCGGTCAGTTCTGGCCGGAACAGCCCGAACCGAAAGTAATCTTGCGATGACAGCTTCTGGCGGCCAAACCGTCGGCGAATAGCTTCAACCGCGATCTTGACCTGCGACACCCCCCGCGCCCGCGCAGCAACGCCCAACATCGTTGCAAAATCCACCTGCTTGCTGGCCGACTTTGCAGTCAACACTTTGTCGAATATCATAGACGTAGTCGGCATTCATCTTCTCCCAACCCAGCCAAGCCTAGCCGACGCGCACCTCGCTTCGCAACCGCCGATGGCAGGGTGATTCAGCAAACTGCTGCCGTCACCTCTTGCCTGTTTTCGCCTCGGCCACCCGAATTGCCGCTTCAATTCTCGGGCGGAACTCTGCATTCATCAGGCCCCGGTCGGCAGAATGTTGATAGGCCGAATGATATGGCAGGCTGTTCACTTCGTTGATCACCACGCCAGTTGTTGTCAACGCGATGTCGAAGCCCAGCACCCCCGACGTTGCAAACAGTCGATGCGCCTCGACGGATACTGCCATCGCCTCAGATACGAACGGTAACGTCACCGTCTCGAACCGCACTCCGGTCACCAAGGATGCCTCCAGTGGTGCCACATTCATCGCAAACATGCTTTGCGCCCGGACAATCCTGCCGGTCGCCGGATCAACCAGCGCAACGCTGTAGGGACTGGCGGTCAGCGCGTCCATCATCGCCCCCGGCCCGGGCAGCCGCTGCACCGTGTACAGCACTTCCGGCCCATCCGGCCCACGCAAGGTCACCACCCGCAGCCCGCCCACAGCCTTGCCCGCAATCGCCTCTAACGCCGGGTGCTGGCGGATCAGCGGTTCGAACAAGTAGCCCGTCGCAAAATGTTCCGCGATCTCGGCGGTGATTTTCGCCAATGCGACGATCTTGCCGTTGCCCAGCACCACCGAGGTCCGGTCTGGCGTCAGTTCGATGTAGCTCGCCGCGCCAATTGAAAGTGCTGCGTTCACCGGCTTGCCGAACACCGGCAGCAGCCCATCCTGCCGCAGCCAATCCGCAATGTCGGCAGCGGTGCGCAGAACCGCAGCCCCCGGCACCACGACTCCACCCCCAAATGTCGCCAGCGGTTTCATCGTCGGAAACCCGGCGGCGCGCAGAATCAATCCCGTCAAGATCTTGCTTCGCATCAGCCCGTGCAAGCTTGTCGCGTTTATCGGCGAAAGGCGTCGGTTCAGTGCCATGCTTTTGGAGGCCGACAGAAATGCAGCCTTTTCGTCAGCACTTAGGTGCGGCCGCCAAAGCCCCAGATGATAGTATTCCTGGGGCGACAGCTTCTTC
Organism: Tabrizicola sp.; assembly: GCF_031377265.1. Lineage (GTDB taxonomy): Bacteria > Pseudomonadota > Alphaproteobacteria > Rhodobacterales > Rhodobacteraceae > JAUYQR01. The sequence goes on along the minus strand of NZ_JANMET010000196.1, from coordinate 485 downwards.
TTCCCAAGCGCAAATCGCCCAATCTCCATCGCCTGCCGAAGCCCGGTTTTTCCGGTCGTTGCAGTCACCCAAGCCATCGCCTTTTTCAAATCAAGAGACTTGGCCTGGGTGACAAGCTTCAGGATCGGTTCGGACGGTTCACTCATGTTCTTATTCTGCCAAAAGCCGGCTATCTGCACGGACCAAAGGCCGCCAAAGACCTGTTAAACCACGAACTGCCCGCCGTTTGCGGAAATCGTGGAGCCGGTAATGAACCCCGCGTCGTCCGAGGCCAGAAACACCACGATCCGCGCAATTTCATCAGGCTCGCCCAGCCGGCCCACGGGAATTTGCGGGATGATCCGCTCGTTCAGCACCTTTTCGTCGATCGCGCGTACCATTTCGGTACCGATGTAGCCGGGGCAGATCGCGTTTACCGTGATGCCCGCCCGGGCACCTTCCTGCGCCAGCGCCTTGGTAAAGCCAAGGTCGCCCGACTTGGCCGC
>NZ_JANMET010000169.1:0-25171 GCF_031377265.1 Tabrizicola sp. | reverse complement strand
CCTCCTCGATCCGCATCGCCCGGATCGCCGCCCGCGTTTCGCCCAGCGCCTCGTCATGCAGGTCGCGCAAGTCCCGCACTACTTCCACAAGGATCAGCCGGGTCTGCGCCGCAAACGCCTCGATGGCTGCTTCCATCAGCGCGCGGTCCCGCTCGACCACATGCCGCTGCGCCGGGTCCACCGCCACCGCGTCCAGCGCTGCAAGATCAGGATGCAATGACACCAAGGCGTTGTGGGTGGATACCAACCCCTCCAGCCCCGCCCGCTGATCCACGTCGAACGCAGGCCGGTTAGTCATATCCCCCGGCCTGCGCCCCCCGTCCGCCGCCAGCGCCAGCCGCAGGTCATTGCCAACCTTCCAGACGATTGCCGGGCTGATCTCCTCCAGCGCTGCCCCTAGCCCCGCGCCATACCGCCCCAGCTTCTGGCTGACATAGGCAAACGGCTGGTTGTGCCCACTGCCGAACAACCCGGCCACCTGCCCCGCATCCTCCACCAGAAACGCATGCAACTGCCGCTGCTGCGCGGTGGCAAGGCCCGGAGACGAGGCCGGATCGTAATCAACCAGCCCACTCGGCCCAACCCGATAGCGCAACCCGCGGTGCGTTTGCTCCGGCAATTCGGGCGGGATCGGCGGCACCCAGGTTTCCAGATACTCAAACAACACCCGCGCCCGCTCTGACGGGTCCTCGATCCGCGAAATCTCGGCCACCCGCGCATCTTCCCGCGTCGCGGCGCACCCCCCGAACCTCAGCCCCCGGAACTCCTGTGGGTTGGTGTCCGGACCAGGGCCGCTCACAAGCTTCTTGATCCCGACAAGCTTCTTGAGATCAGCCATCCCGACGGCAGTCTGGCTGAGATCAAGCCTCTCGATTCTCGTCAGCCCGGTGATCGCTGAAAGGTCGCTCACGCCCGTGCTGACCAAATCGAGGCCCCTAAGCCCTCTCAGCCCGGAGATTGCGGTAATGTCTCTGATTCCCTTGCCAGAAAGGGACAGCCACGCCAGTTCGGTCAGGCCAGAAATTGCGGATAGATCACTCGCACTTGTAGCTGACAGAGTGAGTTTGGTTAGCCCTGCTAGCCCGGAAAGCACCGATAGGTCACTCACACTAGTGCGGGAAAAATCAAGTCGTTCCAGCTTGGTCAGCCCGGAGATCGCCGAGAGATCGCTCACGCGCGTATGAGAGAGATCAAGCGACGTCAATTCTATCAGACCGGAGAGGGCGGAAAGATCCGTCACGCGAGTGTTTCCAAGCTCAAGCCAGCGTAGCCCTATTAGCCGTGCAATCGGTCCAAGCTCGATTACTCCTGTGTTCTCAAGAAGAAGTCTCGACAGCCCAGTTAGGTCTGAAATCGGGTCAAGGTCCGAAATTCTGGCACCCAGAAAGTAGAGACCCTTCAGTGCTTTTAGTCCCGCTATCTCCTTGGGAATCGACTTCAGTCCCTCAAGACTTAGGTCCAGATCCTCCGCCCCGTCCCGCTTCGCCACCGCAATCCGCCGCCTCGCCTCCTCGAACGCCTCTTCCGCCTTTCCAATGCCGCCTCCCATGCCGCCTCCCTTGCGGCCGTCCCGGTCCGCTTGTCGAGCATGACCTGCGCCAAGCCCTGCCGCAACCCCCGCCAAAAATTACCAAATCGTTAACAGCACACCCCTAACCCATTGAAATCCTGTACACCCACCCCTTGTCCACGCGTGGACAGGCCCCCGAACGGCCCCCCTGTAACCTCCCCGCCGCCCATGCTACCGAAGCCCCCACGATGACCCTCTCCAAGAACCCCACCCGCGGCATTTTCCTGATGATCGCCGCCGTCGCCGCCTTTGCCGCGCAGGACGGGTTCTCCCGGCACCTCGCGGGGCAATACAACACCCTGATGATCGTGATGATCCGCTACTGGGCCTTCGCCGCCTTCGTGATCGTCCTCGCCCTGCGCCGCCCCGAAGGCCCCCGTGCCGCGATCCGCTCGAACCGCCTTGGCGCGCATCTGATCCGCTCCACCCTCCTCGTCACCGAGGTCTGCCTGATCGTCTGGGGCTATACCCTGATCGGCCTGATCGAAAGCCATGCGGTGTTTGCGATCTGCCCGCTGCTGATCGTCGCCCTCTCCGGCCCGATCCTGGGGGAGCGGATCTCATGGCAACGCTGGGCCGCCGTTGCTACGGGCCTCGCGGGCGTTCTCATCATCCTGCGCCCGGGCTCTGGCCTGTTTTCGTGGCCCGCCCTGCTGCCCTTCGCCGCCGCGCTGATGTTCGCGCTGTATTCCGTCCTCACCCGCCTCACCACGCGGGACGAACCCACCTTCCCCGCCTTCTTCTGGCCCGGCGTGATCGGCGCGGTGCTGATGACCGGCCTTGGCCTGCCGAACCTTGAACCCGTCGCCCCGCAAGACATGATCTTTCTTGCCTTCTACTGCGTGCTCTCGATCTTCTCGCACTGGCTGCTGTTGAAATGCTACGAGGCGACAGAGGCCGCCCGCGTTCAGCCCTATGCCTACCTGCAGATCGTCTTCGTCACCCTGATCGGCCTGACCATCTATGGCGAAACCCTGGCCCCACTGGTCGCGCTCGGCACCGCCGTCATCGTCGCCGCCGGCCTGTACGCCCTGTCGCTGGAGCGCCGATGACCACCCCCCAAAGCGCGCCGCAGAACACCCGCCTCGGCATCTGGCTGATGATCGCCACCACCTTCGTCTTTGCCGCGCAAGACGGCATCTCGCGCCACCTCGCTGCCGAATACAACGTGCTGATGATCGTGATGATCCGCTTTTGGTTCTTCGCGGCCTTCGTCATCGCCATCACCGCCCGCGCCCCCGGTGACCTCGGCGCCGCCACCCGGTCTGCCACCCCGTGGCTGCAGGCCGCGCGCGGCGTGATCCTGGTGGCCGAGATCTGCGTCATGGTCATAGGCTTCGTCCACCTCGGCCTGATCGAGGCGCATGCGGTCTTCACCTGCTACCCGCTGCTGGTCGCAGCCCTCTCCGGCCCGATCCTTGGTGAACGTGTCGGCTGGCGGCGCTGGACGGCCATCGTCGTCGGCCTTGTCGGCGTGCTGATCATCCTGCAACCGGGCTTTGCGGTGTTCTCGCCCTGGGCGCTGGTGCCCTTGCTCGCCGCCGTGCTGTTCGCGCTTTATAGCCTGCTCACCCGCTATGTCTCACGCAGGGACAGCACCGCTGTCAGCTTCTTCTGGACGGGCACAGTTGGCGCGCTGGCGATGACCTTGGTCGGCATCTGGTCGTGGGAGGCGATGACCGCCCCGGACTGGGGCTGGATGGCCGCGCTGTGTGGTATGGCGGTTCTTGGCCATTGGCTGTCGATCAAGTCCTACGCCGTCGCCGAAGCATCCGCCGTGCAGCCCTTCGCTTATCTGCAACTGGTGTTTGCATCGGTGATCGGCCTTACGGTGTTTGGCGAGGCATTGCGCATCAACGTCGCCATCGGTGCAGGGCTGGTGGTGGCTGCCGGGGTCTTCACGTTGTGGCGCCAACGGGTCCGCGAACAGGCGGCCCTGCCGGTCTGATCAAACGGCCGTGCAGGCGCTTGCGGATCTGCAGCAATGATCAACAGGCCAGCTTGCGCTGCGCCAAATCAGGGCAATGCCGGCCGCTCCCCGTGCAAAACTAGCAGCATCGCCATGTGCTTGGCTTGCATAAGACCAGCACAAACTTCGCAAATATGTGAATACATGGCCAGATATTGACGTTACGTTACCCAAGCAAAAAAACACTGATGGTGGGTGACGCATTGATCGAAGTGCTCAGCGATATCTGGTCTTCAATTTGGGGTCGGTTCCGCACCAGCCGCTTGATGATGTGGTTCATGCGGGTGTTCATGATCATCATCATCACCACCAATTCGCTGTTCAACCGCGTCCGGATGAGTCACGAGAACGGCCTCGTTGTGCGCGGGCGGGTGGTGCTGCTGGACAACCCCGCGGTTCCCGCCAACGACTTCTTCGTCGGCGGGCGCGAATATCCCTGCCGTCTGCGCCACGCTGCGGTCAGCTTTCTGGACGACGCTTCGCTGGTCGTGCGGTCTGCCTCTTTGAAGTTTGCCGACGCGCCGATCAACAGCCCGCTTGATCTTTTGATGAACACTGGTGTGGCTGGGCCGTTTTGGAACATGGATACGTTCTGGCAATTCACCCGCGCCAAGATGCGGGGCGGGCGGGCCGAATTGATTGAATATTTCATGCGCAATCCGCGCTGCTATTGGAACGTGCGCTCCGCCGTGCGCCGCGACCCCAACAGTTTTGCAAATCAGCATTTCCACAGCCAGACCCCTCTGCAGTTTTTCGCCACAGACGGGCGCGAACGCTATGCCAAGTTCCGCCTTGTCCCGAAGGTCGATGCTTTGCCGCAAGACGGTGTGCCAACCGAGGCTGATCTTGGCGACGCATGGTTTCAAGAACCGCTGCCGAACGAGGCGTTGTCGAAGAACTACCTCAAGGATGAATATCGCGCCCGCCTGACGCGCGGTCCGGTGCACTATGTCTTGCAGCTACAGCTGCTTGAATGGTCCTCGGTTTGTGACCGCGACTATGAGCTGAGTGCGCTTTTCCCTTGGGACGAAGCGCTGCAGCCCTGGCAGCCTGTCGCCGAAGTCACCATCACCGACGCGCTAGGCTATCATGAGGGCAACCTGTGCCTGTTTTCGCTGTGCAACCTGCCCAAGACGCTGAAGACGATTCCGCCGCGCGGATACACCGATGGCCCGTCGATCGACTACCTGCGTCTGGGCGGCATGTGGCCGCGCAAAGCCCGCCTTTGGGCGTACAGCATCTTTGGCCAGAACAAACCCATCCCTGACGAACGCACCGACACCGCCGACGAATATGCCGATCACACCACTGCCGCCATCACCTCCGATGATGTCTACATGCGTCCGTCCTTGCCGCAATCAGACCCGCTGGCCCGCCAGATGGTGCGCGCCCAGTTGCTGGAGGCGCAGCGCGGGATGTACCAATTCATCCACGGCTTTTTCCGCACCGAAGCGCGCGCGGATCGCCCTTGGCGGCCCTTGGCCTGGTACCGGCAGGTCTTCAAGATCTACGAATCCGACCCGAAGGCGCGCAAAACCGTTGAACTGCCATTGCCGCCCTTTGTGAAGTCATTGCCACCGCAGGAAAACTACACGCCCTATATCTTGGGCCGGATGTACAAGATCATCGGCTCTTCGGTGGTGTCCATTGTGCTTGGCTTTGTGCAGAAATGGCTTCTCGCCTGGCGCGGGCTGGATGCCTACAAGCTGCTGATCCTCGGCAATTTTCACAAACCCCTGTCGATGGCGCGATGGCGCGATGACGTCGAATTCGCCCGCCAGAGGCTGGATGGGATCAACCCGGGCATCATAACCCGGTTTGACAAGATCCCGGCGCATTTCCCGGTCACCGATGCCCTGGTCGAGGGTCTTCTGGACGAAGAGGAAACTCTCGCCACCGCCATTGCGGCAAAGCGGCTTTATGTCTGCGATTACGGTATTCTCGAAGGCATTTCCGTCAAGCCGGGCAAGCATTTGTGCTGCCCGATCGTCCTGATGTATGTCGGCGCGGATCAGCAGCTGCGCCCCATCGCCATTCAGCTTTACCAGACCGCCGAACAGGGACCGATCTTTACCCCGCTTGATCCGCCGGGCACCTGGCTCGCGGTCAAGACTTTTGCCCAATCGGCAGACGCGCAGGTTCATGAGGTGATCGAGCATCTGCTACACGGTCATCTGATCATCGAAGTGTTCGACGTTGCCGTGAACCGGACGCTGTCTCGGGCGCACCCGGTTCACCAGTTGCTGGCGCCGCATCTGGAATTCACCATGGCGGTAAACAAAAGCGCGCGCACGGTCATGCTTGCCCCCGGCGGGCCGATTGATCTGACCATGGCAATCGGCGCGAAAGGCGCGTTTGAATTGCTGGCGCGTGGCTGGTGGGACCACTGGGATTTCGCCCGCCACAACATTCCCGCCGATATTGCCGCGCGCGGGGTTGGCGACGTGGCCGCTTTGCCGGGTTATCATTGGCGCGACGACGCGTTGCAGTTGTGGAAGGTGATGGGCCGCTATGTCACCAACATGGTGCACCACTTCTACCAAAGCGACGCCGACGTGCTGGCCGATACCGAGTTGCAGGCCTTCCACCACGAGATGCGCAGCAATACCGGCGGCGCTGTGCGCGGGTTACCCGGCGGCGACGCTGGTTTCATCGATCGCACTGTCCTGATCGAGTTGCTGACCCGGCTGATCTATGCGGCTTCGGCAGGTCATGCGGCGGGCAACAACGGCCAATATGACTATTACGGCTTTATCCCCAACACGCCGGGCGCCATGTACCGCGCGCCGCCGAAAGCGAAATCCGAGATATGGCGCGACGCCGATCTGGCAAAGGCGATGCCAGATTTCGAAACCGCGTCCATCCAGATCATCATGGTGCGGCTGTTGTCTCGCGGCACCGAAATGCCCCTTGGCCAGTTCCCGCACAGCTTCTTTGCCGCCTCTGACGAGGTCTTGCCGATCATCACCGATTTTCGGCAGGATCTGCATCGTTTGTCAGCCCAGATTGAGGCGCGAAATGCCAGCCTTGCCGTGCCATACACGTATTTGAACCCAAAACAGGTGGCATGTTCGATCACCGCCTGAAGGCAGCCAAAGCGCAAAGAACCGATGCCCAAAGCCAGTAACCCGTCATCAACCCCGGCACCGGCGTTCGTGCCGTTGCGCGCCCAGATGCAGGGCCAATTGCCAGCGGCAGTCCTTGCGCGCCTTGCGGCGGACTGGGCGCATGGCTTGGCGGCATTGCACGCGGAAGGCCGCCTTCACCTCGCACTGCGCCCAGAGGTTTTGTGGGTAAGCCGTGATCTCAGCCAAGGCCAGCTCGGTGATCCCGTGGCCGGGGGCGAGGTTCCGGCCCACGCCTATCACGCGCCGGAACAAAGCGGACGCCTGGCCCACCCCACCGATCACCGTGCCGATCTTTACGCGCTTGGGGTGATCTTGTTCGAACTGGCCACCGGCAAGCAGCCCTTTGCCGCGTCGGGCGCCGCGGCAAGCCTGCATCTGCATCTGACGCATGTACCACCCCCCGCCCACAGCCTCGCACCCGATCTGCCAAAGCCGTTGTCAGACCTGATCGCGCGCCTGCTGGCCAAAGACCCCGAGGCCAGACCCCAATCTGCGGCCGAGGTTCAGACCGCGCTTTCTGGCGATGTGATCAAGCCAAAGCTGCACTTGCCAGAGGTGGTTTACGGCCAGGACGAGGTGTTCGCTGCCCTGCTCGCCCAGGTGGCCGCCGGTGTTTCGGGCACCGTGCCCCGCATTGTGCGGGTGACCGGGCCTTCGGGTGCAGGCAAATCAACCCTTGTCGTCCAATTGGCCAAATCTCTGCCGCCGCAGACCCGGCTGATCCAGGGCAAGTTCGATCAACTGGACCGGACACGACCCTATTCGGCGTTCCTGCCAGCTTTCGACATGGCTTTGCGCCAAATTCTGGCAGGCGATCAGCAGTCGGTTGAGGTGTGGCGCAACCGCTTTCTCGACGCGCTCAGCCCGAATGCGCAGGTCCTTCTCGACATCATGCCGCGCTATCAGGCGCTGATCGGGCCGCAACCCCCGGTTCCCGCCCTCGGCCTGAAAGAGGCGCAGATCCGCTTTTCATTGGTGTTCCGCCGTTTTCTCGGTGCGCTTGCCCGTGCGGACGCCCCGTTGGTGTTGTTTGTTGACGATGTGCAATGGGCCGATGCCGCGTCCATTGGCCTGATGCGGCTGATGCTAATGGATGCCGGCCTTCGGGATATCGTGCTGCTGGCCGTCTACCGCGACAGCGAGGTGGGCGCAGATCACCCGCTGCAACTGATGCTGCAAGAGGTCGAAGGGCTGCCGCCCGCGCTGACCGTCCGCCCCCTCAAGAATGACGAAGTGGTGGCCCTCGTTGCCACTTCACTTGGCACCGGGCTTGCCGACGTTGCCCCACTGGCCGCGATCATTGCGCGCAAAACCGCAGGCAACCCCTACTTCATCCGCCAGTTCCTGCTGGCGCTGGTGCGTTCGGGCCGGATCTTCCATGACGACCAGACCGGCATTTGGCGCTGGGATGCCGACGATGCGCAAGCTGAGGTGTTTACCGAAAACGTCGTTGATCTGGTGGCCGAACGCATTCTCGCGCTGCCAATTGCGGTGCAAAACCTGCTGCAGATTGGCGCCTGCATCGGGACGCAGTTTGAAACCGGCCTGTTGGTGCAATTCACCGGCCAACCGGCTGAAAGCATCACCATCGCGTTGTCCGATGCGCTGGATTCCGATGCGCTTGGCGTGGCCGAACGTGGGCCGACAGGCGACGTCACGCGCTATCAGTTCTTGCATGACCGTGTGCAACAGGCGGCCAACGCCATGCTTGACGAAGGCGCGCGCAGCCGTATCCATGCCCGACTGGGCAGTCTGCTGCTTGCGCAACACGAGGGGGACGACGCGCATCTCATCCAGACCACTGATCACCTGATCGCGGGGATCAGTGATCTGGACGCCGGCCCGCTGGCGCGGCTGCGCGATCTGTCGCTCAGTTCCGCCGCGCGCAGCATGGCGTCCAACGCCTATCAGGCGGCGCAACGATACTTCCGCGCTGCGGCTCATACGGTGGCGGGCGATGTGTGGCTGGCAGACCCCGATCTGGCGTTCTTGGTCGATATGGAATGCGCCAAGATTGCGTATCTGCTGGGTCAAATTCCCGAAGCCGAAGCGATGGCCGCGGTGCTGCTGACCCGAAATCTCAGCATTCTTGACCGGGTCGCGGTGCTGGAACTGATGATCCTGCTGCACAATTCGGAACTGCGCTATCTGCAGGCGATCAGCGTAGGCGCGCAGGCGCTGACCCTGCTTGACGCCACGATGCCGATGCAACCCAGCGCGCTACGGTTTCTTGCCTCCTTCGCGCTGACCAAATTCGTCGGCCGCAATCTGAGCGATGCGAAAATCCTCGCCCTTCCCCGCCTGACCGATCCGCGCAGACTTGCGATCATGCGGGTCCTGGTGCTGCTCAGCCCGCCCGCCTACTTCACGTCGCAGACGCTGTTGCCGCTGATCGCCGTGCGCTCGACGCGCATGTCGATGATCCACGGCAACTCGCCCAACACACCCTTCAGCTTGTCGATCTACGGCATGCTGCACGCCTTTGTTCTGGGCCAGCCAAAGCGCGCCGTTGACCTGGCAGAACTTTCGACCCAACTGATCCCGCTTCTTGATGCGCAAAGCATCACCGCGCGGGTGTTGTTCAACCATGCAGGCTTCATCAAGCACTGGGCCGCGCCGTTGATTGACTGCCTTGGCATCTTTTCCGATGCAATCAAGGCGGCACTGGCGGCGGGCGAAGTCGAAACCCACGGCTATTGCCGCTATGGCCACGGCTCTTATGCGCTGATGGCGGGTCTGCCACTGGACCGGGTCATTGGCTATCTTGAAGACCATTTGGCTGCCGTCACTGCCGTGCGCCACGAAAAGACCCGCCGCATCATGACAATGGCGCTTTGCAGTCTGCACCGGATGCGGGGGCAGGTCTTTTCCCAACCCTTTGACGAGATCGAAAGCACCGCCCTTTGGGCTCAGGGTCAGGATGCCACGTCGCTCGCCTATTATCACAAATACAAGATGCTCGAAGCGCTGATGCAAGGTGACTACCCCGAGGTGCACCGCCAAGCCCTTGGCATGAAGGCAAATGATCATGGCACCGCATCGATGGCATATCAGCCATTTTACAAATTCTATCTGGCAATTGCCCTGCTCCATACATCGGGCGCAAAACCGGTGCCGACGCGCGCGCTGTTTCGGGCCAAGGCGGCCGTTCTGCGCCGCCACTTGCGTGGGCTTGCCCGTCTGGTGCCGCAAACCCACGCCCACCGCGCCGTGCTGATCGAGGCGGAAGAAGAAGCCGTCGCGGGCAAGACCGCAACGGCCATGGCACTGTTTGACCAAGGCGTCGCGATGGCCCGGCAGTCCGGGGCACTCCATGATGTGGCCTTCGGGCTGGAGCGGGCTGGTCTTTTCTACCTGCACCACGGCGCACGCGATCAGGCCCGCGATACGCTGCAAAAAGCGATGGCCGCCTACCGTGAATGGGGCGGCGATGAATGGGCAAGGCTGCTGGCCCGGCGCCACCCGGACCTGGCGCTCGATCCCGGTCAGCGGGCCATCGGGCAACCGCTGCCCGGCACGCTTGACGGCGACACCTTGTTGCAGGCCGCCGCTGTCATCACCGAAACCACCAGCGTCGCTGAAATTGCGGTTGAAATCCTGCGCTGCATTGTTGAAAACGCCGGCGCGACGCGCGGTGTGTTGCTGCTGGCCCAAGCTGGCACCTTGCGTCTGGCAGCGGAGGTGGGTCCTGCAGGCAACGGGTCCGGCTATCCAGCCTCACTGACCAATCTCGCGTTTCGCAGCGGCGAAAGCATAGTGTTGGCCGATGCCCGCGCCCAGATCAGCACCGAGGCAGCCTTTGCCACCGATCGCTATCTTGCATCCGTTCTGCCCCAGTCGGTGCTCTGCACCCCGCTGATTGCGCGCGGGGTGGTGATCGGGGTGGTGTATCTGGAAAACCCGCATCTGCGCGGTGCGTTCACCCCAGATCGCGCCAGTCTGGTCGAGGTCTTGGGTGCGCAGGCCGCGATCTCCCTTGAGAATGGCCGCCTGCTTGAACAACTGCAGGGCGCGCTGGAACGACAGGCGGATTTGACTTCGGCTCATGCGCGGTTTGTGCCGCACAGCTTTCTTGAAATGCTGGGCCGCTCCTCGATCCTCGATGTGCGCCTTGGTGATTACGTGCGCGGCACCTCGTCAATTCTGTTTGCCGACATCCGCGGCTTCACCCCACTGATTGAAGCGATGCCACCTGATCAGGTGATGGATTTTGTGAACGGCTTTCTGGCCCGGATGGAACCCCCGGTGCGCGAAGGCAACGGCTTTATCGACAGCATTGTCGGCGATGCGGTGATGGCGGTGTTTGAACGCGGCGCCGAGGCGGGGGTGATCGCCGGCATCGCCATGCTGCGGGCTTTGCAAGACTGGCAGGCACGCGAAGGTCTGTCCGTCCAGATCGGCATCGGCGTGGCAACGGGTGATCTGATCTTTGGCACCATCGGTGCTGCCGGCCGGCTGCAATGCGGCGTATTGGGCGACACCGTCAATCTGGCGTCCCGGGTCGAAACCCTGACCAAACACTACGGCCTTGGCTTTTTGATCACCGACACCACCCATGATGCCCTGCCCGACCCCGCCCGCTTTTGCCTCCGTGAGGTTGACCGCGTCGCCGTGGCAGGGCGCGCCACCCCGGTTTCGCTTTACGAAGTGTTTGACGCCGACCCCGAACCCCTGCGCATTCAGAAGACGCTTGGCGCAGCCGACATCGCCATCGGCCTGTCGCACTACAGATCCGGGGATATTGCCTTGGCAACCGCCGCCTTTGGCCGTGCCGCGACCCTTGCCCCCGATGATCCGCTGACAAAACGACTTGCGGCGCGCTGCGCCAGAACTGACCGCTTGCAACAAGACGGAAACTGGACCGGAATCGAAAGAATGGTAGAAAAATAAGCGCCACGCACAAATCTGCATATTGCTTGCGATCACCCCTCGTGCGTAGCGTCAGGGCAATGAAGATTTAACAGGGGGAAAACCCTGTTCCGAGGGGATAATCTTGTCAGCAGCACTGATGCCGCCACTGAGCGCGCGGCCTGCTTCAGACCCGCATCTGGAAACAGGTCCATTGAAGTCTTCGCTGGTGGGCCTGATTCTTGGTGTCGATGTCATCGGCCATTGCCTGGCACTGGCGACCATCTGCTTCAGCGGGGCCATGGTCGCGGGACTTGGGCTGGCCACTGCGCTGTTCATTCTGGCCTCGATGCTGTGCACCTTGGTGCTGTTTCGTTTCGGCGGTTTCCGCATTGGGCTGGCCGTCGCTCAGGATACCACCATTTCGATCCTGGCCCCCGCAGTCGCGCTGGCCGCGAGTATGGTCACCGGGCCTGCCGAGGCCAAGGTCGCGACCGCCCTTGCCACCATCGGGGTTTCGGCAGTCGCTTCTGGCGCAGTGTTCTGGCTGATCGGGCGCTTGGGCCTGGGCAGCATGGTACGCATGTTCCCCTATCCTGTTGCGGCGGGGTTTCTCGCCAGTTCCGGCTTTTTGCTGGTGTTTGCAGCCTTCACCGTCCTGACCGGGCAATCCCACTTCGCCACAATCGGAACAGCGGCCCTTGACCCGACCATCGAGCTGCGGCTGTTTCCGGCCATGGTGATGGCCGTCGCCATGATCATCGCGATGCGCATATGGTCTGGCGCCAGCCCGGTTCTGATTATCATCCTGCTGGCGATCATCAGCTACTATGCCACCACCGCGATCATCGGAATTGATCATGCAGAGGCGGTCGCATTGGGCATGCTGCCCGCAGTCGGGGAAACCGCAACTGGCCAGGTCGGCTTTGCCATGCTGGGGATGATTGTTTGGCTGGCAGTCGCGCATGTGGCACCGACCATCGCAGCGGTGGTGTTACTCAATCTGATTGGGATGTTGCTCAACACCTCGGGGGTAGAGCTTGCGACCCGCGCCGACATTGATGAAAACAGGGAGCTGCGCGTCACCGGGCTTGCGAACATCTTCATCGGCGGGTTTGGCGGGCTTACCAGCTTTGTCCAGGGCGGGGGTTCGGTGATCGCGGCCAAGCTGTTGGTCAACCCGCGCGCCCTGCTGATTGGTCATACCGCCATACTGCTATGCGCGGTCTTTGTGGCTCCGCTGATCGTGGCCGTGGTGCCAAGCTTCATTCCCGGCGCGATGCTGATGTTCATCGGCTTGTCGATGCTGGATGAATGGCTCCTCGGCACCCGAAAACGCCTGACACTGGTCGATTGGCTGATTGTCGTCGCGATCGTTCTGGCCACGGCCACCCTCGGCATCCTGCCTGCAATCGGCATCGGGCTGTTGCTCGCCCTCATCGGCTTTGCCTTCGCCGCGATCCGCCTGCCGATTTTGCGCTCAGCGACCAACGTCGCCAAACGCCGTTCGGTACGCGACCGCAGCGTGCTGGACAGCGAAGAGTTGCAGCGCGAAGGCCACCGCGTGCCAATCCTTCATCTGCAAGGGCCGCTGTTCTTCGGATCGGTCGAACAGCTGATCTCGAACCTGCGCAAGATCGCCAGCTCGGACGAACAGATCCAAGCCGTCATCATCGACTTTGCCGAGGTTCACAGCTTTGACTCGTCGGCCTGCGCTGCCTTGGACAAGCTGCTGCAAATACTGTCGGCCAACCAGATCACCGCGCATGTAACGGGCATCTCGACCGGCCTGCTCGAGTTGTTTCAGCGCTGGGGCCTGCACCTTGCTCCCGGCGGCGGCGCCAGCAACGGCCCCAACTTTCAACACTGGCTCACCCTCGATGCGGCGATTGAACACTGCGAAACCCTGCTGTTGGTTGAAAGTGGCACCGCAAATCGCCTCGATGATATCGCGCGCACGCTGTTTGATCTCGGTCGCCAACACCCCCGCACCGCCGAGTTGATTGCCCATATGCAGCACCGAAACCTGATCCCGGGTGAAGTCCTGATCCACGCAAACGAAGTGTCCTTGGATGTGTATTTTCTGGTGTCGGGCCGCCTGGCTGTCCACTTGCCTGAAACCGCGAGCAAAAGCATCCGCGTGCGCTCGATGGCGCCAGGCGCGATTGTTGGCGAGATTGCCTGTCTGACCGGCCACCCGCGCAACGCCAACGTGATCTGTGAAGAAACCGCTGATGTGCTGTGCCTCGCGTCCGCCACCATTCGCCAGATAGAGGCTGATGACCGTGATCTGGCCGCGCTGATGATGTCGATCTTCGGACGCTCTCTGGCAGTCAAGCTGGCGCAAACAAACAGCCTGTTGACCTATATCCAGACCGGCAACGCAACCGATCAGGGACTGACACTCTAACATCAGCACCTATGGCCCGACTGCTGGAGACACCCGCCCGCCAACAGCCACACGCCAAAGCAAGGGCTCGCCGAGTGATCGCCGTCAACCGTGCCAATCTCGACGACACCCCCAGCGCAGGCGCTTGCCCGCATCACACGGCGCTGGCACTGACCTTGCGCAACGCTGCCTTCGATCAGCAACTAAGTCTGCCCCAGCAAACCAAAGGCCCCGAGGTCTCCCCCGGGGCCCAATGCCGTCATCATGGCAAGGCAAAGTCACCCCCCGCCCGGTTCCGACGTCCTTACTTTGCGGCGAAACCGGTGACTTTCTTCTGCGTTGCCGACAGTTTTGGATCGGGCACCAGACCATAGGCCTCCAGCGGGCCACCAGCCCCTGCCATCTCGCTTGACACGAAGTAGGTCACGAACTCGGCCAGACCGGGGATCACGCCGATGTGCTGCATCTTCACGTACAGAAACAGCGGACGCGAAATCTTGTATTCGCCCGAGGCAACCGTTTCGCGCGACGGCGTCACGCCCTTGAACGTGGCCACACGCAGCTTGTCGCGGTTGTTCTCGTAGAACGCCAGTCCGAACACCCCAACGCCGTTGCTGTCCGAAGCCAGACGCGCCAGCGTCTCGCTGTAGTCGCCGTCAATCTCGACCACACGGCCATCGGTGCGCATCGCGATGCAGGCGGCCTTGGTCTTGTCCTTGTCGCCACCAGCGCGGCGCGACATCACCTTGTCAGCCTTGAAGGTCTTGCAGCCCGCTTCGATCACGTTCACGTCGAACACTTCGCGTGTGCCATGCTTGCTGCCCGGAATGAACGCCAGGATTTCCTGCGCCGGCAGCGACGGGTCAACGTCCGACCACTTGGAATAGGGGTTCGGGACAATCTTGCCGTCGATCACCACTTCGGCGGCCACAGCGTTGTACCACTGCGACGGGGTGAACTTGAACGCCGGGCCATTGATCGCCGAAGCGAACACGATCCCGTCATAGCCGATCCGCACTTCGCCCACGTCCGTCACACCATTGGACTTGCAGCGCGCCAGCTCCGACGCCTTGATCGGGCGCGAGGCGGTGGCGATATCGGCGGTGTTTTCGCCGACGCCATCGCAGAACGTCTTGATGCCGACGCCTGTGCCGCCACCGCTGACGACGGGCGAGGGAAAGTTGAAATTCTCACCGAAGGATTCTGCCACGATGATGGCATAGGGCAGGACGGTGGACGAACCGGTCACCTGCACCTGATCGCGGGCAACCGCGCCAGAGGTAAAGGCCGCAAAGCCCGCAGCCGCAACCGCGGCGACACGAAGGAAAGACATTGGCATCTCCATGATGACAAGGGGCGCATTGGCCCCGTGAGGGATGGTCTCGGAGGGCAATTCCCCCCGAGCCGGTCAGGTTTCAGATTTTCGCTGTCGCCTCAGAACGACATCGTCGCCCCAACGTTGATCAGCGCATCACTGCCGTTGTCCTTCTTGGCGTAACCTGCCGACAGGGCGAGGCCGGTGCCAAGATCATGCAGGATGCCAATGCCGTTGGTCTCGACGTCGGCAAAGTCCTTCTTGTGGAACGCGGTCACCGTGTTCAGACCAAAGATGTACGTCCCGTAGACGACATACTGGTCGGCATCGTCATCCCGCATGCCGTATGCGGCCTTCACCTCGAACTGACCGTTGCCGTAGGACCCGCTCAGAACCGTCTGGGTGTTGGTGCCGTTGTCTTCGTAGCCGCCTGCGACCTTCCAGAACTCGGTTGTGTAAGATACGCCAATGGCTGCATCGTCCTTGCCCGACGCGGTGCCAGGGTCACCCATCGACAGGTTCACCGACAGCGGACCCTTGGCATAGGTGTACAACACGTCGATCCCTTTGCTGGTATCGCCGCCCGTCAGGAAGGCAAATTCCTGCAGTTTGCCGGTTTCGTCATAGCCAATGGCCACAAACTGCGTGACCGCAGCCTGCGCTGCGCCCTCGGCATCGCCCATCGTCAGTTTGCCAAGCTTCGGTGTATCAAGAAACACGGTGCCACTTGTGCCTTTGCTGGCCGCCGAAGCGTCAGCCACACGGAATTGCGCACCGAACTTAAGCCCGCTGTCAGCCTCGCTCGACAGCGTAAAGCGCACGCGCGCCCGGCTGGAGAACGCAAAGGTCTTGCCGCCGTCGGTTGACGTCACGCCCATGCGTGCATCGCCCGACAATGCGACGTCTGCCTGCGCAGCGCCGGCAGCGGCTGCAATCACGGCAGAGATGATTAAAAGCTTCTTCATGTATCCCCCTGGAAGATCAGTGTGTTCACCCGGCGGGATTTAGCCGAGGCCGCACTGGCCCGAAACGGGGTGCCGCAGAAGTTCCCAAGACGGCTGAAACTGATGCAGGCAAGCCACATTTATGTATCTAATTCAATGCATTGTATACATATTGTAACATTGTTATAGGATAAATGTGTGATCTTTGAAACCGGAATATTTCGGCCAAATTCCGCACTTCCCCCAAGTCAGGGATTTGTCCGGGCACTGCAGAATCACTCGGCCAGAAATCCGCCGATTCTGCTATACCAAGGCCAGCTTTCAGTGCCTTTGGCCACGCCCGGAAGGCCGCTTCCGGCTGGCTAACCGCACTTCGAATGCCCGCACGACCCGCAGGTCAGGCACCCCTCCACCATCAGCAGATCATAGCTCCCACAGGCCGGGCAGGCCTTCCCGCGCGGAGCCTCTCCGACCCGCAACACCTCGGCCTTCGGGTCGGACTTCAGCCCCAGCCCTTCCCCGGCAATAAAGCCGATATCGACAAGATGCCGCTCGATCACCCCGCCGATGGCCGCAAGGATCGACGGGATGTATTTCCCCTCCATCCACGCGCCGCCACGCGGGTCGAACACCGCTTTCAGCTCCTCCACGACAAACGAGATATCCCCACCCCGCCGGAACACCGCACTGATCATCCGGGTCAGCGCCACGGTCCAGGCGAAATGCTCCATGTTCTTGGAATTGATGAACACCTCGAACGGGCGGCGATGCCCCGCTGTCACGATATCGTTGATCGTGATGTACAGCGCATGCTCCGACCCGGGCCACTTGACCTTGTAGGTCTGCCCCTCCAGCGCGCCTGGCCGGTCCAATGGCGCCGACAGATACACCACTTCCCCGCCCTGCGACGTCTGCGGCGCCTCGGCCGGAACCTTGTCCGATGTCTCTGACACCGTCAGCACCGACCCCGTCACCTCATTCGGCCGATACGTGGTGCAGCCCTTGCAGCCCTGATCCCAGGCGGCCATGTAGACTTGCTTGAAATCATCGAAGCTGATGTCCACCGGACAGTTGATCGTCTTCGATATCGACGAATCCACCCATTTCTGCGCCGCCGCCTGCATCCGCACATGGTCCAGCGGCGGCAGGGTCTGGGCGTTCACGAAATGCTCGGGCAACGGCGCATCGCCGAACTTCTCCCGCCACAGCCGCACCGCGTAATCGACCACTTCCTCCTCGGTCCGCGACCCGTCCTTTTGCAGCACCTTCCGCGTATAGGCATAGGCAAACACCGGCTCGATCCCCGAGCTTACATTCCCCGCATAAAGCGAAATCGTCCCCGTCGGCGCCACCGAGGTCAAAAGCGCATTCCTGATGCCATGCGCCTGGACCGCCTCGCGCACATCCTCGTCCATGTGCTGCATGTTGCCGCTGGCCAGAAACCCCTCCGCCTCGAACAGCGGAAACGCACCCTTCTCCTTCGCCAGATCCACACTCGCAAGGTACGCCTCGCGCGCAATCGCGTGCATCCAGTCTTCCGTCGCGGCCACCGCCTCGTCGGACCCATAGCGCAGCCCGCACATCAACAGCGCATCGGCCAGCCCCGTGACCCCCAGCCCGATCCGCCGCTTTGCCTGCGCCTCTGCGGCCTGCTCCGGCAGCGGAAAGCGGCTGGTGTCCACCACGTTGTCCATCATCCGCACGGCGGTGCGCACCAGTGCCGCAAGCGACGTCCTGCAGACATGCGCGCGCTCCTCGAACGGATACCAGACCAGCTTGGCCAGATTGATCGACCCCAGAAGGCACGCTCCGTAAGGTGGCAATGGCTGCTCGCCGCAAGGATTGGTCGCCGCAATCGTCTCCACATAGTTCAGGTTGTTCGCCGCATTGATCCGGTCGATGAAGATCACCCCCGGCTCGGCGAAATCGAAGGTCGACCGCATGATCCTGTTCCACAGATCGCGCGCCTGCACCGTCCGGTAAACGCGTCCGTCAAACACCAGATCCCACGGCCCATCAGCCTTCACCGCCGCCATGAACGCATCGGTCACCAGCACGGAAAGATTGAACATCCTCAACCGCGCCGGGTCCTTCTTCGCCTCGATGAACGCCTCGATATCGGGATGGTCGCAGCGCAGCACCGCCATCATCGCCCCACGGCGCGATCCCGCAGACATGATCGTGCGGCACATCGCATCCCACACATCCATGAACGACAGCGGCCCGCTCGCATCCGCCGCCACCCCCTTCACCTCCGCGCCCCGCGGCCGGATGGTGCTGAAATCATAGCCGATCCCGCCGCCCTGCTGCATGGTCAGCGCGGCCTCTTTCAGCCCATCGAAGATGCCGCCCATGCTGTCGGGAATGGTCCCCATGACAAAGCAGTTGAACAGCGTGACACTCCGCCCCGTCCCGGCCCCCGCCGTAATCCGCCCGGCGGGCAGGAACTTGAACCCCTCCAGCGCCGCATAGAACTCCGCCTCCCACTTGGCGGGGTCTGCCTCCACCTCGGCCAGCGCCCGCGCGATCCGCCGCCAGGTATCCTCGACCGACCCGTCAATCGGTGTGCCATCGGCCGCCTTGAAGCGATACTTCATGTCCCAGATGGCTTCGGCAATGGGCGCAGAGAATCGCGACATGGGGGCGAGGTCCTTGAACTTGTGGATAAGTCGGGCGAACCCACAAGATACGCGCATGCCCCCCTCTGGTCAACTTGCACTCACCAGCGATGAAGCTATGTTTCGCGCATGGTATTTATCAACATCCTCAAGCTCAGCGTCGGCTCCGACAGCGTGGAAGACCACGAGGGCTGGCAGATCAGCCAACGCCACCGCTGGCCGCCCGGTCGCGCCATCCACGTCACCCGGATGTTTCCCAAGCGTGAGGCCGAAATTCTCGATGGCGGATCGCTCTACTGGGTGATCAAGGGCATCATCCAATGCCGCCAGCGCATCCTTGGCCTTGAACAGGTGACCGAAAGCGATGGCATCACCCGCTGCGCCATCATCCTCGATGCCGCGATCGTCCGCACCGAAGCCGCCGCCCGCCGCCCGTTCCAGGGCTGGCGCTATCTCGACCCCGGCGAAAGCCCCCGCGATCTGGTCAAGGGCCGGGAACGGGAAGAAGCCCTGCCACCCGCCTTGGCCCAGGCCCTTGCCGAAATCGGGCTGCGCTAGGCAAACCGCAGAACCGCACCACAGCCGCGAGACTACCCCTAAAATTTGACTAAAATTGGCTTCCTCTTCGCCAAATATCCCAAGGGGGAAGCCGGCTTGGCCTCTGCCAAGGCGGCGCGGGGGGGTGAAACCCCCGCGCCCGGTTCCAACACGCAGACCGAATTCAGATCATGGTGCTCAATAACCGTTCGGATTTCCCGGCTGGATCGTTCCGCTGCCGCCGTCAACGCCGTCCTGCACCCAGGTTATCGCTGTGCCCTTGATCCGTGCATTCCAGCAGTCAACTTCGCTCTCGCCTTCATAGATAAAGCACATGGTATCACCCTTGACCGACCACTCGCCGCTGTAATCGGCGGCCTTGATGCTGCCGTCCTTGGCATAGAACTCGATATACGCCCCCGAAGCGCTCATGCCTCCCTGCACCGTGTTTCCACTGATCGCAGCAATGATCTCGGCACCGGTGGCCATCGTATCAGCCAGCACCGGAAGCGCCGCCGTCACAAATACTGCAGCAAGAACAAGACGAGTCATCATCAGCCATCTCCATTTTTTGACTATCCTCCAGACATAGGAGCCCAGCAAGAAAATCAACCACTCTTTCCATTCCCACCGCGCCGCGCGATGACTGCCACATGCTTCCGCGTCCATTGATCCTCGCCGCTCCGGTCATTTTTCTGATCCTCTGGTCGGCAGGCTTTGCCATCGCCAAACTGGGGCTGGAACATGCCCAACCGCTGACCCTGCTCGCCCTGCGCTACAGTTGTGTGCTGGTCCTGCTCATTCCTCTGGCGCTGATCCTGCGACCGCCGATGCCGAAAACACCCCGCGCCTGGGCCGATGTTGCGATCACCGGCTTTCTCATCCAGGTGGTCTATTTCGGCCTGTGCTATGTGGCCTTCAAATCCGGCGTCTCGGCGGGCGGGGTGGCGATCATCGTCTGTCTGCAACCCATTCTTGTGGCGCTGGCCGCCCCTGCCCTTGTTGGCGAACGGGTCTCGGCCAAGGGCTGGGTCGGCCTTGCCCTTGGCCTTGCGGGCGCGGCGCTGGTGGTCTTCGGGCGCTCCACCATTGCCGCCGAGAATGCGTTCGGCATCGTCTGCACTGTGCTGGCCCTTCTCGGCATCAGCGCTGGCACCTTATGGGAAAAACGTTTCGGCGTGACGCATCATCCGGTCACCTCGAACCTGATCCAATACGCCGTTGGCGCCGCATTCACCCTGCCCGTGGCTTGGGCAACCGAAGACATGTCCGTCGCGTGGAACGCTGAATTTGTCGCCGTCCTCGCCTACCTCGTGATCGGCAATTCGCTGCTGGCGATGACGCTCCTGTTGGCAATGATCCGCGCCGGGGCGGTGGCGCGGGTCTCGGCGCTGTTCTACCTCGTCCCCGCGCTCTCGGCCCTGTTCGCCTGGCCGCTTTTGGGCGAGGCGATGCCGCCCTTGGGCTGGGCCGGTCTGGCCCTCGCAGGCCTCGGCGTGGCCATGGTCAGCCGCGCCAAAGCTTAACACTTGATGAATCTTGATTTCTAAGTCATTGATTTTGCTGTAGGTGAAACCTTGTCCACGCGTGGACAACCCCCTACAGCCCCAGCCGCCCCAGCAACGGCCCCAGATCAACCCGCGCCGCTCTGGCCCGAAACAGCACCGCCTCGGACCGCAGGATCACCCCATCCGACAAGACCTTCAGATGGTTCGCCCGCAGCGTCTCCCCCGATGAGGTGATGTCCGCGATCGCCTCGGCGGTCAGGTTCTTCACGGTCCCCTCCGTCGCCCCCAGACTGTCGACCAGCTGATAATCGGCCACCCCGTTTTCCGTCAGGAACTCCCGCACCAGCCGGTGATATTTGGTGGCGATCCTCAGCCGGAACCCATGCGCCGCCCGAAACGCCGCCGCCGCATCCAGATCATCCAGCGTGTCCACGTCCACCCAGACCGCAGGCACCGCGAGGATCAGATCCGCCTGTCCGAACCCAAGCCGCGCCACCTCAGCCACCACCCCGGTCCAGTCCGCCAGCTCCTCGCGCACAAGGTCCGTCCCGGTGACCCCCAGATCGATCCGCCCCGCCTCCAGTTCGCGCGGCACCTCGGATGCGGCCAGCAGAACCAGCTCCACCCCCTCCATCCCCTCGACCGCGCCAGAATACTCCCGCTCCGCCCCACTGCGCCGCATGGCCAGCCCGCGCGCGCCGAACCACGCGAAGGTCTGCTCCATCAGCCGCCCCTTCGAAGGCACCCCGATCTTGATCATGCCAGAGCCGTTCATACGTGCCCCCTCAGCCGCGCCACCAGCCCCGGCCGGATAACCCCGCCCACCGCCGGGATCGACTCGCCCTGCCCCAGCACCGCCGTCAGGGCATCATAGCGCCCGCCACTGGCAATCGGGGGCAAGGCCGGATCAGCGGCATGGAAACTGAAGACAAAGCCATCGTAGTATTCAAGGCTGGTGCGCCCATGGCTCGCCTCAAACGGCAGCACGCTGACATCCACCCCGCGCGCCGACAGCGCATCCAGCCGCCCGGCAAACCGTTCCACTGCCGGGGCAATGGCAGGCAGCATCGGCGCGATCCCCCGCAGATGCGCCAGTGCTGCCACAGCTGGCGCTTCCAGCGTCAGCAGATCGTACAGCAGCGCCGCCTCCAGGGCCGAGATCGGCTTGGCCTCCGCATCCGCCAGCAACGCCCCGGCGCGCGCTGCAATTTCGTCGCCCGAGCGCAGGCCGACAAAACTGCCAGCCTCTGCAATCAACGCGTCGGGGCTGCCCTTGGCCAGCCGTTCCAGCAAACGCGCCCGGGCAACAGGCACCGGCGCCCGACCGGCGAACCGGTCCAGCAGCGCGCGGAACCGTTTCGGTCGCCAGATGTGGCGCAGAAGTGCCGCCCGGCGGCGCGGCGTGGTGTCAAGGCCGCGCACGGCGGCCATCAGAATGCCGATATCCCCGGTCGCGGGGCGCAGGTTCAGATCGGCAAGCATGCCTTGAAACAGGGCGAACACTTCTGCATCCGCAGCCTCTGGTGCGGACCGGTCGAACACCTCGAACCCGACCTGCAGGTATTCCGACGCGCGCGTTGAGACCCGATCCTGCTTGCGGAACACCTCGCCCAGATAGCAGTACCGCGCCGGATCGGCGCCGTGGGACATATGCGCCTGCACCACCGGCACGGTAAAATCCGGGCGCAACATCATCTCGCCGCGCAGCGGGTCATGCGTGGTGTAGGCCCGCGCGCGGATGTCCTCGCCGTAAAGGTCCAGCAGCGTTTCGGCGGGCAGAAGGACATCTGCTTCAACCGGCACCGCGCCAGCCGCGACGAAGGCAGCGTGCAACCGCTCAGCTTCGGCCCGGATGGCGGCTTTGGGGGTCATTGCCCCAGCATCTTTCGAACTGCTGCCACCAGATCGGCACGCGGCACCTCCATCTGCGCGGGGCGATCTTTCCATTCCTCCAGCGTGGCGCTTTCGGCGATCTTGGCACCGAGGATCAGGTCCTTCAGGATCACCGTCCCCGCAGCCGCCTCGTTGCCGCCCTGGATGACCGCGACGGGTGAGCCGCGTTTGTCGGCATATTTCAACTGGTTGCCGAAGTTCTTCGGGTTACCCAGATAAACCTCCGCCCGGATGCCCGCCTGCCGCAGGTCACCAACCATCGCCATGTAATCCGCCATCCGGTCGCGATCCATCACTGTCACCACGACCGGCCCCGCCGTATCGCCCGTGCTGCGCCCCTTGGCCCGCAACGCCGCGAGCAAACGGTCCACCCCGATGGAAACCCCCGTCGCCGGCACATCCTGCCCGGTGAAACGCTTCACTAGGCCGTCATACCGCCCGCCACCGGCCACCGAGCCAAAATTGCGCGGACGGCCCTTTTCGTCGGTGATCTGGAAGGTCAGTTCCGCCTCATAGACCGGGCCGGTATAGTAGCCGAGGCCACGGACAACGCCCGGGTCGATGACGATGCGGTCAGGGCCATAGCCTTGGGCAGCGAGGAGGGCGGAAATTGCTTGCAACTCTTCCACACCTTCTTGTCCAATTGCGGACGGGCCAACAATGTTCCGCAGCCTTGTTAGGGTTTCGCGATTTGCAAGACTCGCAGCTTCTTCCGACCCGTCGAGAAGAGAGCTTGGATCAAAGCCAAACATATGAGCATCGCGAGCAGCCTCAAACGATCCGGGACCGGGCTTTCCCGCGGCGGACGAATGAACGTAGTCAACAGCATAAGCGCGGGCGGAAACAAAGTTTAGGACTGTATCGGTTTGGCGTTCACCCAACCTTGCCCCCTTCGTGAAATCCCCGCTCTCGTCCTTACGCCCCTCGCCCAGCAGCGCCCGCACCCCCTCAGGCCCAAGACGGTCGATCTTGTCGATAGCGCGGAGCACAATCCCCCGCTCGGTCTCCTTGTCGTCACCGGCAAGGCCCGCGACCTCCATCACGCCGTTCAGGACCTTGCGGTTGTTGACCTTCACCACATAGTCGCCGCGCTTGATCCCCACGGCTTCCAGCGCATCGGCGAGCATCGCGCAAATCTCGGCGTCCGCCGCGACCGACCCTGATCCTACCGTATCCGCATCGCACTGGTAGAACTGCCGGAACCGCCCCGGTCCCGGCTTTTCGTTGCGCCAGACCGGGCCCATCGCGTAGCGGCGGTAGGGGGACGGCAGGTCGTTGCGATATTGCGCGGCCACGCGGGCGAGGGGCGCGGTCAGGTCATAGCGCAGGGCCAGCCAATCGGCGTCCCCACCTTCCGCTCCGGCTTCCTGCCAGGCGAACACACCTTCGTTCGGGCGGTCCACGTCGGGCAGGAACTTGCCCAGCGCCTCAACCGTCTCCACCGCCGAGGTTTCCAGCGGGTCAAAGCCATAGCGGTGATACACCTCGGCAATCGCGTCCAGCATGGCCTTTCGCTCGGTCACCTCGGCGCCGAAATAGTCACGAAAGCCTTTCGGCGTCTCGGCTTGCGGGCGGCGGGCGGGTTTATCCTTGGCCATGGCGATGCCTTTCGAAACAGTCGGGCCTGCCTTAGCGGATGGGGGGGGCCGCGACAAGCGCCGCATCGGCCCCCGTTGTATCAACCGGGCGGCGGCTTGCCGTGCCGGGCGATGAAGGTAGGAAAGCTTTCCGGGGTCACGCCCAAACCGGCCACCCCGGCCGCGCCATCGCGCATCGCTTCGGGATGATCAGCCAGATGGGCGCAAAGCCCGGCAATCCGGACACCGGCCGCTTCAGGTGCGCCACCAGCAGTGCCGCCATTTGTGACCCCGCGAGTGCTTTGGCACCGCTCAGACGGATCGACTTGCCGACCACATCTGCCGAGGCGATAGTGCCGGCCATCCGCAGCGTCCGGTCCAGGATATGATTTCGTGGCAGGGTAAAGACGACGGCAAAGGCACCCTCGAAGGCACACCCCAGCCCGTCGCCTGATACAATGTAGGCGCGGTGGGCATCCTGCGTGGTGCTACTGGTGCCGGCAACCGTCCATCCGACGGCGGAAACCGCGCAGGCGATGGCAGTTTGCCGAGCGTCGGCAAGGCCGGCAAGAGCGACGCGAGGGATGAACTAGGCCGCTCATTTGCATCGGTCCCGTCGATATGGCACCGTGAACGCAATGCCGTAAGTGCGCAGTTTTTTAGAGGTTGGATCGAAATGGATACTGTGATGGGTCTAACCCCCGGGGCATGCCCGGTGGAACGAACCTTGCAGGTGATCGGTGGGTGCTGGAAGCTATTGATCCTGTACCATCTGCGCGGCGGGTCAAGGCGGCTGAACGAATTGCGCAGGATGATGCCGGCCATCTCACAGCGCATGCTGACCCAGCATCTGCGCGAACTGGAAGCTGACGGCA
>NZ_JANMET010000109.1:0-14951 GCF_031377265.1 Tabrizicola sp. | reverse complement strand
ACCAAACCCCCGGCCCGCGTGCAATCGCCTGGGCATGGGCAACGACCACGCGCAGCGGATTTCGCGCCGCAGCCAGCACATAGACGGTCTCCGCGCGCGCGCGCATCTCCTCCTCGCCACGAAACTCCAAAGCGTCGGGCTTGCGGATCGAGCAGGTCAGCACCTCCAAACCCTCCGCCCGCAACGCTTCGATTTCGCGCAGAATGAACGTGTGCGAGATTTTCGGGTAATCGCCGGTCAGATACGCGATCAGCCCGCGCTTTGCTGCCGCTGCCTCGTTCATGTCATTCCCTCGCCCGTGTTACCGCGCCAACTTGCGGCGCCACCAAAGCAGCTTTCCAGCCCCGCCGACCGCATCGAGCTGAAACCGGGTCGACAATGCTGCCGAAAACGGGCGCAGTGCAAGCGCCGCTATGCCGTGCAGCACCAGTTGCGCCGCGCCCGCAGCCATCCAGAATGCCACCCGCGCCGCACCGCGCAGGCCGCCCGCGCCACTTTCCACCACACAGCGAAGTTGCCCGTCACTGAACCGGCGACTGCGCAGAAACCCGATGGTTGCGCGCCGTGCGGGAACCAGTTCATGGACCAATGCATCGGGGCACCAGATCAGCGCAATGCCATGATCGTCAACCAGATGCCGAAACAGCCACACATCCTCGCCACCAGCATTGAAGGTCGGGTCGAAAGGTGGCGTCACCCGGGCCAGCACATCGCGGCGAAACATCGAGTTTCCAGACCCGACATAAGCGCGCAGCGCGCTGACATCCGCGCCGGCGGCTGCCGGCAAACGGCGGCTGAACACGCGGTCCAGCGGCTGGCGAAGGTTGGCCGCCGGCTCCTCCTCAAAGGCAGGGTCGATCGCGCCAAAGGCAACGGCAACGCCGCTATCGGCAGCTGCAGCGAACGCCGTAAGCCAGCCCCGCGCGGGCAATTCATCATCATCAAGAAAGATCACATACGTCCCGCGCGCTTCGGCCACGCCTCGGTTCCTTGCATGGGCGACACCGGCCTTCGGTTCGTGAACATAACGCACGAACTCCGGTGCACCTGCTGCAGCCTGCGCTGCCGATCCCTCCGGCGAATTGTCGATCAGAACAACCTCGACCCGATCACTTTGTTGGTCAATCTGCTGCTTCAGCGCGTCGAACAACGGGCCAAGATACCCTTCACGCCGAAAAGTTGGCACCACAATTGACACAAAGCGCTTGGCGCCAGAGACGGGAAGCAGATGGTTCGACACGTTTTCACATGACCCCGGCGCAATAGATGCGAAAAATCGATATCATCAACCTGACGCAAAGGCTATCGGCTTGACGTCAGATGAACAATCGCCAGCATCATGGGCGCGGCACCGGCAGGATGGAGAAGAGTTTGGCCGACAATGACCCCCGGCAAACCAACGCAGACCATCGCGCAAGCGCCTTGGCGCTGGTCAACACGCCGGATGAGGCAGCACTTCTGGCCGACATCGGCGCGCGGCTTGACCATGGGCAGGGCTTTGCGATTGCAACCCTGAACCTTGATCATGTCGTCAAACTGCGCCGCGACCCGACCTTCGCACGCGCCTACGCCGACCAAAGCCATGTCGTGGCTGACGGCAATCCGGTAGTATGGCTGTGCCATCTGGCCGGGCGGCGGGACGTTCGGCTGGTGCCTGGATCGGAGCTTATTGCACCGCTGGCAGCCCTTGCGGCGCAAAAGGGCGTGGCGCTGGCCTTTCTCGGCTCGACCGAACCTGTCTTGCGTGCCGCCAAGACCCGCCTTGAAGCCGATCATCCGGGGCTAACGGTCCAGGCCTGCCTTGCGCCCCCCTTTGGCTTTGATCCAGAAGGGGCCGAGGCTGACGCATTGCTGGATAGGGTCGCGGCGTCAGGTGCGCGGATCTGCCTGCTGGCGCTGGGCGCGCCAAAGCAGGAAGTTCTTGCCGCCCGTGGTTATGCCCGCCATCCGGGCATCGGTTTCTTGTCGATTGGTGCGGGGCTGGACTTCATCGCCGGCCACCAGACCCGCGCGCCGTTTTGGGTGCGGCGCGTGGCGATGGAATGGCTGTGGCGAATGCTGACCAACCCAAGGCGTCTGGCGCGCCGCTATCTCGATTGCGCGCTCTTCCTTCCGGGCCTGACCGTGGCGGCCCTGTCGCAGCGGCAAGGCAAACGTAGCGAACCACCACGGAACTAGTGGTCGCCAGGTGGCCCAGCCGCAGGATTGCAGGCCCATAAGAATAGTCTATCTTCGTGCAGACACTACCTTTTTCACACAAGCGCGAGCGCCCGCACACGATGGCGCGATCTTTAGAATGCAGGCGGCAGATTGCCGGAGGCACGTAGATGGGTGATGCAGTGACGGCAGGTTCGGAACATCCTACGGTCTTGACGGTCGTGCTCAACTGGCGCACCGCCGAAATGACCCTGCGCGCCGTTGCGGCCGCAGAACGCGCCATGTTGGGGATCAGGGGCGCGATCACTGTTGTCGACAATGATTCCGGCGATGGTTCGTTTGAAAGCATACTTGCAGCAACCCGTGGCCGCGAACGGGTTCGTGTCGTGCAGTCGGGCCACAACGGTGGCTTTGGCGCCGGCAACAATGTCGGCATCCGTCTGGGGCTGCCCGATGGCAGCCTCCCGGACTTCGTTTACATCCTGAATTCGGATGCCTTTCCCGCGCCCGATGCAATCGCGGTTTTGCTCGCCTACCTTCAGGCCCATCCCGCTGCGGGCCTTGCCGGCAGCTACATCCAGGGGTCTGACGGCGAAGATCACGTCACCTGCTTCCGCTTCCCGTCGGTTGCTTCAGAGTTTGAAGGCGCTGCGCGTACTGGCCCGATATCGCGGCTGCTCGCGCACCGCGCCGTGCCGCTTGGTGTGCCAGCGGTCAGCGGTCAGGTTGATTGGCTTGCCGGTGCAAGCCTGATGATCCGCCATGAGGTGGTGGACGAAATCGGCCTGTTTGATGAGGGTTTCTTCCTGTATTTCGAAGAAACCGACCTTTGCCGCCGCGCCCGTGATGCGGGCTGGCAGACGCATTTCGTGCGCGAAAGCCGGGTCGAACACATTGGTTCCGTTTCAACCGGAATGAAGGCTTGGGGCCGGGTGCCCGGCTACTGGTTCGACAGTCGCTGGCGCTATCTCGTCAAGTCAGGTGGGCGGGGTCATGCGGTGGTGGCCACGCTTGCGCATATCTCAGGCGGCTTGATCTTGCGGACCCGGCGGTTGATCCAGCCGCGCCTCGGCGCTGATCCGCCCCGGTTCCTGCGGGATCTGACTGCACATGCCTTGCGTCAGATCCGCACCAAACGCACAGACCCGGCCGCCTGACCACGTAACCCGCCGCAGTCGCCGCTACCCGCGCTCGCCGTCAGTAGTAGGCACCGTAACGATCGCTGTTTTCGCGCCCCATCAAACGGCACTTGTTCAGGACCACACCCAGCACGTTGGTATGGGCGGCAAGTTCCTTACCGCACAGGTCAATGTCGCTTACCGAGCTTTCCTCGGCCGCAGCAACCATCAAGGCGCAGTCCACCTGATCAAGAAAGGCGGCCGTGTCGTCCCGGACCAGCATGGGGGGCATATCGAACAGAATCACGTCAGGCTTGAACTGGGCTTCCAGCGCTTCGATGGCGTCAGCGGCGCTGTCCGACGACAAAAGCTCTGCCGGGTTCGGAACCGGAAACGAATTCAGGCCAAAGGCAAGGTTTGCCCCCCAGCGCAGCAACTGATCCTGCACCCTTTCGCTGCCGTTCAGGACCCCGGCAAAGTTGAAGGTGCGGTCCAGGCTCAGCGCGCGTTGAATCGCGGGGCGGCGCAGGTCCATCTCCAGAACGATCACCTTCAGGTCGGTCTGCCGCGCCAGACTGAACGCCAGGTTCAGGCTGATGGTCGTCTTGCCACACGCGCTGCCTGGCGACGTGATCGCGACCCGGGTCCATTTCTTTTCGCGCAGCTGGTGCAGCAGATTGGTCCGCATCATGTCAAAGATCGCAGCCTCTGGGCCGGACCGAAGTGCCACGATCCGGTTCTCGTCCAGGCGCTCTGTGTCCAGATGCAGCGCGCCAAGCCCGCCCCACGCATCAGCGACCGGCTCACGCGGTTTGGTTACGGCTTTCGGCGGCGCCTCCGGCGATGTCTGCCGGGAAGCGCGGGCCTTTGCGATGGCGGATTGCAGGCGTTCCATGGGGTATCTATCCCGAGATGCTTGGCATGTTGATCTTGACCCAGTCGCCGAGGCCTACTTTTTCAGCGATTACCGCGATGATGGTTCCCAAAGGCATCAAGAACACATGAACCGCCAGCAGCAAAAGCGGTACCCCAATCACCACTCCGGCGATGGTGCTGATCATTACCACCTTGCGATGCCGGATTTCTTCCTTTGATTCCATATATGGCACTGTTCCGAAAGGCGTGATGCCAAGCGCCCTCACCAGTTCGGCAGGCCGTCGGATCGTCCGGTTCAGAAGCTCGAGCAACAGCACCATCGCCGCAGAAAGCAGCACCCCCGCTCCCGCGCCCGTCGCGGCCACCAGCTTGCGGTTGGGCTCGGAACGGAAGGCCGGCGCGATCGCTGGCTCGATCACCGTGATCCTTTGGCCGCGGTCGGTCTCTTCGATCCGGTCGCCCATCCGCGCATCGGCCAGACTTGCCACCGCCTGATCATACTGTACCCGCAGGTTGGCGTAGTCGCTTTGCAACGCGCTCAGGCTGATCGAATTCGCAGCCGTCGCCTCTATCGACGCCTGCAATGCCTCAAGCTCGGCCTCGATCTGCAACTTTTGCTCGGCCAGAAAACTGATCTGGCCGTCGATATCAGTCATCTGCAGTTCGAAAGACGTCAGCGTCCCTTCGCCTGAAACGCCAAGCTGCTCCTTCACCGCTTCCTCCAGCGCGGCAACCTGGGTCTGCAAGGCGCGCACCCGCGGGTTTTGCGCCGAATACAGGACCAACGCCGAAGCAAGTTCCTGCCGCAGGTCTTCCAA
Source organism: Tabrizicola sp. (assembly GCF_031377265.1). Taxonomy (GTDB): domain Bacteria; phylum Pseudomonadota; class Alphaproteobacteria; order Rhodobacterales; family Rhodobacteraceae; genus JAUYQR01. The sequence goes on along the minus strand of NZ_JANMET010000109.1, from coordinate 9,982 downwards.
CTGGGCCTGTTCGGGGGTCATTTCGCCAACCGAAGACGCCAGCCGCCCCGTCCGGTCATAAAGGTCAGTCAGCAGCTTGCGCCGGTCACGCAGGCTCGCCAGCTCGCGGTCAACCTGCAGCAAACGCTCCGTCTGGGCTGCTTGGCGCGTCCGGCGGTACGCCAGGCTTTCGGGCAGGGCGTCGCGATTGGCCTCTTCAAACTCCAGTATCTTGCCATTCTGCTGCGACATTTCTTCGGTCAGTCGGCGCACTTCCTGTTCGAAAAAGTCGAGCGTGCTGCCCGAAGCCGCGGTTCTGATTTCGGCATTCTGTTCCAGAATTTGCGCCACCAGCGCGTTGGTCACCCCTGCCGACATCTCCGGCTCTGACGCGCCGAAAGACACCGTTACCACGCCGGTATTGCCCAACAGCGGCGGCATGTAGATCGAGATGCGATACCGCATCTCTTCCACGATTCCGTCTTCCGAGATTTCGGGCGTGGCGGCGTAAATCCCGAACTGGTCGGAAAGTTCAAGCAGGTTCGCGCGGGTAAGCAGCCGCTGTTGGATTGCCAGTAGGTTCTCATCGGCAGTCGACGTCACGGTCGAAGCGGCAAGTTCATCGGGAATCTGCCCGCTTTCGAACAAAAGCTTCGCCTCGGCGCGGTAGACAGGCGGCAGGGTGTACGCAATCGTCACGCCAATGGCCGTGCAGACCGCCAGGATGATCAGGATAAACGGCAGTCGCCGGACCAGCAGCGCGAAATAGAATCGCAGATCAATCGTCATATTTACTTGTCATCCTGAACACGCGTTGAATTTATCGCGAAAAGCACGCCATCGTCCAGAACCTGATGGACCGTCCGTTCACTGACGATCTGCTTGCCCCGGGTATACGCGTAGACCATGGATAAGTCACAAAGCTGATTCACCAGCCGCGGCACCCCGCCCGTCACCTTGTAGATCAGATTGACCGCCGCGGCGCTGAACACCCGCTGCTCGCGCCCGGCCACCTTCAAGCGATGTGGGATGTATGCGCGTACCGTGCGAAGGTCCATTTCCGTCAGATGAAAGCTTGCCGACACGCGTTGGGCAAACTGGCGCATGTCGGGGCGGGAAATCACGCTGCGCAGTTCCGGCTGCCCGACCAGCACAAGCTGCAGCAATTCGTCCTGCCCGGAGTTGATGTTGGTGAACATCCGCAGTTCTTCCAGTGCCTCACGGGCAAGGTTCTGCGCTTCGTCGAAAATCAGTACTACGCGCCGTCCGGCGGCGTATTCGTTGATCAGGTAGGTCTGGAACCGCGAAAACAGATCAACATAGGTTTCGTCAGGCACGGCAGGCTGATCCAGCGCCATCAACACCCAGCGCAACAGTTCGGCACGCGATCCGTTCGGGTTCGAAATCAGCCCGACACTCACCTCAGGCCCCAAAGACCGAAGCAGATGCAGCAGCAGTGTCGTCTTGCCGGCCCCCACTTCGCCGGTGATCACCGTGATCGGCGAATGGGTCATCACGCCATATTCAAGCATCGTGTAGGCGCGCTTGTGGGCGGGCGGCCAGAACAGGAATTCCGGGTCGGGCGCCAATGCGAACGGCCGCCTCGTCAGGCCGAAATGCTCGGTATAGATGTCGGGCGAACTGGGTGAGATACGGACATCCGAAATCTGAATACGGGGCAGTACCTGCCCCGTGGTTGATGGCAACGCCAAAGGCAGCACCCCCTGCGCCTGATGATCATTCTGCTGAACCTGCGCGCGGTTTGTGCTCTCGTCTGAACTGACCACGTGGTTCGGCGGAGGAACCGCGCGTCTCGATCTTTCCGTTCTCATCGTCTCACCTTCGGATAGGTCGCGGCATCAGCGGCGACCTTTCTTGACTGTGTAGCCAAACCGTTGCTGCAAGGCGATGAAAGACCGTCCACTGGTTCCTGACTGTCAACAATGCCACTCTCCGAACTGCCCACTTTACAAGTCTCTCTGAAAATCTCGCGCCGCACCCGCGTGTTCGTGCGTTTTGCCTTACAGTGATATAGTAGAATCATCATGTTTCCAGCGTGCGAATCGTTCATGGGCTTCCGATTTTACAACACTGCCGTACTTGACCATCTGTCCGCCATTCTCCGTAGCGAAGTCGCGAAGGTACGGATCTGGTGCAGAAAGAAATTGGGTGCGGCGGTTCGTCGATCCCAGGGTGCAAGCCGTATACTTCTGGACCGTAATGCTTCGTATTTGGTCATTAACGAGTCTGGCGGGGAAGTGTGGAAATGATGAACGATTCCGGTTCCAGGATAGACGAGGCCAGCAAACCCGATCCGGGCGATATCGCTATTGTCGGGATGGCTGCACATCTGCCGGGCGCGCCGGATATCGCGGCCTATTGGGATAACCTCCGCGAGGGTCGGTCGGCAGTACGCCAGCTGACGCCAGAGGAACTGCAGGCCTCCGGCGAAAGCCAGGCAATGCTGCGTAACCCGGCCTACGTGCCCCATGCCGCACCGCTGGATGGCTTTGATCGGTTCGACGCCGAGTTCTTCGGCTTTTCGCCCAAGGAAGCATCTATCCTAGATCCCCAGCACCGCCAATTCCTTGAGGTTGCGTGGGAAGCGCTCGAAAATGCCGGTCATCCACCCGAAACCTTCAACGGCGCGGTGGGCGTCTTCGCGGGCTGCGGCATGGGCAGCTATTTCTATTTCAACCTCTGTTCCAATCCGGCACTTGTCGACAACACCGGCATGTTCCTGTTGCGCCACACCGGCAACGACAAGGACTTCCTGTCTACCCGCGTCAGCCACATTCTTGATCTCAAGGGGCCAAGCCTGTCGCTGCAAACCGCCTGCTCCACCTCGCTGGTTGCAGTGCACTATGCGGCGCAGGCGCTGTTGAACGGCGAATGTGACATGGCGCTGGCGGGTGGCGTCACGATTGAACTGCCGCAGGGCCGTGGCTACATCTACAAAGAGGGCGAGGTGCTGTCGCCAGACGGCGTTTGTCATGCCTTCGATCATCGCGCCCAGGGCACGGTTTTCGGCTCCGGCGCGGGCGTCGTGGTGCTGCGCCGGCTTGAAGATGCGTTGGCCGATGGCGACCATGTCTGGGCCGTGATCAAGGGCAGTGCGGTGAACAACGACGGTGCCGCCAAGGCGGGCTACCTCGCGCCTTCGGTCGAAGGCCAGGCTGCCTGCATCGCCACGGCGCTGGCGGTGGCCGGGGTTCCGGCAAACACCGTCGACTATGTCGAATGCCACGGCACCGGCACCTATCTTGGCGACCCGATCGAGGTCGCAGCCCTGACCGAAGCGTTCCGCCGCACCACGCCAGACCGCGGCTTTGCCCGCATCGGCAGCGTCAAGACCAACATCGGCCATCTTGATACCGCTGCCGGGGTGGCCAGCCTGATCAAGGCCACGCTCGGGCTGCATCACCGCCAGATGCCCCCCAGCCTGAATTTCGAGGCGCCGAACCCTGCCATCGATTTTGACGGCAGCCCGTTTCGGGTGAATGACCGGCTGACCGACTGGCCGCGCCGGATGGGGCCGCGCCGCGCCGGGGTGAACTCGCTTGGCGTTGGCGGCACCAATGCGCATGTCGTGCTGCAAGAGGCGTCCGAACCCGCAGCCTCGGCCGGGTCCGACTGGCCCTTCCAGCTTCTCACCCTGTCCGCCCGCAGCGCCTCCGCATTGGGCGAGGCATCGTCGCGCCTTGCAGCACACTTGCGCGCGCATCCCGAACAGCCGCTGGCCGACGTGGCCTATACCCTGAAACAGGGCCGCCGCGCCTTTGAACACCGCCGCGTACTGGTCGCCGCCAGCCATGAAGAGGCGGCAAAGCTTCTCGAAGCCGGCGATCCCCGCCGCGTCTTTACCCAGCGCCGGGTGGGCGACGCGCCCGAAGTTGTGTTCATGTTCCCAGGCGGCGGCGCGCAGTACCCCAACATGGCGCGCGATCTGTATGAAACCGAACCCGTGTTCGCCGAATGGATGGACCGGGGGCTTGCCGCTCTGGATGCCCTGACCGACACCGACATCCGCCCGCTCTGGCTGCCCGAACCGGGGCACGAGGCCGACGCCGCCGAACGCCTGCGCCGCCCGTCGTTGCAGCTGCCGCTGATCCTGATCGTCGAGATCGCACTGGCACGGCTGTGGGAAAGCTGGGGGGTCACACCCTCGGTGCTGATCGGCCACAGCATGGGCCAGAACGCCGCCGCCTGCGTTGCCGGTGTGATGAGCCTTGAGGAAACGGTCGGCCTCGTCCACCTGCGCGGCACGTTGTTCGACACGGTTCCCGCAGGCGGCATGCTGTCGGTGCCCCTGTCTGAGGCGGCGCTTGCCCCTCACCTTGGTGATCTCGATATCGCGTCGGTCAACGCCCCCGAACTCACCGTCGTCTCCGGCCCCGACGCGGGCCTCCTCGCCCTCGCAGACCGCCTGCGCGCCGACGGAATCGAGACCAACCGCATCGCCATCGACATCGCCGCCCATTCCCGAATGCTGGAACCGATCCTCGCCCGCTTCCGCGCCCATCTTGCAACGATGCGCCTGTCACCGCCGCAAATTCCGATCATCTCCAACCGCAGTGGCCAGATCCTGACTGACGCTGAGGCGACCAGCCCGGATTACTGGGTCGCCCACCTGCGCGGTACGGTCCGCTTTGCCGACAGCATGGCCACCCTGCGTCAGAACCCTGACCGGGTGTATGTTGAGGTTGGCCCCGGCCGCGCGCTGGCCACACTTGCCCAGGCCAACGGTGCAATGGGTGGCCAGCCGGTGCCCGCCAGCCTGCGCCACCCCGACGATACCGTCACCGACGACCGCCATTTCATCGCCACCCTTGGCCGGCTCTGGGCTTGCGGCGCGAACCCCGACTGGACGCAGATCTGGGGCGACGCCCCACGCCGCCGTGTGCCGTTGCCGACCTATCCCTTCCAACGCTCGCGCTATTTCATCGACCCCGGCAAACCCGCGATCACTGTCGAGGAAGACCTGCTTCCCGCCCGCCACGAAGCCGTCACCGATTTCGGCTATCGCCTCGCCTGGCGCGCAGCCCCTGCCGATTGCCTTGTCGATGTCGAGGCTGATCTTGGCGCGCCCCTGACCTGGCTTGTCTTTGCTGATGAGGCGGGCCTCGCCCGCGCAGTGGTGCAGCGTCTGCGCGACGGTGGCCACAAGGTCATCACCGTTCACGCCGGTGATGCCTTCGCCCGGATCGGCGAGGAATCCTACACCATCGCCCCGGAACGCGGGCGTGAGGGATATGATGCGCTGATCGCCGATCTTGTGCAGCGGAGCCTCGCCCCCGCCCGGATCGCGCATTTCTGGCTGGTCACGGCGACCGAAAGCTTCCGCCCCGGTTCCAGCTTTTTTCACCGCAACCTCGAACAGGGGTTCTGGAGCGTGTTCTTCCTCGGTCAGGCGCTGGGCGAATCCGGGCTGAAACCGCTTCCGCACCTGACCGTGCTCAGCACTGGCGCGGCACAGGTCCGCACCGAGGCCCTGACCTGTCCCGAAAAGGCCGCCGTCGCTGGTCCGGTGCGGGTGATGCCACGCGAGTTTCCGGGACTGACCGCCTCCACCCTCGACTTGGCCCTGCCCGAAGGCCGCCGCGCCGCGATCCCCGCCGATACGGTGATGCTGGTACTGGAAGAACTGCTGTCTGCCCCCGGCAATACCGTGGCCGCCCTGCGCGGCACCCGGCGCTATGAAACCCGCCTCGCGCCCGCACCTTTGCCGGAACCGGTTAGCCTGCCGCAGGGTGCTGTCTGGGTGCTGACCGGCGGCTTTGGCGGCATCGGCATGACGGTGGCCGAACGGCTGCTGCGTCAGACCGGCGCAAAGGTCGCCCTGATCGGCCGCAGCCTTCCCGCGCCCGGGTCTGTGCGGGCCGGTGTCCTGTCGCGCCTTGACCGCCTTGGCACCGTCCTGCCGCTTGCCGCAGATGTCTGCAATCCCGAAGACATGCGTGCAGCCCTCGCCCGTGTCCGCAGCGAACTTGGCCCGATCCACGGCGTCATTCACGCCGCTGGCACGGTCGATGATGCCCCGCTGCTGGGCAAAGATCCCGGTGCCGCCGAGGCGGTTCTGTCGCCAAAGGTGCATGGCACCAAGCTGCTTGATACGCTGTTGCCAGACGGCAGCATCGAACATCTGGTGCTTTTCTCCTCCACCTCCACGGCAATTGCGCCCGCCGGGCAGGCCGACTACGTCGCCGCCAACGAATATCTCAACGCCTTCGCCCGCGCGCGCTTGGGCGGCAAGACCAAGGTCACCGCGATCAACTGGGGCATCTGGTCCGGCATCGGCATGGCCGCCGATGCTGATGCGCGCCGTCAAGGGCTGGACACCGCCGCCCCGCTGCCCGGCAATCTGATCCTCGAACGCATGTCCAGTACTGCTGACGGCCACCGCTTTGCCGCCACGCTTTCGGCGAGCCAATGGGTGATGGACGATCACCGGCTGAAGGACGGAACGTCGGTTCTGCCCGGTGCGGCCTGGCCGGAGATTGCCGCTGAAGCGCTGTCTGCGACCGGCGCGAAACCCGGCTTTGTGCTGAATGATCTGACCGTTATCCGCCCGCTCAGGCTTGAGGCCGACATGCCTCGCGACCTGCGTGTCACCCTGAAACGTGGCCGCGACGGCAGCCAGCGCCTGCAGGCCCGCACGCGGGAGGCCGCAGGCTGGGTGCTGACCGCCGAAGCCGGCCTCGCACCGCTGACCGAAACTGCGGGCAGCCTCGACCTTGCCACCATCGCCGCGCGCTGCCCGGTCCGCCAAAGTGCGCAAGGCGGCGTCGCCCTGCCATCTGCTCAGGAAGACCGCCTTGCCTTTGGCGCCCGCTGGCAAGTGCTGCGCAGCACCGCCACTGGCACTGCCGAAGGCCTCGCCACCATGGCACTGCCCGCACAGGCCGCCGCTGACGCCGAAACCTGCGCCATTCATCCCGCACTTTTTGACATCGGCACCGGCTGGGGGCTGGCGCTGCTGCCCGACGCGCCCTTGGGAATGATCTGGGTGCCGGTGACGCTTGGCACCGTCCGCATCTTTGCATCCCTGCCAGCCGAGATTCGCAGCTGGACCCGCCTGACCGGCACTCAAGGCGCAGACGGCGCCAGCTTCGATGTCACCCTGACCGATGCCACCGGCGGCATCCTGGTTGAAGTAGAAGGCATCACCTTCCGCCTGGTTGCCGCAGAACAGGTGCTGGCGCGTCCCGCCCCGCCCCGCCCCGCCGAGGTGGAGCCTGACGATAGCGCGCGCCGCAGCCTGTCCCCGGCAGAACAGCAATTGGCCGATGCGCTGGCCGACGGTATCCGCCCCGCCGAAGGTGCCGATGCCTTCCTGCGCGCGCTTGGCTCGGACAGTCCGCAGGTCTTCGTCTCATCTCGTGACCTGGTGGCCCTTGTTCGTCAGGCTGCCGCCACCACGGCTGCCGTCCCCGAAGGCCCCGGCTTCGCCCGCCCCGACCTTGAGACCGCCTATCTCGCCCCCCGGACCGAAGTTGAACGCGTGCTTGCCGGGTTCTGGGCCGAACTCCTCGGCGTGGCCGAGGTGGGCATCGAAGACGATTTCTTCGCGCTTGGTGGCCATTCGCTGATTGCTGTCCGCCTGTTCGCGATGATCCGGCGGCAGTGGAAGATCGACTTCCCGATCTCGATCCTGTTCGAGGCGCCGACCATTGCCCGTTGTGCAAAACTCGTCGCCGACCGGCTCGGTCCGGAAGACGTGGCCGCCGCCGACCCCGCCGCCAAGGCCGATCCCGCCGGGCCGCGCTTCACCCATCTTGTCGCCATGCACGGTGGCGAGGGTGGGCCGAAGACCCCGTTCTTCCTGGTCGCGGGCATGTTCGGCAACGTGTTGAACTTGCGCCACCTCGCGCATCTCTTGGGCACCGACCGGCCGTTTTACGGCCTGCAGGCACGTGGTCTGTTTGGCGATGCGGCGGCCCCCCACGCCACGCTGGAGGACGCCGCCACCGATTGCATCGCCGAAATCCGGCAGGTGCAGCCGAAGGGCCCCTATCTGCTTGGCGGCTTTTCGGGTGGCGGCCTGACCGCCTGGGAAATCGGCCGCCAGCTTCGCGCCATGGGCGAGCATGTGGCGCTGATGGTGCTCCTCGACACACCGTTACCGGTGCGGCCCGCGCTGTCCCGCCTGGACCGCGCAATGATCAAGCTTGCCGAACTGCGCGCCGGGGGGCCGCAGTTTCTGGTCGACTGGGCGCGCAGGCGGATGGATTGGGAACGTTCGCGCCACGCCATCGCAGCGGGCGAACCTGATCCCACCACGCCCTCCTTCCACAACGCCGAGATCGAGACCGCGTTTCGCACCGCCGTCGGCCTTTACCGGCTGCAGCCTTGGGCCGAAGGCCGGGTGGTTCTGTACCGCCCGCGGCTGGACCGGCACTGGAAGGTGACCGCAGGCAACTGGGTCAGCGCCGCCCGGGAATATGTGTATCCCGACAACCAGTGGACGCCCTTCGCCCCCGCCCTCGACGTTGTGGAGGTGCCGGGCGACCACGATTCGATGGTGCTTGAACCCAACGTCCGCGTGCTTGCCACACGGCTGCGCGCCGCGATCGCCGAGGCTGAAGCCAATCCCGCCGCAACCCTTGCCGAACGCAAAGTCGCCGCCGAATGACCGGAGCCCGTTGATGACCCTGACCGCCATCCTGATCGGCAACGAAAGCCTGACCGCCGAATGTGGCAACCTGTGGCTGGATCGCGGTCACGCCGTCACCGCCGTCGTGACCCGCGCGCCGCACGTCGCCAGTTGGGCCGCGAAAAGGGGCCTGACCGTGGTGGCACCCGGACCGGGCCTTGCAGCCCGCCTGCCGGGTCACGCCGTGGATTGGGTAATCTCGGTCGCGAACCTGTCGCTGGTGCCGGCAGGCGTGCTGGCCCTTGCCCGGCAGGGTGGCGTCAACTTCCACGACGGGCCGTTGCCTGGGTATGCCGGCCTCAACGCCCCGGTCTGGGCGCTGTTGAACGCGGAACGTCAGCACGCCGTTACCTGGCACCTGATGACATCCGGCATCGATGAAGGCGAAGTTCTGGCGACCAGCACCTTCGACATCACCGCCGATGAAACCGCCTTCACGCTGAACGCGCGTTGCTTTGCCGCAGCACTCGACAGTTTTCCGCAAGTCATCACGGCGCTTGAGGCCGGTGGCCAGCCGCGCCAACCGCAGGGCAATGGCCCTCGCCGCATGTTCCGCCGCGCTGACCGGCCCGCCGCTGCCGCCCGGCTTGATTTCACCAAACCCGCCGAAACTGTCGCAGGCATGGTCCGCGCGCTGGATCACGGCGGCTATCGCAACCCGCTCGCTGTCGCAAAGATTCTGGTCGGGGGCCGCATTCTGGCCGTCGGTGCCGCCGAAATCACCGCTGGCAGCGCCGTCCCCGGCACCGTGCTGGACGCGTCCGATGCATCCCTCGTCGTCGCCTGTGCCACCGGCGCCGTGCGCCTGATGCGGCTGACCGATCTGCAAGGCAACGCGGTCAGCCCCACATCCCTCAACACAACCCATCTCCCCTCGCCCGACGTGAACGAGGCCGCCGCCCTGACCGCCGCCCTTGCGCCGGTTGCCGAGGCCGAGGCGCTGTGCCGCGCCATTCTCGCCTCGCCCGATCCGGTCGTCCTCGGCGGCCCGCCAACCGTCAGCCCCGATTGGCAGTCGCTGCCGCTCGCTCTCTCCAACGCCACTCCCGCGCGTCTTGCATTGGCCGCCCTGCGTGCCATTGGGCGAACCTCTGGCGACATCGCCTTTTCAGGCGGCCCCTCGCCCGTTCCCGGCTATGTGACCCCGTGGGTACCGCTCCGCCTTGCAGCCGCCGGCCCTGCCGCCGCTGCCGAGGCTTTGGCCGAAGTCGCCCTTGACGCGGCCCGCGCGGCCACCGGGCTTGCCGCCGATCTTGCCCTGCGCGAACCGGGACTGGGGGCACTGATCCCCGCGCCTCTGGCGATCAGCGCCGTCAATGCTCCACTGGAAGGCACTGCCGTCACTCTGAC
>NZ_JANMET010000239.1:0-2718 GCF_031377265.1 Tabrizicola sp. | reverse complement strand
GCCGGGTCAGGACACCGCGATCTTCAGCAGCTTGATCGCCGCATAGTCGGTGATGTCGCCGCCCACGCGCTTGTTGGCGTAGAACAGCACGTTCGGCTTGGCCGAGAACGGGTCGCGCAGGATGCGCAGGTCCGGACGTTCAGCAATCGTATAGGCCGCACGGAAATCACCAAACGCGATGGCGTGGGCGTTGGCCGCGATATCGGGCATGTCCTCGCAGATCAGCACCCGGTAACCCATCAGCCGCGCCGGTTCACCCTCCTGCAACCCGTCCTGCCAAAGGAAGCGGCCGTCGGCATCCTTCATCTTGCGCACCGCGCCGGTGGTCTTGGAGTTCATCACGAAGGTCGCATTGGCGCGGTAATCGGCGCCCAGCGAATAGATCAGGTTGATCAGGCAATCGGCCGAACTGGTCGGCGCGAAATCCGCGGCCGCCCCGGTCGGAATGTAGCCGATGCTGCCCCAGGTCCAGGACGCATTCGCCACCTTGGCGGGCAACAAAATACCCTTTGGCTTGTCGATCCCGTCGCCGTTGATGAACGCCGCTGCCTCGGCACGGATGAACCGCGTGGCGATCTTTTCCGCCAGCCAGCCCTCGACATCGAACGCGCTGTCGTCCAGCAGGCGCTGGCTTGCCTTCGGCATCGCGGCCAGTTCGTGCAGCTTGATCGAGATGCGCTCGATCAGCGGCGTCGCGGTTTGGTCGTGGCCGCCACTTCGGTGGCCCAGCCCGAACCCACTTCGCTGCGGTCGATCAGCACATCGAACGACGTCGCTTCAACCTGAACCACATTCGCCACCGACCGCAGCGAAGAGGTCGCAAACAGCATCGACCGGATCCGGTCCGCCGTCTGCGGGTCGATCAGAAAGCCGCCATCGGCCGACACCGCAGTCGACAGCGCCTTGCCTTCCAGCGTCAGCCCCCGCAGCGCGTCGTCATCGCCCGACCGCAGATAGGCGTTGAACGCCTTCTGGTGCGGGGCATGTCCTTCGGCCTGTGCCGAAAGCGCGGGGCGGCCATAGCTCATCGTCTTTGCATTCAACATGGTCAGTCGCTCTTCCTGTTGTTTCAAGCTGGATTTCACTTCGTCCTGAAAGCCTTGGAATTCCTTCAGGAAACCCGACATGGCGGTCTTCACTTCCGCAGCCGGTGTCTGGGCATCATTCTGGGCGCGGGAACATGCGTTCCCGGCCCGAGCCTCTCTCTCGGTCATCGTCACATCCTCAGTTGATGGGAAAAGGCCCCTGGCGCCTCAGCGTTCCGCCAGGCTCCGGCGTGCGTCCTCAAGGACCCTCGCCACGTCGCGCAAGGCTGCGTCCATGGCGTCATCCGCCTTGGCCGAAACCCGCGCCTCGGGAAGCATCGGAAAGGTGACCAGAGACACTTCCCAAAGCTCCAGCTCCGACAACAGGCGTTGCCCCTTGCCGTCACGTTCCGCTTTCACCGTGCGATAGCCGATCGACAGGCCATCAATCGCCCCGGCGTCCAGAAGGGCCGCCGCCTCGCGCCCCTTCGCCACTTCCGTCAGGATGCGGCCCTTGACCCATAGGCCGGCGCCGTCCTCGCGCACCTCATCCCATACCCCGATCGGCTGGGCCGGGTCATGCTGCCACAGCATCTTGACCCGGCCCCCGCCGGCGGCCAGGCGCTTCAGGCTGGCCGCATAGGCCCCCTTCAGCACCACATCGCCGCCCTGATCCTTTTTACCAAACAGCGACGCATAGCCCGCCACCACATGCCCGTCTGTCACGGTCAAACCCACCTCCGGGCGGGTGAATTTCCGCTCCGGCGCGCCCCAGTTTGCAAGACCCATGTCCATCGTCATCGCTTCACCTCGTTGCCGCATTGATCACTGCCTCGGCCATCTGTGACAGCAGGAATGCCGCCACCCCGTAAACCCCCAGCCAGATCCGCTTTTCCAGCCGCTCCAGCGCCGCGTCGATCAGCCCCAGACGGTAATCCAGCGCCGCCCAGCGCTCGTCAGCCACCCGCTCGTTCGCCTCGATCCGGGCGGCCGCCGCGTCAAAGCTGTCGTACAGGAACCGCGATCCGCCCTCGGTCTTGCGACCGGTCCCGGCGGCCGTCATTCCTCCTCCACAAGCTTTGGCAGGCCCAGGATCATCCGCTTTTCCGCCGGCGTCAGGAAATCGGCCGCCCCCACCCGGGCCCACTGCTGATCGCGCTCAGCCGCCAGCGCCGGGATCTGGTCCAGATCCGCCCGCAACTCGACCGGCTCGGTGCCGAACGCCTGCAACCAATGCGACATCGACCCCAGCACCCGCCCCACCAGCGGCAGCACTGTCAGCCGATAGAACGCCCGGTTTGCTTCCTGATAATTCGCGTAAGTCGCGTCACCGGGAATGCCCATCAACATCGGCGGCACCCCGAAAGCGATGGCACTCTCGCGTGCCGCCGCTTCCTTGGTTTTCTGGAAGTCCAAGTCGCTGGGGGTGAACCCCATCGGCTTCCAATCAAGCCCGCCTTCCAGCAGCATCGGACGCCCGGCATTGCGTGCGCCTTGATGGTGGCTCTCCATCTCGCTCACCAGCCGGTCATACTGATCGGTAGACAGGCTAGATTGCCCGTCTGCACCCTTGTAGATGATCGCGCCCGAGGGCCGTGCGGCATTGTCCAGCAGGGCCTTTGACCAGGCGCTGGCGCTGTTGTGCACGTCCACGGCCACCGCCGCCGCCTGCATTGGCGAGAACCCGTAATGG
>NZ_JANMET010000343.1:0-20925 GCF_031377265.1 Tabrizicola sp. | reverse complement strand
GCACCGATGGCCACGCTCAGCATCAGCAGACGCGGGAACCGGTCGGTCAGAAGATACGCGGTGGCCCCCGGTGTGACGACCATCGCAATCACCAAAAACGCCCCCACCGTCTGCAACGCCGCCACGCAGCAGGCCGACAACAGCGTAAAGAACACCACTTTCAGGATGCCGGTATTGATCCCCATCGACCGGGCATGGTTCTCGTCAAAGAACGTCACCATCAGGTCTTTCCACTTGGCCAGCAGCACCGCCAGCGACACAAACCCGATGATCGCCAGTTGCAGCGTATCCCCCGGCGTGATCGCCAGAATGTTTCCCATGGTGATCGTCTGCACCGACACCGACATCGGCGACAGCGACACCATGAACAGCCCCAGCCCGAAGAACGAGGTGAAGATCAGCCCGATGATCGCATCCTCCTTCAATCCGGATCGCTGGTTCAGAAACAGCATCGCCCCTGCCGCCAGCCCCCCTGCCACAAACGCCCCGAGCGCAAACGGCAGGCCCAGCATATACGCCCCCGCCACCCCCGGCACGATGGAATGGCTCAGCGCATCGCCGATCAGCGACCAGCCTTTCAGCATCAGGTAAACCGACAGAAACGCACAAACCCCGCCGACCAACGCCGAAACCCACATGGCATTGATCATGTAGTTGTATTGAAACGGCAAAAGCAGGGTTTCGCTCATTTGGCCTCCGGCTTCACGGCGGGCTTGTCATAGATCACGAAGGGTTTTTCATCATCGGTGAATACAGTCACCGTGCGGGCATCGTCATCTTCATGCAGGTCGGCCCCGCCCAGCACGAAATGCCGCAGCACCCCGCCAAAAGCCAGCTCCAGGTTTTCGCGGGTAAAGGTGGTCTCGGTCGGGCCAGAGGCCAGCACCGTGCCCTTGACCAGCACCGTGCGATCACAAAACTCCGGCACCGAACCTAGGTTGTGGGTCGACACCAGCATCACCCGCCCCTCGACACGCATCTCGCGCAACAGGGCGATGATTGCATCCTCGGTTTGTACATCGACGCCGGTAAAAGGCTCGTCCAGCAAGATCACCACGGCGTCCTGCGCCAAGGCGCGGGCCAGGAACACCCGCTTGCGCTGCCCACCTGAAAGCTCGCCGATCTGGCGCTTGCGAAACTCGGTCATGTTGACGCGGGCCAGCGCGCTTGTAACAGCGGCATGGTCCGCAGGACCGGAGATGCGGAAGAACCCCATGTGGCCATAACGGCCCATCATCACCACATCCTCGACCAGCACCGGAAACGACCAATCCACCTCTTCGGATTGCGGCACATAGGCTACAAGGTTTTGCGCCAACGCCTCTTTGACCGACCGCCCAAGGATCGTGATCTCGCCCTTGGCCACCGGCACAAAGCCCATGATCGCCTTGAAGATCGTTGACTTCCCGGCACCGTTCACGCCCACCAGCCCGGTGATCGTGCCGGTCGGTATCGTGAAACTGGTGTCACGCAACGCGGTCTGGCCGTTGCGATAGGTGACATAGACCCCGGCTGCAGTGATGCCCGAGGCGGCAGTTGCTGCATCTTGCGACATCATCTGGTTTCCCAACGGGCCTCTTTCATTTCTGTGCCGTCAATCCATCGACAATGGTCTGCGACGTCACCCGCAGCAGATCGATATAGGTCGGCACCGGGCCATCCGCCTCGGTCAGACTGTCCACGTACAGCACCCCGCCATAGCGTGCGCCGGTTTCCCGGGCCACCTGCTCAGCCGGGGCCTGGCTGACCGTGCTTTCGCAAAAGATCGCCGGAATGGCATTGGCGCGGATCGCGTCGATCACCTTGCGCACCTGCTGCGGCGTGCCCTGTGCATCGGCGTTGATCGGCCAAAGATACAGCTCCTTCATCTGGAAATCCCGGATCAGATAGCTGAACGCCCCCTCGCAGGAGGCCAGCCAGCGCTGTTGTTCCGGCACCGCCAGAATGGCCGTGCGCAACGGGGCAATGGCTTCGGTGATCCGGGCCTTGTAAGCCTCGGCGTTGGCCGCATAGATGGCGGCATGTTCCGGGTCATGTTCCGACAGCGTGTCGCGGATGTTGTCGACGTAGATGATCGCGTTTTCCAGGCTCATCCAGGCATGCGGGTTTGGCTTTCCCGAATACTCGCCTTCGCTGATGCTCATCGGCATGATGCCATCGGTCAGCGTTGCACTGGGCACATCCGACAGGTTTTCAAGGAACTGTGCGAACCAGCGTTCCAGGTTCAGTCCGTTCCACAGGATCAGGTCCGCATCTTGCGCCCGGATGATATCGCCCGGCGTCGGCTCATAGCCGTGAATCTCCGCCCCGGCCTTGGTGATCGACGTCACCTCTGCAGCATCGCCTGCCACGTTGCGCGCCATGTCTGCGATGATCGTGAACGTCGTGACCACCTTGAACTTATGATCCTGCGCAAACGCGGCCTGCGCCATCAACGCCATCGCCGCAGCCACCATCAAAGATCGCAAACCTACACCCCGCATTCCAAGTCTCCATTCGTGAAACTGGCTCACTTTTGCTTATGAGAACCATTTGCAATTGTAAACACAAATGATAATCATTCGCAAATATCGACCGAAGTTGCGAATGGCAGGCAGGGATGAACACGGCCAAGGCAGACGCTGACATTGCAAACCCCGAAACGGCCCTGCGTCAGGCAGGCCTGCGGGTCACCGCGCAACGCATTGTCCTGTTGCAGGTGCTGGCCCAGACCGAAGACCATCCTGATGTGGAGGAACTGCATAGGCGCGCAAGGGCGGCGGACCCAAGAATTTCAATCGCAACCGTCTACCGGACCGTGGCCTCGCTGGTCCACTCCGGGCTGATCCAGCGCCATGTCTTCGAAGGCGCCAGCGCCCGCTACGAACGTCTTGACGACAGGCACCACGACCACATCGTCGATCTGGACACGGGTCAGATCGTGGAATTCCAGTCAGATCGTATCGAACAATTGCAGGCCGAGATTGCCGCACATCTGGGGTATGACCTCGTGCATCACCGGCTGGAACTGTACTGCCGCAAGCGCCAGGATCAATCCTCGACCATCATCCCGATCACGATCAGCACCTGATAGTCCTGCTTGTCGCAGCCCTCCACCTCAGGCATCGCAATGCCCTCGCGCATCGGGAACACATCGGTTGGCGTCTTATCGGGGGAACAGGCCTGACCCGTATACAGTGCCGCCCGGCACCGCAAATGCGTGACGTCATACAGCGTCGCCCCATCTGCCAGGCTCCACGCCTGCTTGCCCGCCGCATCCGGTTCCTGCACCGTCAGCACCGACGTCACCTCGCGCCCGCCGGTCACCACATACTGGCCTGCCGGCACCGGGAACACCGGGGCTTCCATGATCAGCCCATGTTCTTCCAGCCACCACGCCTTGCCATCAAACTGCCAGCCCGCCGGGGCCTTGCCGCCGTTGGCCACCAATTCCGGGACCTTGCGGATCTTCACGCCGCGCGGACCGGGGTCCACCGCCCAAAGCCCCCAATCCGCCGCGTCTTCGCCGGCTGTGGCCATCTTGTCGCCAAGTGCAGCAATGTACTGCGTATCAACGCGAACCTGCCGCGTCTCGGCCGCAGCCGGTCCGCCCGCCAGCACCAGCAGCGCGCACAGCGCGACACTCATCACCTGCGCCCAGATCCTTGAAATGTTGGTTGCCATGTCTGCCCCCGAATCTGCCCCCGAATTTGCCACACCTGTCCTACGGCTCACGGCGCAGTCTAGACCACTTCGGCAGCCTGCGTCGCCAGAATTCAGGCCTGAACCCAATCCTGAAACTCGCCAACATTCCCAAACCTCGCCGCACTCGCCGCACCGGTGTCCCCTGCGATGCCACCCGGCCGCAAGCCTGACCGGCGTTCACGTCGTTTCCGCCGCCTTCAGTTGCCAGTCGATCTCAATCGTCGTCGGCCCCCGCGTTTCGCCGCCCGCGCCATTCAAAAGCTCAAGGATCAATTCAGCCGCCTGCGCCCCGATCAACCGCGGCTTCGGGTCGATCGTGGTGATCGTCGGATGGCAAACACCGGCAATTTCATAGGCGCCAAAGCCCGCAATCGCGATGTCCCCCGGCACGTTCACGCCACGCCGCTGACATTCGCTCAACGCCCCAAACGCGCTTAGGTCTGACACGCAGATCACCGCTTGCGTGTCGGGCATGGTGTCCAGCAACCGCCCCATGGCCGCTGCCCCTTCGCGCATCGAAATCGGCGGCTTGCCTGCGCCGATCAGCCGGTGTGCGGCAAGGCCGTGGCGCTGCATCGCCGCGATGTACCCACGCCGCCGATCTGCCCCACGTGTATCGCCATCGGTGTCACCGCCGATAAAGGCAATGCGCGTCATCCCCTTGGCAACAAGATGATCCACCATGCCATGCATCGTCGCCGCGTTGGAAAACCCGACCACATGGCCGATCGGGTCCGCCGGCAAATCCCATGTCTCAACCACCGGAATCCCCGCATTCCTCAGCATCCGTCGCGCCCGGTCGCTGTGGCGGCCCCCGGTGACCACAATCGCCTCGGGCCGCCGCCGCAACAGCTGCTCGATCAGCTCTTCCTCCTTGGCCATGTCATAGCCGCTATAGGCCAGAAGAACCTGCATACCGGCCCCGGCCAGCCGGTCTGACAAGGCATCAACCGTGTCGGCGAAGTTCGCGTTGTTGATCGACGGGATGGTCACAGCCACAAAGTTCGTCTTCTGCGTGCGCAGGTTTGCCGCAGTGGAATCAAAGACATAACCCAGATCATCCGCAATCTTGCGAATGCGCAGGCGGGTGGCCTCACTGACCGATGTGTCAGACTTGAACGCGCGGCTGACAGTCATGACCGACACGTTTGCCGCTTCGGCCACGTCCTTCATGGTCTTGGCGCCAGACGGCTTGTCGCCCATTATTGCCCTGTCTTACGCTTTGTATTCCGCTGCCTCGGTGACGTGGTGGTGAATGCGGCCCTCAAAGAACTCCGCCACAATCACGCCCGTTATCGCCTTGGATTGATTGCGCACGTCGCTGGTCAACGCAAGCGCCATCACCTCGGTGGACGGATAGCTGATCGCAAGGATCAAAGGAAACTCAGGTGCGCCCGCATCACGTTCTTCGCCGAACATCACTCGCACGTCGGTGTTGCCGGGAAACTGCGTCCACAACGGCACCAGGCGGTCGGTAACGGCCTTGCGAAAGCGCTCCGTCATGCCCTCTTTGATACTGCCCTCGAACAGGGCAAAACGCGTGATCATCTGAACATGTCCTTGGCCTTCCTTGCTGCCAACAATCGCAGCCATCGGCGCTCGGGATATGTTATCGATACCAAAAGCAAACACAAGCCTAGATCGTCGACCCCGGCACCAGCCGCGTCTGGATGATGGTCACATCATCGACCGGGTCACCGCGCAGGCGACAGGCAAGTGCCTCCGCCGCGATCTTGCCAAGCCGGGTTGTGGGAATTGCGGTTGTGGTCAGCCTGCGCGGCAGGATCGACGCCGCCTCCATTCCGCCCCAGCCTGCCACGCCTATGTCATCGGGGACCTTGACCCCGATTCTGGCCAGATAGGCCAACCCGCCAATCGCCATTTCGTCGTCATGATAATAGATTGCATCCAGATCGCCCGCCCGCGCCAGCATCGTCTCGGTCCCGTAAAAACCCGCGTAAAAGCCGGGCTGGTCCTGCAAATGTTCCTCCGCCGCCAGCGTCAGGCCGGTCTCGGCCAAGCCGCTGACAAAGCCCAGAAACCGCAACCGGCCCGAGGTGTTGCGGTTGCCCAGCGCACCGACATAGCCAACCCGCCTGCGCCCCGCCAAAGCAATGCAGCGGGCCATTTCCAAGCCGTTGTCGAAATGCGAAAACCCGATGGCAAGGTCGATCGGCTTGGTCGTCAGGTCCCAGATTTCCGCCACCGGTACGCCCATGTCGCGCAGCAGCTTCAGCGTGCCCCGGGTATGCACCCGCGACGCCAGCACCACCGCCGCAGGTTTCCACGAGGCCAAGGTGCGCAGCCAGACCTCCTCTTCGTCCGGCATCTGATTGTGCGATCCGATCATCGTCTGATAGCCCAGCCGCGCCAAAGTCAGGTTCAGCGATTCCAGCACCGACCCGAACAATGGCGAAGTCAGGCGCGGCACGCAGACCCCGATCAGCGTCGATGTCCCCGACGGCCCGAAGGCCGCCGCCAACCGGTTCGGCAGATAGCCGGTCCGCGCGACCTCGAGCAGCACTTTCTCCCGCGTGGCCTCGGAAAACCCCGATGCGCCACGCAGCACACGGCTGACGGTCATCTTCGAAACCCCCAGGCTTCGTGCGATGTCTTCCAGGCCAGGCTTCGTGCGCTTTTCCATTCAGCGCAGTATTGTCGGGGTGGCTTGCAATGCAATACCTCGCTTACGTTATCGATAACTTTCTTCTTGACTCGCGGTTCGTCTGGGCAAAGTATAGCAACGTTACCGGTAACCTCAAAGAGGGCCGCGCGCTGATCTCTGGGAGGGGAAATGGCTGACCAGCACGGCTTGTTCTTCGACTCGATCGTCAAAAGCTTTGGCGGCACCAAGGCCTTGCGTGGCGTTTCCCTCCGGGTCAACTGCGGCGAGATCGTCGCATTACTGGGTGAAAACGGCGCCGGTAAGTCTACGCTTATCAAGACTTTAGGTGGCATCTATTCGCCAGACAGCGGTCAGGTCATGGTCGACGGCGTGCCTTATCGTCATGTCAGCGGGCGAACCTCAGCCAGACAGGCCGTGGCTTTCATCCATCAAGACCTCGGACTGATCGAATGGATGAGCGTCGCGGAAAACATCGCCCTCGCGGTCGGCTACCCCAAACGCGCCGGTCGGATCGACTGGCCAGCGACCGAACGGCTGGCCAAAGAAGCGCTGGCGTTGGTCGACGCCGACTTTGCGCCGACCGCCCGTGTCTCCAGCCTGACCCGCACTGAAAAGTCGCTGGTGGCGATTGCCCGCGCACTGGCCGTCGAATGCGATTTTCTGGTGCTGGACGAACCCACCGCCAGCCTGCCCGCTGATGAGGTGGAGCGTCTTTTCGCCGCCCTGCGCCCGCTGAAAGCCAAAGGCGTGGGCATGATCTACGTGTCGCACCGGCTGGACGAGGTGTTCCGGATATCCGACCGCGTGGCCGTTTTGCGCGATGGCCAGATGGTCGGGATGCGCGACATCGAACACACCAATGCCGAAGATCTGGTCAGCCTGATCGTTGGCCGCAAAGCCCGCGAGATTGACCGCCCCGAGGTGCAGGATGGCCCCGAACTGCTGACCGTCGCCGCCCTGACCACCCGCAAGGCCGGCCCGGTCAGTTTCAACATCCGCCGGGGCGAGCTGGTGGGCCTTGTCGGCCTGCGTGGCGCGGGTCACGAAGACATTGGCCGCGCGCTCTTTGGGCTTGAACGTCACACCGGCACTGTCACCCTGGATGGCACTCCCCCGGACCTGACCTCCCCCGGCAGCGCCATGCGGTCGGGCATCGGCTTTGTGGCACGCGACCGCGTCGTGGAATCGGTGGCCCCGGCGCTGACAATCCGCGAGAACACTTTTCTGAACCCTTTCATTACTGGCCGAAACCTGCTGTCCTTCATGCGGCCAAACACTGAAAATGGCCTCGCCAGCACCCTTGGCGGCCGCGTCGGCCTGTCGCCCAACGATCCCACCCTGGCAATCGAGGCGCTGTCTGGTGGCAACCAGCAAAAGGTCGTCGTCGGCCGTTGGCTAGATACGCAGCGCCGCCTTCTGATCGCCGAAGACCCCACCGCCGGCGTCGATGTAGGTGCCAAGGCCGAGATCTACCACCTGCTGTTCGAAGCGCTTGCCTCGGGCATGGGCGTGCTGATCGTCTCCACCGATTTTGAGGAGGTGGCCAACATCTGCCACCGCGCCATCGTCTTCAGCCGGGGTCAGGTCGTGAAGGAACTTCGCGGCGTTGCCCTGTCCACGCAAACCCTCATCCAGGCCGCTTCGGCTGGCGATGAAGCCGCCTGAGCAAAGAAACAAACATGAACTCCATCCAGTCAGATGCCCTTGAACCCACCCGCGACGAGCTGACCGAACTGACCACGGTGCAGAAAATCTTGCGCCTCGCGCCGGTTTACGGGCTGGTGATCCTGACGGTGTTCCTGATCATCCTGTTCTCGGTCTTGCTGCCCAACACCTTTCCCACCGTGCTCAACCTGCGCGCCATCCTGTCTGACAAGTCGATCATCGCCATCCTGTCCCTTGCCGCAATGATCCCGATGGTCGCCGGGCGGATCGACCTTACCGTTGGCTACGGCATCGTGCTTTGGCACATCCTCGCAATCTCGCTGCAGGTGAACTACGGCGTGCCTTGGCCGCTGGCCGTGCTCATCGTCATTGCCCTTGGCGCCATCACCGGCGTGCTGAACGGCATTCTGGTCGAGGTCGCCAAGATCGACGCCTTCATCGCCACGCTTGGCACCGGCACAGTGCTTTATGCCATTGCCCTGTGGCATTCCGGCGGGCGGCAGGTGGTGGGCGAATTGGACCCCAGCTTCTACCTGCTCAGCGGGCAATGGGTCCTGGGCCTGCCGATCACCGGCTTTTATGTGCTGGCGATCAGCCTTGTCCTCTGGGTGGTGCTCGAGTTTACCCCCGTCGGCCGTTACCTCTATGCAATCGGGGCCAACCAGAAGGCGGCGGAACTGAACGGCATCCCAACGCGCAAGTTCGTCGTCGGCGCGTTTGTAGCCTCCGGTACATTGGCCGCTTTGGCGGGGGTGCTGCTGGCCTCCAAACTGCGGATCGGTCAGGCCTCGGTGGGCCTTGAGTTCCTGCTGCCGGCACTCGTCGGCGCATTCCTCGGCTCCACCACGATCAAACCGGGGCGGGTCAACGTCTGGGGCACCATCATCGGCGTCGCCATTCTGGCGGTCGGTATTTCCGGCATCCAGCAATTCGGCGGCTCGTTCTGGGTGGAACCCCTGTTCAACGGATCAACGCTGCTGATTGCCATCGGCATCGCTGGATATGCGCAGCGCAAGAAGGGTGCTGCGCGCAAATAACGACAACACTGAAACGGGAGGAACGACTATGCAGAAACGTACTTTTATCGGGGCCTTGCTTGCCACTACCATGATCGCGGGCGTGGCCTTGCCAAGCTTTGCCCAGGGTGCTGCCTTTGATGGCCCGACCACCGGCCCAAAGGCGGCTGACGCCAAGACCATCGTCGTGCTTGCTGCCGACCTGAAGAATGGCGGCATTCTTGGCGTCACCACCGGGGTCGAGGAAGCCGCCGCCAAAATCGGCTGGACGGTTCGGGTGCTGGACGGTGCGGGTTCCGTTCAAGGCCGCACCGCGGCGTTTGGTCAGGCCATGGCGTTGATGCCCGATGGCATCGTGATCAATGGCTTTGACGCCGTCGAACAGCAGGCCGCCATCGAAGGCGTCGCTGCTGCCGGCATCCCCATGGTGTCCTGGCATTCCGGCCCGAAGATCGGCTGTGACGCACCGGGCGGCATCTTTGCCAACGTATCCACCGATGCGATGACGGTGTCCGAGACTGCCGCCAAATGGGCAATCGAAGACGGCGCAGGCACGGTTGGCGCGATCATCTTTACCGACAGCACCTACCAGATCGCCATCGACAAGGCCGACCGGATCAAGAAAACCATCGAAGATATGGGCGGCACGGTTCTGGAATATGTCGATACGCCGATTGCCGAAACCTCAACCCGGATGGGCCCGCTGACCACCTCGCTTTTGCAAAAGTACGGCGACAAGTGGACCCACTCGCTTGCCATCAACGACCTTTACTTCGACTTCATGGGTCCGGCCCTGGCCGCAGCCGGCATCGATGGCAAGGGCGCACCCAAGGCAGGTTCCGCCGGTGACGGGTCCGAAGCCGCGTTTCAGCGCATCCGTTCGGGTCAGTATCAGGCGATCACCGTTGCCGAACCGCTGAATCTGCAAGGCTGGCAATTGGTGGACGAACTGAACCGCGCTGTTTCGGGCGAGCCTTGCTCGGGCTACGTTACCGCACCGGCGCTGGTCACCGAAGAGGGGCTGAAAGCGTCCGGCGACAGCAACCAGTTCGATCCGCAAAATGGTTACCGCGAGGCCTATGCCGCAATCTGGGGCAAGTAACTTCTAGCCACTTGGCCATCACGACAGCGGGCGCTCAGCAATGGGTGCCCGTCTTCGTTTCAGCCGTCACGCCACTATCGGGTGGGTGATGGTGAAACGACCGCACATCGCCCCACATTAGGCAAAGCCTTGCCGGTGTCAAAGCCGGGTAGGCAGCGCCCGCCTTGCGCACGCCACCTCAGACAGGCACCCTGAGTATTCAACGAAGGAGTCTCCATGCGACCTATTCTGTTCGCCGTCCTAACCGTCCTTCCAATGACCGCTTACGCGGGGGCCAACCCCGAAGCCGTCTACCGCAGCATGATCACCGGCGCTTGGGCGATGGCGCCCGAAGCCTGCGGCACCATCGACGCCTTCACCTTCTCGCACGGCCAGGTTCAGGCCGGCATAGACGTCTGCACCTTCAGCGCCCCGATCAGCGGACCGGGCGGCACCGGCGTGCAACTGAACATGTCCTGCACCGAAAGCGACGATCCCACCACCGCGATCCCGGAAACCTTTGTCCTGACCCTCGATCAAGTCGACCCCGGCCTGCCCGATCCCGGTGACATTCTGACACTGACCGGCACCGACAGCCTTGGCGTCCCGATCACGCTGCGCCGCTGCCCGTAACGCGCGAGGGGCGTGAACATCGCCCCAATTCACGCTATGCTGGCGCCACCGCCAATTGGCACAAGAGGACATGATGCCCCTCACCGGTCACCTTAGCCAGATTTCCCGCCGCGTCGAAAACCTCGACCGCGCCCGCACCTTCTTCCGCGAAACTCTCGGCCTGACCGAACTATACGCCTTCCCCGGCCTCGCGTTCTTCGATCTGTCCGGCACCCGCCTCATGCTGCGCGAAACCGGCACAACGACCGAGGCAGACGTCCTCTACTTCCACACCGAAGACCTCGCCGCCGCACACCAGACGCTTGCGTCCAAAGCCGTCGCTTTTTCCCGCGCGCCGCACCTGATCCATACCCACCCCGACGGGTCCGAGGAATGGATGGCCTTCTTTCACGATGACGAAGGCCGCGATCTGGCGCTGCACACCATCACGCGGCCCTGACCCTTACTGGCCCAGAATCTTGATGCGCCCCTCGACCACAGGCTTCACCGTGCCCAGCTTTTCGACATAGGCCATCACGTCATTGGCCACGAGGCTGCTGGTCGGCCCATCGGTGACAATCCGCCCACCGCCCAGCGCGTCATAACCGTCACCACCGCCAAGAATAAAGTCGTTGACGGCCACCTTGTAGACCTTGTCTGCCTCCAACGCAGCACCATCAACCATCACCTCAGACACCCGCGATCCGGCAGGCGCGCTGGGGTCCAGCGTAAAGGTCAGCCCCGACACCTGCGGAAACCGCCCCGCCCCCTTTTCGACCTGACTGACCCCGTTCTCCAGTGCCAGCAGGATCTGGCTGCCCGGCAGTTCCGTTACCACCGTGACATTGCCGAACGGCAGTTCCGCCAGAATATCGCGCCGCGTCAGTTTGGCACCGGCTTCATAGACCCGGTCGCCCCGAATGCCGCCACCGTTCATTATGGCGATATCCGCTCCGGTCGCATCGCGCATCCCGTCGGCGATCAGGTTGCCCATCGTCGCCTCAACCGCCCGCACAATATTGCGACGGCTGTCGATCTCGGTTTCCGTGGTGCCGATCTCGACGTTCAGCGTTTCGTCCAGCGACGCCAGGTACTTGTCCGCCAGCGCCTTGCTCTGCGGGTGCGGCTCCACTGTCGCTGTGTCGATGAACCGGAAGATCGGCGTCCAGCTTATCGTGCGCTTGCCATCCTTTTCGCCCACCTCCACCAACAGATCGACCGGTGACAGATACTGCCCGTCAACCCCGGTTTCGACATAGGCCGTCACCCCGTCATAGGCCGTCGCATAAGAATGGTCATCGCCCGACAAGATCACATCGAACGCCTTGCTGGCCATCAACGCGCGGTCGTTGTCCATATAGGTCTGCACCACGCCCACCACGATGTCAGCCCCGTCCTCGCGCGCCTTCTTGGCCGCAGCGACCCCGGTTTCCACGGTTGGCAGAAACTTCAGACTGCCGGTGGAACTCACCTCCGGCGAGGTGTCCTGCGCCACCGGAATCAGCGCCACCTTCAGCCCACCAACTTCCTTCACCATCACCCCGCCCAAGCCCTCGACGGGCGAGCCGTCAGCATTGGTGATGTTGATCGCGGCCCACGGGTACTTCGACGCCTTCATCTTCTCGATGAAGTTCTCCGGCCCGAAGTCGAACTCGTGGTTGCCTGGCACCGCCAGATCGAACGGCACCAGATTGGTGAACTCGATCGTATTCTGCCCCTTGTCGAACCCCGATTGCAACGAAGGTGACAGCATGTCGCCGTCAAACAGGTACAGCGTGTTCGGGTTCGCCGCGCGTTCAGCCAATGCCACCGCGTTCAGCCGCGCAAAACCGCCGCGCCCGTCCTCTTCCTCGAAATTGTAGACATCGCCGACACCAAGCAGTGTCAACTTGACGGTTTCCGCACCAAGCGGTGTGGCAACGACACAGCCCGCCGTCAGCAGCATAGAGATCAGGGATTTTCTGAATACAAACATCGCGATTCTCCTTTTGGATAAATTCGTGACAGGCCACCATTCTGCCTGCGGTTGTACCGCACTGTCAAAGCGTCGCTTCGGTCGTGCCACGGCTTTGTCAAAGCAGAATGACAGTCACGCCCATAGCCCGCTTTCTCTTGACCCACCGGCCTGTAACGACGGGCCCATAACGACGGGCCCATAACGACGGGATTGACCCGAACGCCCCAAACCGGCAAGACACGGCCATGTTGATCTACAAGATATTCCGCCGCCCCGAATGGGATGCGTTCCGCGCTGCCGGGGATACCCTCGGTGCCCCCATCGATCTGGCCGATGGCTACATCCATTTCTCCACGGCCGCTCAGGTTGCCGAAACCGCCGCCAAATGGTTTTCCAGTGAAAGCGATCTGGTGCTGGTGGCCTTGCAGTCGGATGCCCTGGGTCCGGCGCTGAGGTGGGAGCCGTCGCGCGGCGGCCAACTGTTCCCGCATCTCTACCGCAGCCTGAACCTGTCGGACGTGGTCTGGGACAAATCGCTGCCCCTCGGCGCCACCGGCCACATCTTCCCCGAGGGCGTCTGGTGAACCGGATCGAACGCGCGGGCCTTGCCCTGCTGCACCGCTTCGATCCCGAACGCGCCCATGCTCTGTCGCTTCTGGCGCTGCAAACCGGCCTCGCCCCGCTGCCCGGCCCGGTCACTTCGCCGCGCCTTGCAACAACGCTGGCCGGACTTTCGCTGCCAAACCCCGTCGGCCTTGCCGCAGGCTATGACAAGAACGCCACCGTGACGGGCCCGCTGTCCCGCGCCGGGTTCGGTTTCATCGAGGTGGGTGCTGCCACTCCCCTGCCGCAACCCGGCAACCCGAAACCTCGCCTGTTTCGCCTGACCGAAGACCGCGCCGCGATCAACCGCTTCGGCTTCAACAACGACGGGATGGAGGCGATCGCCGCCCGCCTCGCCGCCCGCACCCGCACACAAGTGCCGGTCGGCCTGAACCTCGGTGCCAACAAGACCTCCCCCGACCGCGCCGGTGATTTCGCCAGGGTTCTCGCCCGCTGCGGCCCCTATGTCGATTTCACCACCGTCAACGTCTCGTCTCCGAACACCGAACGTCTGCGCGACCTGCAAGGCCCCGCCGCGCTCGCAGCCGTGCTGCAAGGCGTGATGGAAGCCCGTGCCGCCCTCGCCACCCCGATCCCGGTGTTCCTGAAAATCGCCCCCGACCTCACCGACGAAGACCTCGCCCGGATCGCCGAGGTGACGCTCGCCTGCGGCCTCGCCGGCATCATCGCCACCAACACCACCCTCAACCGCGACGGGCTGCACAGCCGCCACGCCGGCGAAGCGGGCGGCCTCTCCGGCGCGCCGCTCTTTGAACGCTCTACCCGCGTCCTCGCCCGCCTTTCACAACTTACCGACGGCAGGCTACCGCTGATCGGCGTCGGCGGCATCTCCACGCCCGAACAAGCCTACGCCAAGATCTGCGCCGGGGCCTCTGCCGTCCAGCTTTACACCGCGATGGTCTACGAAGGCCTGTCCGTCGCCGCGCGGGTGGCCCATGGCCTCGACCAGCTTCTCGCCCGCGACGGCCATGCCAGCATCACAGATGCCATCGGCACCCGCCGCAACCACTGGCTCTGACGCCTTCCTCTTCACCAAATATCCCACGGGGGTGCGGGGGTGTGAAACCCCCGCTCCGCCTTGTCAGAATGCCTTGAACGTCATCGTGGTCAGCGTCCGCACCATGTCCGGCACGTCGAACAGCCGCGACGACAGATAGTGACCCGTGTCCTCGCCATCCGGAATATAGACCTTGGCAATCAGGTCATATTCGCCGCTGGTCGAATACAACTCGCTTACCACCTCGCGGTCCCAGATCGCGTTGGCCACCTCATAGGTCTTGCCGGGGGTGCAGCGGAATTGAACGAACACCAAAGCCATCTGGGCCTCCTTCTTGTGTCGCAACCCTAACGCCCGGCGCGGCCGGTGAAAAGCGCCGTCAATCGCCAGCGGCCACCAACGCCATCGGCGCCGGCTCGCGCTTCAGATCGTCGATCGTCAGTGGCGCGACCGGCCGCGCCAGCCGGTTACGCACCACCCAGTAAAGCCGCGTCTGCGCCCGGGTGATCGCCACATAAGCCAGCCGCTTCCACAGCGGCACCCCCGCCTCGGAACGCCCTGATTGCGCCGCGGCATACAGGTCCGGCGCAAAGACCTGCACCTCGTCCCACTGGCTGCCTTGCGCCTTGTGGATCGTCACCGCCGCCCCATGCAGAAACGCCGCCCCCATCTTGGCGGCATGCGGGATGAACGGCTCCTCCTCATCGGGCCGCTCGATCTTGATGATGCTGGCGGCAGACACCTGCGGCTCTTCCGCCCCCACCACATGCAGCTTTGCAAATCCCTCGCGGTTGCCGGTGCCCAGATAGATCACCTGCGCGCCCTTGATCAGGCCGCGTGCCTCCAGGTCGATCCGCTTCTTGCGGTGCTTCAACGGCAGTTCGATCCCGTCGCAGATCAACGGCTCACCGGGCAACAGCTCATCCTCCGGCGCGCCATAGGCGGCACGGAACGCATGGATCAGCCGGATCCGTGTGGCATTGCGCCAGCACAGAACCGGGCTGCGCGCCATCAGCCCCGCGTCCACCCGCTCAGCCCAGACCACCCGGTCATCCGCCCGCGCCCGTTCCTCCACCATCCGCTCGAACGCCTCAAACCCGATCTTCTCATCGCCCAGGGCATGTGCAAGGTCCAGAATCGGGTTGTCCTCCGCCTGCCGGTGAATCCGGCTCAACGTCAGCTTGCGGCCCGCGCCCAGCTTGTCGAACACCATCTCGCCCGATGCGCCCACCGGGGCCAGCTGTGCGGGATCACCAAACAGCACCAGTGCGGGAAAGATCTCGCGCAGGTCGGCCAGCTGGCGCTCGTCCAGCATCGAGGACTCATCCACGAACCCCACATCCAGCGGTTCTTCCCGCCGCTTCCAGCCCTTGATGAAATCGCTGCCCTTCAGCCCCGCCGTGGCCAGTGCGCCCGGCACCGACGGCACGCTCTGGTAAAACGCATAGGCCCGGTCCAGCGCCAGATCGGTCAGCCCCTCGACCACCGGCCTTGTGCCCTGGCCGGTCAGCCATTCGGCGATCTTTTCGTATTGCGGGTCATAGACCGGGGTATACAGAATCCGGTGAATGGTGGTCGCCGGAACGCCTTGCAACCGCAGCACCGATGCCGCCTTGTTGGTTGGCGCAAGAATGGCCAGCGTCCGGCGATCCTTGCGCCGCCGCGCCTCGTAATCGCCAGATACGATGTCGACCCCGGCCTCCTTCATCGCGCGGTACAATGCAGCCAGCAGCATCGTCTTGCCTGACCCCGCCTTGCCGACCACCGCCAGAACGCTGGCCTTGCCTTCGGCCATCGGCGTCAGCGTGCCTTCGGTCAGGTCAATGCCATGGCCGATCAATTCGGCCGCAAGGCGGTCAAAGGCCTCGGCTTGATCACTGGAAAAGGTAACGGCGGGAACTTGCATCGGCGCCACTTTACCCGCCCTCGCGTGCAAGTGCGAGGTCAATGCGGCCGCCCGGAAGGCGGCACGCCGCCACGCCCGGACGACCCGTTGCTGCCTTCGTCTTGCGCGTCGACTTCGGCCCGCGCTTCCAGCAACGCTTCATCCACTTTTGCCGCAAGGGCCGGAAAGTTGTTCTTGATGGCATAGGCCTTGAGATCTGACAGAACGTCAAAGATCCAGTCGTGGCGCATGGAGCCCCCGGAACAAACACAAGATCGCCGTTACAGCCGGCGCGGGTCAGGGTCACAACATCCCCCAACCCGTCAACACATCGTCGATGCACGACATATGACAAAGCAGAAAATCGCCAAATGCAGCCAATTCCAGACCTTTTCACGGTTAACGATCCAATTCGAACAGCCCCCGCGTGTCCTGCCTTTGCGACCTTCACCCTGGGGCAGAATGCGGCCTGAAGTGGGTCCAAATGGCCTTGCCGTTCGTGACCCACTCCCTATCTTGCAACCGGAAATCCTGCAGCGGAAAGGGAAGGTGCGCCATGAAACACTACGAAGGCGGGTGCCTTTGTGGCCATATCCGCTTCGTCGCCACTGGCGCGCCCGGCTGGCCGCATACCTGCTCGTGCACCATCTGCCAGCGGCATTCCGGCGCGCTGACCTTGGCTTGGGTGGAATTTCCGCGCGATCAGGTGCAATGGAACGGCCCCGGCGGAGCGCCGCAGCTCTGGCGCTCCTCGCCAAAATCCAGCCGGGCCTTTTGCCCGGTCTGTGGCAGCACACTTGGGGCAGTGGATGATGCCCCGACCATCGCCTTGCTGGTCGGCAATCTTGACAGACCGAACCGCAAGGAACTTGCCCCCGTGGCGCACTCCTACATCAGCAGCCGCCCGAGATGGTGGCGCATCCGTATCGGTGCCGACCCGGCTTAAGCCCCGCGTCCGAGGCTCGCTTCAAGCGTATCCTCGAACGTCCGCAGCCCGGTGCGCGGCGCTTGTACCAGCACCGCCATGTTGCCCGGTTTGTGCTGGTTCTTCCACATCAGCGTGTGCGCCCGCGGAATCTCGGCCCAGGGGAACACCTCCGACATGCAGGGATCCAACCGCCGCTCCACCATCAGCTTGTTCGCCGCCGCCGCCTGCTTCAGATGCGCGAAATGGCTACCCTGCAGGCGCTTCTGGTGCATCCACATATAGCGCACATCAAACGTGCAATTGAACCCCGTAGTGCCCGCGCAGATCACCACCATGCCGCCCTTCTTGCACACCAGGGATGAGACCGGAAAGGTCGCCTCGCCCGGATGTTCGAACACCATGTCGACGTTCACGCCCTTACCCGTGATGTCCCAGATCGCCTTGCCAAAGCGCCGCGCTTCTTTCAGCCAGACGTCATACTCCGCGCTCCCAACCTTCGGCAGCTGCCCCCAGCAGTTGAACTCGCCCCGGTTGATCACGCCCTTTGCGCCCAGACCCATCACGAACTCGCGCTTGCTCTCGTCGGAAATCACCCCGATGGCATTCGCCCCAGCCGTATTGATCAGCTGGATCGCATAAGACCCAAGGCCCCCTGACGCGCCCCAGACCAAAACGTTCTGCCCCGGCTTCAGGTCATGTGGTTCATGCCCGAACAGCATCCGGTAGGCCGTGGCCAGCGTCAGCGTGTAGCACGCACTTTCCTCCCAGCTCAGATGCTTTGGCCGTGGCATCAACTGCTGCGCCTGCACCCGGGTGAACTGGCTGAAACTGCCGTCCGGCGTCTCATAGCCCCAGATCCGCTGGCTCATCGAATACATCGGATCGCCACCGTTGCACTCCTCGTCATCGCCGTCGTCCTGGTTGCAGTTGATCACCACCTCATCCCCGACCTTCCAGCGCTTGACCTTGTCGCCCACCGCCCAGACAATGCCCGACGCGTCCGACCCCGCAATGTGAAACGCCTGCTTGTGGCCATCGAACGGGCTGATCGGTTGCCCCAGACCCGCCCAGACGCCGTTGTAATTCACCCCCGCCGCCATCACCAACACCAGCACCTCGTTACTGTCGATGGCCCAGGTGTCCACCACCTCCAACTGAAACGATTGCTCCGGCGCACCATGCCGCTCGCGCCGGATCGTCCAGGCGTGCATCTGCTTTGGCACATGGCCCAGCGGCGGCATCTCGCCCAAGGCATAGAGGTCCTTCTTCGGCGCGTCATAGATCATCTGTGCGGTCTGCGTGTCCAAAGCCAAGATACCCTCCGTCGCTCATGCCGCGCTGCAGAATCAGCGGCTCTCCGACAGCATAATAATCTTGCGCGCAACTTTGCAACAGTTCTAAAGCAGATTTTGTAATTTTATGTCTGCTGCGTTGCGGCGCATGTCACCCCGGCGGCACCGATGCCGCATAAAAGGCCAGAACCGCCTCTTGCCCCGGCACCGGCTGCCATTGCTCGCTCACCAGCCCGCGCGCCATCAGCGGCCCCAACCCCTCGGCCATCACCCCGTCAATGCCCTGCGGCGGCAGCTTCAACACCGCCCCGGCTTGCGCCAATCGCGTGATCAAAGCCTCCACCCGCTCCTGCAACGCCTCGCGCGACGCGGCCCCTGCCCCTAACGCATGTGCCACCAATGGCACCGGCAACACCGGCACCACCTGCGCAATCGCGGCCATCAGACGCCCGCCCAAAGCCTCGACACTGCCGCCTTCGGCCAGAAACGCCCGCAACGACACCGGCGCCCCGAACCCCGCAGCGGCCGTGCCAAACCCCTTGAACCGCCCGCGCATCCGCTTCCACAGCAACCACGCTCCGTGCAAAGCCACCTTCACCGGCTGCATCCGGAACCGTCGCGTCCCTGCCTGCCCGGCCGCGATCAGCACCCAGTCCTCCAGCACCCGGTCATAGGCCAGTCCCACCGGCACAAACACCACATCCCGCCCGGCCGGATCGAACCCATCGATGATATAGCTGAGCAGCCCCATCTTCGCCGGCCCGACCCGCCCATCCAAGGACAACCCACCCTCCGGAAAGATCGCTTGCGTCATGCCCTCCGCCGTCGCCATCTGCACATACCGCGCCAGCACCCTGCGGTACAAAGCGTTGCGACTGCCGCGCCGGATGTAATAGGCCCCCATCGCCCGGATGACCGCGCTGAGCGGCCAGACCCGCGCCCATTCCCCCACCGCATAGGAAATCGCCGCGCGGTCGGCGACCAGCCAGGTCACCAGCACATAATCCACGTTGCTGCGGTGGTTCATTACGAAAATCACCGTGGCCTTCGGGTCAACATGGGCCAGTTCCTTGTCGACCTTGCCCACCCGCACCCGGTACAGGAACCGGCTGAACCCCTTCGCCGCGCGGGTGGCAAACCCGAAATACAGCGTCGCCGAAAACCCCGGTACTATCTCGCGCGCGTACCCATGCGCCTCCTCAAACGCGACGCTAAGCGGCACACCTGTCTCTGCCGCGTGTTCGGTCACGGCTTCCATCACGCGCGGGTCATAGGCCAACCGCACGATCATGTCCTGCCGCCTGGCAAGCTTGAATGGCTCGATCTTCCGCTCCAACCGCGTGTTGACCTGCGCAACTACACGCTCCATCCGGCGGCGGAAAAACCACCGGACAGATGGGGCAAGCACCCGGTCCAACGCCGCAATCGCCGCAAATGCAACGATCAGGACAAGGAGCCAAAGAGGAAGCGTAATGGTCATCACCACAGGCTTCCTCGGTATAGCCGCTTGTGTAAAGCGTCAGTTATAGGTGAAGGTGCTTGTCTCGCAGACATTCACTTTTTCGCGGATCAACTCATCCCCATCTTCAAACACCGCGCGGAAATCGAACATGCAGTATCCCGATTCGTCATTGAAGTTGATCGATACTTGCGAACCGGACGGTAACACGTCTTGGCCAAGGATATCTTCCTCCCAAGAACTCGACCCGGTATTAGAGCCGTAGAAGTTGGTCATCGTGAACCCAGTTTCGTTGATGATGGTCACCCGCCGATCGAGGGCCAAAGCAGGGGTTGCCAACATGGTGCCCATCAGGGCCACAAATGTGGCGTAGCGCAGAAATGACATCCCAAAATCCTTTCATTGAAAGGCGCGCGCGCTTTTGTGCGGCCTGCAAAACGGTAAAACACTGGCCACACCACAATCAACAAAATTCAAAGCCGCACCGCAGCATGCCGCAATGCAGCGTTTGACAACGTTACAAAGTGGCGTGTAACCATATGTTTGTGTAATATTATTGCGTGTTAGAATCGAAGGATCCGTTCCATGGTGCAGAAAGACACTCCCTGGTTGTTTCGTACCTACGCAGGGCACTCCACGGCTTTGGCCTCCAACGCACTGTATCGCGGCAACCTCGCGCGCGGGCAGACCGGGCTTTCAATCGCTTTCGATTTGCCGACTCAGGTCGGCTATGACAGCGACCACGTTCTGGCACGCGGCGAGGTCGGCAAGGTTGGCGTACCGGTGGCGCATCTGGGCGACATGCGCGCCCTTTTTGACGAAATCCCGCTGGATCAGATGAACACATCGATGACCATCAACGCCACTGCACCGTGGCTTTTGGCCCTTTACATCGCTGTTGCTGAAGAACAGGGGGCCGATGTGGCCGCCCTGCAAGGCACCGTGCAGAACGATATCATCAAGGAATACCTGTCGCGTGGCACCTATATCTGCCCGCCCGTACCATCTTTGCGAATGATAACCGATGTGGCTGCCTATACAGCCGCACATCTGCCCAAATGGAACCCGATGAACATTTGTTCATATCACTTGCAAGAGG
>NZ_JANMET010000301.1:0-5980 GCF_031377265.1 Tabrizicola sp. | reverse complement strand
CCATCGGAGGCGACGTCGAAGCAGCTGCGCGAGTTGAACCTGCGCGTGGTGGCGAAGGACAGCTGATGTATCACGCCTCGGTTCCCGTCTTTCGCCACTATCTGACCCGGATGTCCGGGATGGTGGAGCGGGCGGGGCGCGAGGCGATGCAGGCGCAGATTGCCGATACGTTCCCGGCAAGTCAGCAGTTTGCCATGGCTGCAGGGTTCACAATGCGGATCGCCTGCCCGTTGGCCGGGCGTGAGGTGCCGGACTTGCCGGAGGCTTTGGGGCCAAGGCTGGCGGTGGCGCGGGCGCTTTTGGGCGCGATGAAGCCGGAGGAATTTGACGGCGCGGCGGAGCGGATCATCCGCCACCGCGCCGGACTTGCCGATCTGGAGCAGACGGGTGCGGACTTTCTGTACCTGTTTGGTTTGCCGAATTTCTTTTTTCACCTGACGATGGGCTATGCGGCGCTGCGTGCGGCGGGCGTGCCTTTGGGCAAGGCAGACTTCGACGGATTTCACCAGTACCCCGGCGATTTCAGCTTTTCCGACGACTGACGCGCGGTTTTTCGCGCAGTCTGTTGCGGCGGGCGACGGAGTGTTGCGGCGCCCGCGTATGAACCCTCGGATAGCACGAGGAGCAGACCATGGCAGACAGATCCGGGATTGCCGCTTTTCGGTTTGGCTATGGCCTGCCGTTGGCGGGGTCATCTGAACCGTCGGATATGGTGGCGGCGCTGGCGGGGCCGGATCTGGCCGCCGCGCGCTGGCCTTCGGTGACGATGGCCGATGTGTTGCCGATTGCCGAGGCTTACCGTGTGGCGAAGAAAGCGGGCAAGTCGGCGATGGAGGGCGACAAGGCAGCACTGCGCCGGGTGGTGCGGCAGGCGGATGCGCTGGCGCTGCGGGCGGCGAAGGCCACAGTCGCACGGGCGGTGGGGTCGGACGACCCGCTGCGCGAGCGGCTGGTGCAGTTCTGGGCCGATCATTTTACGGTGACGCCGAAGAACCGGGTGGAGCGGTCCTTGCCCGGCGCGCTGATCGAAGACGCGATCCGGCCCAACCTGATGCGGCCCTTTGCGGTGATGCTGCAGGCGGTGGTCACGCATCCGGCGATGCTGATCTACCTGAATCAGGACGCATCTTTCGGGCCGGGGTCCAAACGCGGGCAGCGGCGCGACAAGGGGCTGAACGAAAACCTCGCGCGGGAGCTGTTGGAGCTGCATACGCTGGGGGTTTCGGCGGCCTATTCGCAAGGCGATGTGCGGCAGTTGGCAGAACTGCTGACCGGGCTGACGCTGGAGGCGGGCAAGGGCTTTGTGTTTGATCCGGGGCGGGCTGAGCCGGGGACAGAGACGGTGCTGGGCGTGACCTACGCCGGCGCTGGGGTGACACCGATTTTCCGCGCGCTGGATGATCTGGCTGTGCGGCCCGAGACGGCGCGGCATCTGGCGGGCAAGCTGGCGGTGCATTTTGTGGCGGATGCGCCCGAAGCGGGGCTGGTCGGCGCGCTGGAGAAGGCCTGGAACGGCAGCGGTGGTGACCTTGCCGTGGTGACCGAGGCGCTGCTGGGCAATTCGGTGGCTTGGGCCGTGCAGACGGGCAAGGCACGGCAGCCGTTTGATTTTGTCGTGGCCTCATTGCGGGCGCTGGAGGTTTCGGCGGATGTGATTCATGGGGCGGAAGACAAGGCGTTCCGGCGCATGATCCTTGATCCGCTGGCCGATATGGGCCAGCCGCTGTGGCAGGCCCCCGGCCCCGATGGCTGGCCCGAGGCGGCAGAGGACTGGATCACACCGCAGGGTCTGGCCGCGCGGATCAGCTGGGCGATCGAGGTGCCGGAGCGGATGGTGAAGCCGCTGCCCGACCCGCGGGTGTTTGTGACGACGGCGCTGGGCGCGCGGGCCAGCGAGCGGCTGGTCTGGGCAGTATCGGCCGCAGCCGAGGTGCGCGAAGGCGTGGGGCTGACCCTGGCCGCGCCGGAATTCAACAGGAGGTGACAGCGATGGAACGACGGTTTTTCCTGCGATCCCTGGGGATGCTTGGCTGTTCGGCGGCGGCGCATCCCTGGCTGACGACCCTGACCATGGCGCAAGGCACGCCCGCGATGGGCGACAACCGGTTGGTGGTGATCATCCTGCGCGGGGCGATGGA
The DNA here is from genome assembly GCF_031377265.1 of Tabrizicola sp. Taxonomy (GTDB): domain Bacteria; phylum Pseudomonadota; class Alphaproteobacteria; order Rhodobacterales; family Rhodobacteraceae; genus JAUYQR01. The sequence goes on along the minus strand of NZ_JANMET010000301.1, from coordinate 3,842 downwards.
TGGGCTGGATGTGGTGCAGCCGCGCGGCGATGCGGGGTTTCTGGCGGCCCGGCCGGGGATCAGCGCGCCGGCGACCGACCTTGACGGGTTCTTTGCGCTGAACGACGCACTGTCGGACCTGATGCCGCTGTGGCAGGCGGGGGAGTTGGGGGTGGTGCATGCGACATCGACCCCCTACCGCGACAAGCGCAGCCATTTCGACGGACAGGATCTGTTGGAGGCGGGCACCGGCATCGACGTGGCCCCCGGTGCGGGGCGCGACGGCTGGCTGAACCGGTTGTTGCAGGCGGTGCCGGGGATCACGTCGGAAACGGCCTATGCGGTGGGGCGCGAAGCGTTGCCGATCCTTGGTGGTGCGGCAGAGGTACGCAACTGGGCGCCGGATCAAAAGCTGGTGCTTTCGGGGCCGGGGCGGTTGCTGCTGGACCACGTCTATCACGATGACCCGCTGTTTCGCGACACTGTGGAAGAGGCATTTGCGCTGACCGCCGGTGGCGACCCCATGGTGAGCGGTCGCGCCGAAGATGTTGACATGATTGTCGATTTCGTGGCCGAGCGGTTGCGCGGCGACACGCGGATTGCCGCATTTTCGCAAAGCGGCTGGGATACGCACAAGGCCCAAGCGCGGGCGATCAAGCAACCCCTGGCGCGGTTGCAGCGCACGATCCTGCGCATGAAGGCGCAGTTGGGGCCAGAGGTCTGGGGCAAGACCACGCTGCTGGCGATGACCGAGTTTGGCCGCACGGTGCGCGAAAACGGTACCGGTGGCACGGATCACGGCACTGGCGGGGTGATGCTGGTGGCGGGCGGTGCGGTCAGGGGCGGGCGGGTGATGGGCCGCTGGCCGGGGCTGGCGGAGGCGGGGTTGTATGACCGTCGCGACCTGATGCCCACCAGCGATGTGCGGGCCTGGGCCGCGCATGCGATGCGCGGGCTGTACGGGCTGGACCGGGGGGTGCTGGAAAGCACCGTGTTTCCGGGGCTGGAAATGGGCGACGATCCGGGATTTCTGCTGTAGCCTTGCATCCGAAGGGTGGCCCGGCGTAGCGTTGTGGCAAGGTAAGTGCCGGGGGGCAGGGTGTCAGGCAAGGATTTGGGCGCCGTTGTGGCGGGGTGGTCTGTGCCGCGCCGCCCCGATCAGGCGGTATTGCAGGGCCGGTCGGTAAGGCTGGAACCGCTGGAGGCGGATGCGCATGCGTCCGATCTGTTCGATGCGTTTTCCGGGCATGACAGCCTGTGGGACTACATGCCCTATGGCCCGTTCGGGTCTGCTTCGGCCTATCACCGCTGGGCGCGGGAACGCGAGGCGGGCGAGGACCCACGGTTTTTCGTCCTACGCGACGGGGCGACGGGCTTGTGTGGCGGCGTGGCCTCCTTCCTGCGGATCGCGCCAGAGGCCGGGTCAATCGAGGTGGGGCATATCTGCATAGCGCCGCGGATGCAGCGCGGGGTGGCCGCGACCGAGGCGATGGCGCTGATGATGGACTGGGCGTTTTCGGCAGGCTATCGGCGCTATGAATGGAAGTGCAACGCGCTGAATATAGCCTCGCGCCGCGCGGCGCAGCGGCTGGGGTTCAGCTATGAGGGCGTGTTTCGCAACCATATGGTGATCAAGGGGCGCAACCGCGATTCTGCGTGGTTTTCAGTGATCGACAGCGAGTGGCCGGCGCTGAAGGAGGCGTATCGGACATGGCTGTCACCCAGCAATTTCGACGCGGCGGGACGGCAACTGGAACGCTTGTCAGATCTGACGCGGTTGGTGCGGGCAGGGTCGGACCCGCTGTTGTGATGCGGCCTCAGTCCGGTGGGGCAAAGGCATCGGTGCGCGCCAGCCGGTCTTGCAACAGCGCGGCCAGCGGTTCCAGTGCTGCACCGGGGGCGGCAAGCGTTTGCGAAGCTGCCCCGAGCTGGGTATCGCTGGTCTGGCGCGCAATACCGCCCAGAAATCCCGACAGATAGGCACGTTGCACCGGCCCCGGTGCCGCACGCAACGCGGCAGCCACAGTGGCAAGGTCATCGCGCAGCGCCATGGGATCGGCCGTTGCGGCAGTATCTTCGGCGGCAATGGCGCGGTCTTTGTGGTCTGGCAGCAGGGCAAGGATCGCCTGTTGAAAACCAAGCAACCCCGGAATGGGCTTGTCGATAAACCCCATCGCGCCCGCCGCCAGGGCAAGGGCACGGCCTTCGGGATCGCCGCTCATCCCGATCAGAACCGGGCCGGGGCGCGGCGTGATCAAGCTGCGGATCAGGTCTTCGCCGCGGCCATCGGGCAGGCCAAGGTCGATCAGCACCACGTCAGGCTGATAGACCGACAAATGCGACCGGGCCGCCTCGACCCCTTCGGCCCGCCGCAACCGCGCGCCGGACCGCTGACACATCAGGCGCAGCGCGTCGCTGGCAAAGCGGCTGTCTTCCACCGCCAGTATCGTCAGACCCTGCAGACCGTTCAGGCCGCGCAATGCGGTGTGGCCGGAAAGGGCGGTGCTGACAAACGGATGCGGGGCGGGGGGGAAGGGCATCGGCTGCTCCATCTTCGGGATCGCAGTAGGATGGGCACAGTCGGGTTAACCGCCGGTGAACGGCACCAAGAATTTCTGGCCAGGCGTCGGCGCTGGCTGCGGCATTGCGCCCCCCTTGCGTCAACGCCCGCCTGCGCCCATAACCCGCGCTAAAGGCAGCGCCGGAGGGTTCCATGATCGGCCGTTTGAACCATGTCGCCATCGCGGTGCCGGATCTTGCCGCAGCGGCAGACCAGTATCGCCATGCTTTGGGCGCAACGGTCGGCGCGCCCAAGGACGAACCGGCGCATGGCGTGACGGTTGTTTTCATCGACCTGCCGAACACCAAAATCGAACTTCTGCATCCGCTGGGTGATGCCTCGCCGATCGCGGCGTTTCTGGCCAAGAACCCGGCGGGGGGGATCCATCACATCTGTTATGAGGTGGAGGATATCCTGGCCGCGCGCGACCATTTGCTGGCCACCGGCGCGCGGGTGCTGGGGTCGGGCGAGCCAAAGATCGGCGCGCATGGCAAGCCGGTTCTGTTCCTGCACCCCAAGGATTTCAACGGCTGTCTTGTGGAACTGGAGCAAGCATGACGATCACCGCCGCCATTGTGGTTTATGCGGTCACCTGGTTCATGGTGTTCTTCATCGTGCTGCAAACCCGCGTCACAGCGCAATCGGACACCGGCCATGTGGTTCCCGGCACCCCGCCTGGTGCCCCGGCGCAGGAGATCGTCGGGCGCCAGGCCAAGCTGACCACCGTGATCGCAACGGTCATTTGGGCAATTATCTGCGGGATCATCTTGTCAGGCTGGATCACCATCGAGGATCTGGACTGGTTTGACCGGATGGGCCCGACCGAAGGCAGCTAGGGTCGGTGCAGTTAACGTCCGGCGGCCGCCAGCCGATGGAACAAGTGGGTGAAGGTCGCCACCCCCAGCACCGGCACGATCAGGTTCACCAACGGTATCGACAGCGGGGCCGCCATCAGCGTACCCGCCATCCAGACCGCCGCACCATTGCGCCGACGCATCGCCTGCGCAGCGTCGCGCCCGATGCGTCGCGTCGCAACCAGCGTGAAGTATTCGCGCCCCAAAAGGAACCCGTTGAACGCCCAGAAGACCAGCGGGCTGGCGGGTCCGGCAAAGGGGTACACGAACACCGCAGCCACGTTCACCGCAATGATCAGGCCAAGGAAGTTCACGGTGTCGCGCAGGCTGTCGCCAAACGGTGGCGGTTTCGCGGGCGGCAGGTTGGGGTAATGGCGATCCTCGACCGCAGCGGCCACGTCTTCAAGAAAGATCCCGACAAAGGCTGATGCCACAGGCACCATCAGAAA
>NZ_JANMET010000220.1:0-4968 GCF_031377265.1 Tabrizicola sp. | reverse complement strand
AGTTGTTGGGCGGGCTGCCGTCATGGCGCGGATCGGCCCAGACGTACCAGTCGGCCTTCGGGTTGGTGCGAGAGGCGCGGCTTTCGGCAAAGTACGGGTGCTTGTCGGACGAATGGCTAAGCACCTGATCGATCACCACCTTCAAGCCCAGATCATGCGCCCGCGCCAGAAGCGCGTCGAAATCGGCAAGCGTTCCGAACACCGGGTCAACGTCGGTATAGTCCGACACGTCATACCCCATGTCGGCCATCGGCGAGCGGAAGAACGGCGATAGCCAGACCGCATCGACACCCAGATCGGCCAGATGTTGCAAGCGCCGTGTGATGCCCGGCAAATCGCCAATCCCATCGCCGCTGTCGTCTTGAAACGACCGGGGATAGACCTGATAGGTCACCGAACCGCGCCACCATTCCTGCATGACGACCTCCTGTCACTTGCACGGGGCGCATAGCCGACCCTCCATCTTGACAACAGGTCGCATGCAAGGCGACTGAGTTAAAATCCCGAAAACCAGAGGTTTTGCGGCACTTCAGTCACGCATTGCCCATGCGATGGACGCTCCGGCGCCGCGCAGTCGCCTGTAACCGGTACAATACTCTGTTTGACGCCGCAGCGCCATGGACGCACCGTCCGCACCAAATTGCCGGAGTGCAGCATGGCCAAGACCACCCTTTTCACCCCGGTGCTGATTGCGGGCTGCATTATTCTGATGTTGTCTTTCGCGATCCGGGCCAGTTTTGGTGTCTTTCAGATCCCGGTGGCGGCCGAGTTCGGCTGGCTCCGGTCGGACTTCTCGCTGGCAATCGCGATTCAGAACCTCGCTTGGGGGATTGGCCAGCCCGTATTCTCGGCCTTTGGCGAACGCTTTGGGGATCGCAAGACCATTACAATCGGCGCGATCCTTTATGCGCTGGGGCTGGTGCTGTCAGCCTATGCCATTACGCCTGGGCAACATCAGGCGCTGGCGATCCTGGTGGGCTTTGGCATTGCGGGAACCGGGTTTGGCATCATCCTGCCGTTGATTGGCCGCGTCGCCAGTCCGGAACGGCGCAGCCTGACGCTGGGCATCGGGTCGGCCATCGGGTCTGCGGGTCAGGCCATCGGACCACCGGCAGCAGAGTTCCTGATGCAAAGCTACAGCTGGCAGACGGTGTTCCTGATTTTTGCGGGCGTCATCCTGTCGGCACTGCTGGCGCTGCCGTTCCTGCGCGCCCCTGACAAATCGAAAGCATCGACTGAACCGGAAGAGGCCCTGCTGACCGTCGTGTCCCGCGCCTTTCGTGACCCGTCTTACACGCTGATCTTCCTTGGATTTTTCTCGTGCGGCTATCAGCTTGGCTTTATCACGGCGCATTTTCCGGCCTTCATCACCGAGGTTTGCGGCCCGATTGATCCGGCCGGAATGCTTGCGGGCGTGGGTATTACCACGACGTCCGCGCTGGGGGCGGCGGCTATTGCGGTGATCGGCATTGCCAATATCTTCGGGTCGGTACTGGCTGGATGGCTGGGTGGGCATTTCCCCAAGAAATACCTGCTGGCTGCCATATATACCGGGCGGACGCTGGCCTCGGCCATCTTCATTCTGCTGCCGATGACGCCGGCTAGCGTGCTGATCTATTCCGCCGCGATGGGGGCCATGTGGTTGGCCACCGTGCCGCTGACCAGCGGGTTGGTCGCACAGATTTACGGGGTGAGATACATGGGCACGCTTTATGGCTTCGTGTTCCTCAGCCATCAGATCGGCAGCTTTCTGGGCGTCTGGCTTGGTGGCAAGATGTATGACTTGAGCGGAGGCTATACTCTGGTCTGGTGGATCGGCGTTGGAGTGGGTGCGTTTTCGGCGATCGTGCATTTGCCGATCAGGGAGCGGCCACTGCGGACAGCTGCGGCCTAAGCGCTCGCTGAGTTAATACCCTGACTCCAGTGGATTTTCCTGATCTTCCCGGCGTCTTCTTTGCATCTTCCTTACGTCTTCATTCCGTCTACACGCGCGCTGGATAGTTGCCGCATTAACCATGCACCGCGAATCGGGGCCGAAGATCAGTTTTTCATCGGCCCGACCACCAGAATTTCCAGATCCCGCTCGGGCACGTAGTTGGTCTTTTCCATCACGAAGGTCGTCGGCCCGGTCTTCTTGATGCCGTCGGCGCAAAGCGACACGATGTTGGTGGGCTTGCCCTTGTCAACGGTCAGACGAAACTTGCCGATTGGCCCGGCCCAGCTGTTTGCCGTTCGAAGCACATAGGCGATGTTCCAGGACATCCCCATTGAGTATTCGACGCCGTCATCACCCCTGACCGCCAGCGCCTTTGCCATCGCCTTCGACGTGCCCGCATCAACGCAATACCGGGCGGCCTCTGACAGCATGTAGTCCTCTGGCGGGTCGCTCCACCCGAACAGACCACCGGACGAGCGGTTTTCGTACTCATGGCTGATCTTCACCACCTTCCCGGCGGGAAAGGTCTGCGTCCAATGATAGCGAACTACGATTGACCAGGTGGGATAGGCATATGCCCCACCCGCGCCATCGTCGTAGAATTCCGCCAACCCCAGCTTGGTGGCCTCGGCCCGGCCCGCATCATCCAGCCCCTTCAGCGCCTCCTCGATCTTTGCGCCGTTCAGCGACAGCGGAATTCCCAGCTTTGCGAGATCCGCCGTCACGTCCCGGCCCGGTGTGTCGTATTGCTCGGCCAAGGCGCGGCCTTCTTCCCAAGGCGGTGCGATCACCGCGATCCGGTCGACAGCGACGGGCACCTCCGCGCCATCGACAACCGCTTTGAAGTTGACGAGGTTGTCGCGGTCGGGGTCCTCGGGCAGGTTCCAATCGGATTCCATCAGCCCGCCCACCGAGACGGGCGGCAGCGGAAAGATCACCTCGCCGGTCACGTCGGTATCGGTCAGGTTGCGAAACACGTAAGCCACGGCGATGCGGTCGATGCCGATGAACAGGTCTTCTTCCTCCATCGCCACGGCGTCGGTTTGCGAAAAGGTCAGGCCGGTGGCCGCCAGACCGCCAAATCCGTCGTTGGCGGCAACGGGCAAGGTCAGCAGACACAGAAGCGCCGTCAGCGGAAGGGTCAGGTCAAACATCTTGCGTGGCCTCCTTGCGGGTTGTCATCCGCATCTGACCGAAGACGGTGCGGTCGGGCAAGTGCGGTCTTTCCCGGTGTTTGCGCGTCTGGCCCTTCGGTTGCCAAGCCCTTACACGTAGCGGACTGACCTCAATCCGAAAGCCTCAGATGTACGCCGGACTTGCAGCCCTGATCCTCGCCTATGTGCTTAGCCAGTTCTACCGGGCATTCCTTGCAGTTCTGGCCCCGGTGCTGAAGGTTGACCTTGCCGTGACTGCCGCCGATCTGGCCTCGGCCTCCGGGTGGTGGTTCCTTGCCTTTGCCGCGATGCAACTGCCCATTGGCGCGGCGCTTGACCGTTTCGGCCCGCGCCGCACCGCCAGCGGGTTGATGGCGGTTGGGGCTGCAGGAGCCGTGCTGTTCGCAGTGGCGACCACGGCGTCAGAATTGAAGATCGCGATGGCGCTGATCGGCGTGGGGTGTTCGCCAGTGCTGATGGCCAGCTATTTCATCTTTGCCCGCAGTTTTGCCCCCGCCGCCTTTGGCACCCTTGCCGGGATGACCATCGGCATCGGGTCGCTTGGCAACATCGCCTCGTCGCTGCCGCTGTCTGCGGCGGTTGAGGCGTTTGGCTGGCGGCCAACGGTTGCCGCCCTTGCCGTGATCACCGCCCTGACCGCAGTGGCCATTGCCGCCCTCGTGCGCGACCCGGAGCGGTCGGGGAGCGGTCGTCAGGGCTCGGTTCTGGACTTGCTGAAGATGCCCGCCATCTGGCCGATCCTTGCGATGATGACGGTGTGCTATATGCCCATCGCCGGGTTGCGCGGGCTGTGGGTTGGCCCGTATTTTGCGGATGTGCACGGCTATGATGCGCTTGCCGTGGGCCAGGTGGGCCTGTGGATCGGCATTGCGATGGTGGCAGGCAACTTTGCCTACGGCCCGCTTGACCGGCTGCTGGGCAGCCGCAAATGGGTGATCTTTGGCGGCAATGCGCTGACCGTGCTGTGCCTGTTCGGCCTGTGGGCCTTTGCCGCCGCACCGCCGCTGACGGCCACCGCCCTGCTTGTGGCAGCGGGTTTTTTTGGCGCGAGCTTTCCCATGGTCATCGCCCACGGGCGCGCCTTTTTCCCGCCGCACCTGATGGGGCGTGGCGTCACCCTGCTTAACCTCTTTGGCATTGCACCCATCGGCATTGCGCAGTTCGTCACCGGGCGGCTGCATGGCTCTGCGCCGAAGACACCGCCCGAGGCCCCGTTCGAGGCGGTGTTCCTGTTCTTTGCCGTTACGACCGCTGTAGGCGTGGCCGTGTACCTCTTGTCACAAGACCGTACCGACTGACTGCCCCCCCTTTCCCCCGCCCCGCCCATGCGGTAACAGGCCCCGTCCCCACACCGGGGGCCAGGTAAAGGAGAACCCCGATGGGCTACAAGGTCGTCGTCGCGGGTGCCACGGGTAACGTGGGCCGCGAAATGCTGAACATCCTCGCCGAGCGCGAGTTTCCCGTGGACGAGATTGCCGCACTGGCAAGCCGCAAATCCCTGGGCACTGAAATCAGCTTTGGCGACAAGACCGTCAAGACCCGCGACCTTGAGACTTTCGATTTCACCGGCTGGGACATCGCGCTGTTTGCCATCGGGTCGGACGCGACGAAGATCTACGCGCCCCGCGCCGCCGCGGCCGGTTGCATCGTGATCGATAACTCGTCGCTTTACCGCTACGATTCGCAAGTGCCGTTGATCGTGCCGGAAGTGAACGCCGATGCGATCATGGGCTACAAGAACAAGAACATCATCGCCAACCCGAACTGTTCGACCGCGCAGATGGTGGTGGTGCTGAAGCCTTTGCATGACCGCGCGCGGATCAAGCGGGTGGTGGTCAGCACCTACCAATCCGTGTC
>NZ_JANMET010000141.1:0-24057 GCF_031377265.1 Tabrizicola sp. | reverse complement strand
CTCTGCCCGCATCATCGACCTGGTGGCCCCCATCGGCAAAGGCCAGCGCGGCCTGATCGTGGCCCCGCCCCGCACCGGCAAGACGGTGCTGTTGCAGAACATCGCGCATTCGATCGCGATGAACCATCCGGAGTGCTATCTTATCGTGCTGCTGATCGACGAGCGGCCTGAGGAAGTGACCGACATGCAACGCTCGGTGCGGGGCGAGGTGGTGTCGTCGACCTTTGACGAACCGGCGACACGGCATGTGGCAGTGGCGGAAATGGTGATCGAAAAGGCCAAACGGCTGGTCGAGCACAAGCGCGACGTGGTGATCCTGCTGGACAGCATCACCCGGCTTGGGCGGGCGTTCAACACGGTGGTGCCATCAAGCGGCAAGGTGCTGACCGGGGGCGTGGATGCCAACGCCCTGCAGCGGCCAAAACGGTTCTTTGGGGCGGCGCGGAACATTGAAGAGGGCGGATCGCTGACCATCATCGCCACGGCGTTGATCGATACCGGCAGCCGCATGGACGAGGTGATCTTCGAAGAATTCAAGGGCACCGGCAACAGCGAGATTGTGCTGGACCGCAAGGTTGCTGACAAGCGGGTGTTCCCGGCGATGGACATTCTGAAGTCTGGCACCCGTAAGGAAGACCTGCTGGTGGACAAGATGGACCTGCAGAAAACCTATGTTTTGCGGCGTATTCTCAACCCGATGGGCACCACCGACGCGATTGAGTTCCTGATTGGGAAGTTGAAGCAGACCAAGTCCAATTCGGACTTCTTCGATTCCATGAACACCTGATTTTTATTTTGAATCATAGGGTTAGCATTTATGGACACGATCTTTGCACCGGCGACGGCGCGCGGGCGGTCTGGGCTGGCCGTTATTCGGGTGTCCGGGCCTGAAGCCAGGTTTGCGGGTTTGGCATTGTGCGCCACCTTGCCCGAGCCGCGTGTAGCGGGCCTGCGACGCCTGAGTTGGGGCGGCGATGTTCTGGATGAGGCGCTTGTTCTGGTCTTTGAGAAGGGCGCCAGCTTTACCGGCGAGGATGTGGTCGAGTTTCAGGTTCATGGCGGGCCCGCAGTGGTGGCTGCCGTGATGTCGGCGCTAAGCGCGCAGTCAGGATTGCGTCTGGCGGAGGCTGGTGAGTTCACCCGACGTGCGATGGAGAACGGGGTGTTGGATTTGGCTCAGGTTGAAGGCCTGGCGGATTTGATTGATGCGGAAACCGAGGCGCAGCGGCGTCAGGCGGTCCGTGTTCTGGCGGGTGATATTGGTGAGCGCGTTGAGGTCTGGCGTCGAAGTCTGTTGCGGGCAGCCGCACTACTTGAGGCCACCATCGATTTTGCCGATGAAGACGTGCCTGTCGATGTGACGCCGGAGGTGCTGGCGCTGATCGACGGACTGTTGGGCGAGTTGCGCAAGCAGGCAGCCGGTGTTGCAGCGGCGGAACGAATTCGTGATGGTTTTGAAGTGGCGATTGTTGGCAGACCGAACGTCGGGAAGTCGACGCTGTTGAACCGAATGGCGGGTCGCGAGGCTGCGATAACATCCGAGATTGCAGGGACCACCCGAGACGTGATCGAGGTGCGGATGGACATCGGCGGTCTTGCGGTGACATTCTTGGACACCGCAGGGCTGCGCGACACCGATGACGCGTTGGAGCGAACGGGAATCGAACGGGCATTGGCGCGTGCTGACGGGGCCGATCTGCGATTGTTCTTGGTGGAGGCGGATGAGGACGTCTTGTTCCTGACGCCGCGGTCGGATGATGTGATTGTTCTGGGCAAGTCTGACCGGGCGCGCCGGGCAACGGATGGGCTGGCGGTGTCAGGCCTGACAGGCGACGGTGTTTCCGAGGTTCTGGCAAAGGTGGGCGAGATCTTGCAGGGGCGGGTTGGGTCTGCTGGCGCTTTGGTGCGCACGCGACACCGGGTTGCCGTCAGCGAGGCCATCGTCGCACTGGAACAGGTCCGCAGGGAAGTGGTAGGACAGGGAGCCAGAGTTGAGATAGCTGCCGACGGATTGAGACGGGCGATTCGGGCCCTGGATGCGCTGGTGGGTCGGGTGGATGTGGAAGACTTGCTTGGAGAGATCTTTGCAAGCTTCTGCATTGGCAAGTGAGGATAGTTTCACGTGAAACAGTATGATGTTCTTGTGATCGGCGGCGGTCACGCCGGGGCAGAGGCCGCGGCCGCGGCAGCTCGCCTGGGTGCACGAACAGCGCTTGTGACGCTGAAGGCCGACGGCATTGGCGTGATGTCATGCAACCCGGCGATCGGCGGCTTAGGCAAGGGTCATCTGGTAAGGGAGATTGACGCGCTTGATGGCGTGATGGGCCGGATGGCGGACACATCAGGAATCCAGTTCCGGCTGTTGAATCGTCGCAAGGGTCCGGCAGTGCAGGGCCCGAGAGCGCAGATTGACCGGCAACTGTACCGCGCGGCCATGCAGGCGGAACTGCGAAGCCTCAAAGGCTTGGATATCATAGAGGCCGAGGTGGCGCGCTTCACTCTCTTTGCCGGCGCAATTTCGGGCGTGGAGCTGACGTCTGGCACCAGCCTTATGAGCTCTTGTGTAGTTCTGACGGCAGGAACCTTTCTGAACGGTGTGATCCACATTGGGGATCGCAAGGTGTCGGGTGGCCGCATGGGCGATAGACCGTCGCAGCTTCTTGCCGAGCAGTTGGGTGAGCTGGGTCTTGCGCGCGGTCGACTAAAGACAGGCACACCACCGCGCCTTGACGGACGGACGATCGACTGGTCACGGCTGGAGTCCCAGCCTGGGGACGAGTCACCGACAATGTTCTCGTTCATGAGTGCGGGCCCTGTTGCCCGGCAGGTTGCCTGTGGAATTGCCCATACGTCTGAGCAGACACACCAGATTGTGCGAGCTAACTTGAACAAGTCCGCAATGTATGGTGGTCACATCGAGGGCGTCGGTCCCCGGTACTGCCCATCAATCGAAGATAAAGTGGTTCGCTTTGTCGACAAGGTATCGCATCAGGTGTTTCTGGAACCTGAAGGCTTGGATGACCACACCGTCTATCCAAACGGCCTTTCAACGTCGCTCCCCGAAGACGTGCAGTGGCAGTACGTGCAATCGATTGTCGGCCTTGAATCTGCGATCATTCTGCAACCCGGCTATGCCATCGAATACGATTTCTTCGACCCACGAGAATTGCGCAGGACGCTGGAGACGAAAGCTATTCCGGGTCTGTACTTCGCTGGACAAATCAACGGGACAACCGGGTATGAGGAGGCTGCAGCGCAGGGCATAGTTGCAGGACTGAATGCAGCTCTGTCGGCGACCGGACGGCCCCCAATCGAGTTTAGCCGCACAAAGAGCTACATCGGCGTCATGATTGACGACCTGATCTCGCGAGGAGTTTCCGAGCCCTATCGCATGTTCACATCGCGTGCGGAATTCAGGCTTACGGTGCGAGCGGACAACGCTGACCAACGGCTTACTCCAGTTGGGGTCGAGATCGGATGTGTTGGGATCGTACGCGCAGAATCATTCCACAGGAAGTCATCCGCGCTGGATGATGCAAGGAAGTCATTGCAATCGGCTAGGTTTTCGCCAACAGTCTTGTCTGATTTGGGCATCTTGGTAAGCCAGGATGGACTCAGACGTAGCGCTTTCGCGCTGCTTGCTTTGCCGGGCGCCGAGATCCCGGTGCTGCAAAATCAGATCGCTACCTATGCAACCATTGATCGGGCCGTGCTGGATCAGCTGCAGATCGAGGCGATCTATGACCAGTATTCTGATAGGCAAGCTAAGGAGGTCTCCGATCTGAGGAAGCAAGAAGAACAGCTGATCCCGGCAACGTTTGAGTATTCTCACATCTCTGGGCTATCAAGTGAATTGAAGCAGAAACTGATACGAACTGCTCCGGAAAACATAATGCAAGCTGCTCGGATTGAGGGAATGACTCCTGCCGCGCTCTTGCTGATCTTGGCGCACCTTCGCAAGGCCGACAGCCTGCGGAGGGCCGGGTGAGTCACGATCATCCTGATCCTCTTGCCCGTCTTGGTGTTTCACGTGAAACATACGCCGCACTAAAATCACTGGAAGCCCTGGTGCTGCGGTGGAATAAAACGATCAATCTGGTCAGCAAGTCTTCTGCCGACGACATCTGGTCGCGCCACATTCTTGATTCAGCACAACTCTTTGGGCTGTCCAACCTAATGGCTGCTCATTGGGTCGATATGGGATCAGGCGGCGGATTTCCTGGCCTTGTTATCGCAGTAATCGCGCGGGAGCTTTCCCCGTCCATGCGTGTCACATTAATCGAATCCGATGCACGTAAGGCGACCTTCCTGCGAGAAGCGCGCCGGGCCTTGGGCTTATCTTCAGAGGTCATTCTAGGGCGCATCGAAACCACGCCACCGCTAGGTGGTAACGTGGTTTCTGCTCGGGCCCTAACCTCACTTTCCGGACTGCTTGGGCTCGCTGAGCGGCACTTACGGCCGGACGGTGTTGCCATGTTTCCAAAGGGCGCCCGGCGAGATGAAGAGATCGCTGAAGCCAAAGCGATCTGGGACTATGACAGCGAAAGCGTCCCAAGCATGTCCGATACAAACGCGGCAATCTTGTTGATCAGGAACATACATCGTGCACACCCTGTCTGATCAACCGCACATCATCGCTTTGGCCAATCAGAAGGGCGGAGTGGGAAAAACCACCACGGCGATCAACCTCGCCGCGGGGTTGGCTGAGCTCGGCAACCGCGTGCTTCTTGTCGATATTGACCCCCAAGGAAATTCGTCGACGGGGCTTGGTGTCCGGCCGGAGGGGCGCAAGCTTACCAGCTATGACCTCATCGTCGAAGGGGCGGTACCGCAGGATGTGGTGAGACCGACCGGTGTGCCATCCCTCTGGATCATTCCGGCGAACGCAGACCTGTCTTCTGCAGACCTTGAAATCATGTCCCGCGAAAAGCGGAGCTTCCTGCTCCACGACGCTCTTCATCAGCCCCTGATGGACGAGTACCAATTTGACTACATCCTACTGGACTGTCCACCTTCGCTCAGTCTCATGACAATCAATGCCTTAGTGGCCTGCGACTCCGTTCTGGTCCCCCTTCAATGCGAGTTCTTCGCGCTTGAAGGCCTGTCGCAGCTGATGTTAACCATTCGCGACGTGCGACGTTCGGCAAACCCATCGCTGCGGATCGAAGGCATCGTGCTGACAATGTATGACTTGCGCAACAAGCTCACTGCCCAAGTTGAGGCTGATGCCCGGGCCACCATGGGAGAGCTGGTGATGAAAACAACTATTCCGCGTAATGTCCGTGTCAGCGAAGCGCCCTCTCACGCCATGCCAGTCTTGACCTACGAGCCGCTGTCAAAAGGCGCAGTGGCGTATCGCGCGCTAGCAAAGGAAATCGCGCTACGTAGAAAAAACCCAATGTTGACAGAGGCTTGATCCCATGACTCAAAAAGGCGAGAAGCGCGGTTTGGGCAGAGGCTTGTCTTCCCTCATGGCAGACGTCAACCTGCTTGGGTCAGAAGGCGGAGGGTCAGCCCCGCGATCGGAAATCATGGTCCCGGTCGAGAATCTGGAGCCAAATCCGCATCAGCCGCGTATCGATTTCGGGCGCGAAGAGCTTCTTAGCTTGGCGGATTCGATTCGGCAAAAAGGTGTCATTCAACCATTGATCGTGCGATCAAAGGCAGAAGGCGGCAAGTTCGAAATCATCGCCGGTGAGCGCCGTTGGCGTGCCGCCCAGCTGGCCCAGCTTCACGAAGTCCCAGTGGTAATTCGAGAGCTGAGCGACAGTGAGGTGCTTGAGGTCGCGATCATAGAGAACATCCAGCGCGAAGATCTGAATGCCATCGAAGAGGCGCTGGGATTTCGTCAATTGATGTCGCGCTTTGGACATACACAGGAAAAGCTCGCCGAAGCGCTGAGCCGCAGCCGCAGCCACGTTGCCAACCTTCTGCGTCTTCTGACTCTACCAGACGAAGTCCAGTCCATGGTGCGCGCCGGCACGTTGACGGCGGGGCATGCGCGGGCGTTGATTTCCAGCCCCAACGCGCTGGATTTGGCGAAGCTTGTGGTCGGCAAGGGCCTGTCCGTGCGCGATACCGAGGATCTCGTTCGAAAGTCCGGGAGTCCCCGCCAAAAGGGAACGTCAGGTCCGCGCGGCCGCTCTTTTCAGAAGGATGCGGACACTCTGGCAATCGAGGCTGATCTTTCGGCCAACCTTCGTATGCTAGTTCGTATCGACCACGAACCCGGAGGGGACAAGGGCCACCTGACAATTCGCTACAACAGCCTTGATGACCTCGACATGTTGTGTCGAGTTCTGTCGCTGATACCACGGGATGCGGACATGTCGGAGTTTTAGGCTGCGCTGAGACGGTCTGCCAGCAAGGCTCGCAACACACCGTTCAGCACCATGACCCCTTGCGGAGTTGTACGTATCCAGTCGTCTTCGCAAACCAGAAGCCCCAGTCCGACCAGGTCGTCCAGCGCGCCTTGCGGAAGGTCGCGCCCCGTTAGCGCCCGAAACCGCGCTAACGACGTGCCCTCCCTAAGCCGCAGCGACATCATCACATATTCCACGCCCTGATCGCCAGCGTCGAGGATCAGCCTTGGGTGCTCCCCGGTGCCACCGGATTCCACGGACTGGAGCCAATCCGTAGGCAGACGCCCCGCTTCAGTTGCAAGGCGTTGCCCATCCAGGGTTAGCCGCCCATGGGCGCCAGGACCGATCCCCGCGTAATCGCCCATACGCCAATAGATTGAGTTGTGCAGCGATTCCGCTCCCGACCGCGCATGATTCGAAACTTCGTAGGCGGCGAAGCCAGCCTTTGACGTAAGGTCTTGAGTCAGTTCAAACATATCTGCAGACAGCGCCTCTGCCGGAAGCTCGCAAAGCAGGTTCTTTGCATGCATTTCGCCAAACACCGTCCCGTCCTCGATTGTTAACTGATAAAGCGACAGGTGATCGGTGCCCAAGGTGAGCGCCAGCTGCAGCTCCTCTTCCCAAGCCTGCAGCCCTTGGCCCTGCCGCGCATAGATCAGATCGATACTCACTCTGTCGAACGCCGCCTGCGCAATATCAATCGCCCGGCGCGCATCTGCAGCGGAGTGAAGGCGGCCAAGGCGCCGCAAGTCCGCATCGTTAAGCGCCTGAATTCCAAGAGAAACGCGATTCACCCCCGCTTGAGCAAAGCCCGCGAAACGGCCCGCCTCCACCGATGTCGGGTTGGCCTCGAGCGTCACCTCGATGTCGTTCGCCAGCGTCCAGGTCGCGCGAACCCGGTCAAGTATTGCCTGCACCAATGCCGGATCCATCAATGACGGCGTCCCCCCGCCGAAAAACACCGAGTTCAACACGCGCCCTTCGGTTTCGCGCCCGATCCGGTCGATCTCGCTCAGGTAGGCAGCCTGCCACCTCACTTGGTCAATCTGCGCTGACACATGGCTGTTGAAGTCGCAATATGGGCACTTCGACTGACAGAACGGCCAATGAAGGTACAAGCCAAAGCCCGCATTGCGCCAATCCTGCGTCATCGGCTCGGAATGCTTCACGTGAAACACGCAACCACCAGCTTGCGAAACGCGTCCGCCCGGTGACTCACCTTGTTCTTCTCCCAGCGGTCCATCTCACCGCAGGTAAGGGCGTAACCCTCTGGCAGGAACATCGGGTCAAACCCATGGCCTTGAACCCCCCGAGCAGGCCAGACCAGCTGACCCAGCATTGTCCCGTTGAAAACCAAATCGCTGCCATCTGGCCAAGCGAGCACCAGAGTGCAATGAAACTCCGCCAGTCTGGGAAAGGGCGCAGCAAGGTCTTCCAGCTCGCGCCAGACCCGCGCCATTCCAATTTGAAAGTCCCGGCCGGATGGGGTTGTCGCCCAATCAGCCGTGAAAACCCCCGGCGCCCCGCCCAGCGCGCCGACGCAAAGTCCGGAATCATCCGCCAGCGCCGGAAGTCCCGCCGCTGTCGCTGCTGCATGCGCCTTGATCCGGGCATTGCCGACAAAAGTCGTCTCAGTTTCCTCCGGTTCCGGCAAACCAAGTTCGCCAGCACTAACGACCGACACGCCGTAGGGGGCCAAAAGCTGAGAAATCTCTTCCAGCTTGCCGTGGTTGTGTGTTGCCACCAACAGCGTATCGCCCACGGTCCGCATCAGAGGCCCAGCGCAGCTTTCTGGGCTGCGATCAAGGCATCCGTCCCGGCCTGCGCCAGATCCAGCAATTCCGCCATCTCATCCCGAGAGAACGAAGCCCCCTCAGCGGACATCTGTACTTCGATCAGCCGGCCCGACCCAAGCAAGACGAAATTGCCGTCTGTTCCGGCGGTCGAATCCTCAGCATAGTCAAGATCCAGCACCGCTTGCCCTGCGTAAATCCCGCAGGACACTGCCGCAATATGGTCTACCATCGGATCGCTGACCACCACGCCAGACGCCATAAGCTTGTTCATCGCCAAACGCAGCGCGACCCAACCGCCGGTGATCGATGCACAGCGCGTGCCGCCATCCGCCTGGATCACGTCGCAATCGATAACGATCTGACGTTCGCCAAGCGCGTTCCGATCCACGCCAGCCCGCAGGCTTCGCCCAATAAGCCTTTGAATTTCCTGTGTTCTTCCAGATTGCTTACCCGCAGCTGCTTCACGGCGGGTCCGGCTGTTGGTGGCGCGCGGCAGCATCCCATACTCCGCGGTAACCCAGCCAAGCCCGGTGTTCTTCAAGAATGGCGGCGGACGGTCTTCGATCGTGGCAGAACACAAGACATGGGTTGCCCCCATCTTGATCAGGCAAGACCCCTCTGCATGCTTCATCACGCCGGTTTCGATTGAAACCGGGCGCAGTTCGCTTAACTTCCTGCCTGACGGGCGCATAGAATTACCTTTCCAATGGGACGTGGCCACATACGCAAGCAAGGACCCCCGATGCAACCCCGATTGACGCCTGCCCAATTGACACCACGCCATGAAGACCCTGGCGATCGTTTGTCAAATGTCTGATGCCCAAACGATTCTGTCGGACATGAACGACCGCACGCGCGAGGTGTTTCGCCGCGTGGTTGAGGGTTACCTTGATTCCGGCGGTCCTGTCGGCTCACGCACGCTGACCCGCACGCTGACCGAAAAGGTATCCGCCGCCACGGTGCGCAATGTGATGCAAGACCTTGAATCTCTTGGCTTGCTGGACAGTCCGCACGTGTCTGCTGGCCGCATTCCCACCCAACTCGGCCTGCGTATGTTTGTCGACAGCCTGCTCGAGGTCGGGTCCGTCGCTCGCGAAGATCAGGAAAAGATTGATGCCACGCTGGGGGCCAATGACCACGACGTCTCCACGCTTCTTGATCATGTGGGTGCCGCGCTTTCCGGAATCACCCGCAGCGCCAGCCTTGTGCTGGCACCAAAGCGCGAAGCCCCAATCCGCCACATCGAATTTGTCAGCCTGGCCCCCGACCGCGCCCTTGTCGTGCTGGTGTTTGCCGATGGTCAGGTGGAGAATCGGATATTCACTCCACCACCAGGCCAAACCCCATCGTCGATGCGTGAGGCCGCGAACTTTTTGAACGCTCTCGCTGAAGGCAAGACGCTGACCGAATTGCGCAAGACCTTTGCCTCCGACATCGCGCGGCGACGCCAGGAGATTGACGTTCTGGCCAGAGATCTGGTCGAAAGCGGCATCGCCCTGTGGGAGAACCCCGGCGAAAACTCCGAGCGCCTGATCGTGCGTGGGCGCGCCAATCTAATCGATAGCGCCACCGATCTGGGCGATATCGAACGCATCCGGTCGCTCTTTGATGATCTGGAGCGCAAGCGGGACATCGCCGAGTTTCTGGGCTTGGCCGATGCCGGCGAAGGTGTGCGCATTTTTATTGGTTCCGAGAACAAGCTTTTTTCACTTTCCGGTTCAAGTCTTGTGGTTTCTCCCTATATGAACGCTGATCGGAAAATCATCGGCGCGGTGGGTGTGATCGGCCCGACCCGCCTGAACTACGGCAGGATCGTGCCAATAGTGGATTACACTGCGCAACTGGTTGGCCGCCTTATCTCAGAGCGAGGCAAGGTCTGATCATGCAAGAAGATAAGGAAAGTAACATGGTTCAAGAACAGGCCGCTTCGGAACAAATCGACGTGGAAGATCTCGGCACATCGGTCCTGGAGGACGAGATCGAAGTTCTGCGCGCCGAACGCGATGACATGCGCGACAAGTTCATGCGGGCTTTGGCCGATGCTGAAAACTCGCGCAAGCGGGCCGACAGGGACCGCCGCGAGGCTGAACAATATGGCAGCACCCGGCTGGCGCGTGATCTATTACCGGTGTTTGACAACCTCAACCGCGCGCTCAACGCGGTTGGTGATGAACAGCGGTCCAATGCCGCTGCGCTGATCGAGGGCGTGGAGCTTACGCTGCGCGAACTGACCACCGTAATGACGCGCCACGGTATGAAGCCGATTGCCCCCGCGATTGGCGAGATGTTCGATCCGCAACTGCACCAGGCAATGTTCGAAGCGCCGGTCGAAGGCACCAAGGCCGGCCAGATCATTCAGATGATGACCGAAGGCTTCATGTTGCACGACCGGCTGTTGCGTCCGGCACAGGTGGGCGTCTCTTCCACTCCCGGCTGAGGTTTGCTGCATCAAGGCCGGGGAGGACCGTCTGCCCTCCCCGGACCCCACCCGAGGATATTTCGGGAAGAGGAAGCTGAATTTGACTTAACTTTTAACGGCTTGCGTCAGCTCATAGAGCAGCTTGAGCGCCTCCATCGGCGTCAGCTCGTCAGGGTGAACGTCACGCAACCGCGCCTCGACCGCAGACTGCTTTGCTTGGGGTCTTGGCGCCGTCGCCGGGGCCACCCGAAACAGTGGCAGATCGTTGATCAACGCCTTCTGTGAGCCACCCTCGCGCTCGCCTTTCTCCAGTGCCTCCAGAACCACCTTCGCCCGCTCCACCACGCTTGCCGGCAGCCCCGCCAACCGGGCCACCTGCACGCCGTAGGATCGGTCAGCGGCGCCTTTCTTGACCTCATGCAGGAAGATCACGTCGCCTTCCCATTCCTTTACGGTGACCGTCGCGTTTTCCACACCCGCCAGCTTGCCCGCCAGTGCAGTCATTTCATGATAATGCGTGGCAAACAGTGCCCGGCACCGGTTCGCCTCATGCAAGTGTTCCAGCGTTGCCCAGGCGATGGACAGGCCGTCATATGTGGCGGTCCCCCGCCCGATTTCGTCCAGGATCACCAGCGCCCGGTCATCGGCCTGATTGAGGATCGCCGCCGTTTCCACCATCTCGACCATGAAGGTGGACCGTCCTCGCGCCAGATCATCTGCAGCGCCCACCCGGCTGAACACCTGACTGACCAGCCCGATCCGCGCCGAAGCTGCCGGAACAAAACTACCCGCCTGTGCCAGCAACGCGATCAGGGCATTCTGTCGCAGGAAAGTGGATTTCCCCGCCATGTTCGGCCCGGTCAACAGCCAGATCGCCGGGGTGCCCCCCTCGGTCAGTGCGCAGTCATTGGCCACAAACGGCCCCGCCCCTTGCCTGCGCAAAGCACGCTCAACCACTGGATGCCGCCCGCCCGTTACCAGGAAGGCGCGGCTTTCGTCGACCATTGGTTCTGCCCAGTCTTCCGCTGCGGCGAGGTCTGCAAACCCGGCTGTCAGATCAATTTCAGCCAGCGCCCGCGCGGCAAGGCCGATTGGCACTGAATCTACCAAAACGGCGGCCTTCAGGCTTTCATAGTGCCGCTTTTCGATCTCAAGCGCATGGTTTCCGGCGTTCAGAATCCGAGTCTCGATTTCGCTCAGCGGCACCGTTGTAAACCGCACCTGACCCGCCGTCGTCTGCCGGTGGATGAACACCTCCGGCATCGCGCGCATCCGGTCTTCGTGGGTCGTTGTCGTCTCGATGAAGTATCCCAGCACGTTGTTGTGCTTGATCTTCAGGCTGGTTACCCCGGTCAAGGCGACATATTCGGCCTGCATCCGCGCAATCACGCCGCGCCCTTCGTCGCGCAAGCTGCGCGTCTCGTCCAGGGCTGCGTCATAGCCCGTTGCAATGAACCCGCCATCGCGCGCCAGAAGGGGCGGTTCGGCCACCAGCGCCCTGTCCAGCAGATCCACCAGCGCCGAATGCCCGACCAGCGCGCCTGCCGCCTCGATCAGAAATTCCGGGCCGCCCGTCACCATGCCGGCAATCCGCTCAGCCTGTTCCAGCCCGGCGCGGATTGCACCCAGATCCCGCGGCCCGCCCCGGTCCAACGCGATCCGTGACAGTGCGCGGTCCATGTCCGGCACCCGGCGCAGCGCGTCTCGCAGGCTTTCCCGCAGCCGTCCATCCTCAATCAGCCCCCGCACCGCCACCAAACGCCGATGAATCAGCGCCAGATCCAGCGATGGCGCCGAAATTCGCCGTTCCAGCAGGCGCGCGCCAGCGGCTGTGACCGTCCGGTCTACCGCCGCCAGAAGCGATCCCTCGCGGCCGCCGGACAGCGCCGAGGTCAGCTCCAGGTTCCGGCGCGTCGCGGCATCGATTTGCAGGGTGCCGCCATGCAGCTCCTTGATCGGCGGTCGCAGCAGCGGCATCCGGCCCCGTTGCGTCAGGTGCAGATAGTCTACCAGCGCGCCCATCGCCGACACTTCGGCCCGGTCAAACGTGCCGAACGCATCCAGCGACCCTACCCCAAACATCTCGCACAGCCGTTTTTCCGCGCCGGTAGAATCAAAGCTGCCGCGTGACAGGGGCGTCACCGCAGCCCCTGTTTCCGCGATGTTAGGCTCTAACTCCCGCTCGCGCGCCTCACTTATCAGCACCTCGCGCGGCGCGAGGCGTGCGAGATCTGGGCCAAGCCGCGCAAGGCTGGACGGCATGACCCGAAACTCACCGGTGGAGATATCGGCCCAGGCTAGTGCCGCCGCATCCCGCACTTCAGCAAATGCGCAAAGGAAGTTATGCCGCCGCGCCTCAAGCAGTGAATCCTCGGTCAGCGTGCCGGGGGTGACCAGCCGAACCACATCGCGCCGCACCACCGATTTGTAACCGCGCTTCTTCGCTTCGGCCGGGTCTTCAAGCTGTTCGGCAACCGCCACGCGAAAGCCCTTGCGGATCAGCGTCAGCAGATATCCCTCGGCGGCAAGTACTGGCACGCCGCACATTGCGATCGGTTCGCCCTGATGAAACCCGCGTTTGGTCAACGCGATGTCGAGCGCAGCCGACGCTGCAACCGCATCGTCAAAGAACATTTCGTAGAAATCACCCATCCGGTAGAACAACAGCGCGCCGGGATTCTGCGCCTTGATCTCCAGATATTGCGCCATCATCGGCGTTGTGGCGTCGTCAGTCACTTACTCACCGGTCGGCGCATCGGGGTCGATCAGCCCGGCCGCTTTCAGGTCGGCCCAGACGTCGGCAGGGATCGGCAGCGCCACATTCGCCGCATTGGCCCGCACCTGCGCCGCTGACACCGCGCCGGGAATGACTGCGATGACGGCAGGGTGCAGCAACGGAAACTGCAGCGCGGCGGCGGCCAGCGGAACGCCATAGCGCAAGCATATCACCTCTATCGCCAGCGCTTTGTTCACCATCTGTGGGCTGGCCGGCGCATAAGCATACATCACGCCCGGCGCCGTTGGGGCAGCCAATAGGCCCGAGGCGAAGGGCGCACCGATGATCACCTTGATCCCGCGCCGGGCGCAGTCGGCCATCGGGCCATGCAGCGCGGCCTGATTGGCCAGCGTGTAGGGCAGGGCGACCAGAAAGAAATCGACATCGATCCACGGCGCGATTTCCGTGAAATCCTTCAGCGTATTCATCCCCATGCCAACCGCCGAAATCACCCCATCGGCCTTGAGCTGATGCAGATACGCCAGCCCTGATCCGGTCAGCGCGGTCATATGGCCGTCAAATGCCGCACCCTGATAATCGCGGTCCAGATCGTGGATGATCAGCGCATCGACCGACGGCTGGCCCAAACGCAACTGGCTTTGCGCGAATGACGCAGCGAACCCGTCGGCGGAATAGTCGTACCGTACCGCAAAATTCAGCCCGCCCTGCCACTGCACCCGCGCATCCTGCCCGCGCGGCGCGGGGTCATACACCCGGCCGACCTTGGTTGAGATGAACACGTCTTCCCGTGGCCAGTTTCGCGTCGCGGTGCCCAAACGGTGTTCCGACAGCCCGTGGCCATACCATGGGGCGGTGTCGAAATAGCGCACCCCGGCATCCCAAGCAGCGGCAAAGGTTTCCTTTGCGTCCTCGTCCGAGAAGTCGGCAAAGATGTTGCCGAGCGCCGCGCCGCCCATGCCAAAGCGCGGCCAGTCGCCCGGCCAGCGCGGTGCTTTGGGTGCAATGACGCTCACAGCACGTAGCGCGACACGTCCGCAGACCGTGCCAGTGCGCCCAGATTGGTCTCTACGAAAGCGGAATCCACGATGACAGCCTCTCCCGAACGGTCGGGTGCGGTGAAGGACAGCTCCTCGAACACCCGCTCCATCACGGTATAAAGCCTGCGCGCGCCGATGTTTTCAATGCTTTGGTTCACCTCGGCCGCAATTCGCGCCAAAGCGGCAATGCCGTCAGGGGTGAAGGTCACCGCCACTTTCTCCGTCGCCATCAGGGCAGAGTATTGCAGCGTCAGCGCATTGTCCGTCTCAGTAAGGATGCGCACGAAATCGCCTTCCGTCAGCGGCTGCAATTCGACCCGGATCGGCAGGCGGCCCTGCAGTTCCGGCAACAGATCCGACGGTTTGGCAATGTGGAAGGCGCCGCTGGCGATAAACAGGATATGGTCGGTTTTCACTGGCCCGTGCTTTGTTGAAACCGTCGTACCCTCAATCAGCGGCAGCAAGTCCCGCTGCACGCCCTCGCGGCTGACATCGGCTCCCCGCGCATCGGCCCGGGCGCAGATCTTGTCGATCTCGTCCAGGAAAACGATCCCGTTCTCCTGCACCGCCTCCAGTGCGACGGTCTTCACTGCCTCATCATCCAGCAGTTTGTCTGCTTCCTGCCCGATCAGAACCTCGTAACTGTCGGCCACCGTCAACCGTTTGCGGGTTGACCGCCCGCCAAAGGCCTTGCCCAGCATATCCTGCAGGCCCTGCATCTGGTCCATTCCCTGCCCGCCCATCATCATCGGAAAGGCCGGGGTAGCGTCGGCCACTTCGATTTCGATCATCGTATCGTCAAGCGAACCCGTCTTCAGCTTGGCCCGGAACATCTCGCGCGTTTGTTCGCGCGCGTCCTTGCCGGCCAGCGCCTCGATCACCCGGTCCTCCGCCGCCTTCTGCGCTTTCGCCTTCACATCCTCGCGCATTTGCGCGCGGGTATCGGCAATTGCCACATCCAGAAGATCGCGGATGATGCTGTCGACATCGCGGCCGACGTAGCCGACCTCGGTGAACTTCGTCGCCTCGATCTTCAGGAACGGCGCTTTTGCCAGTTTTGCCAGACGGCGGCTGATCTCGGTCTTGCCGACGCCCGTGGGCCCGATCATCAGGATGTTCTTCGGATAAACCTCGTCGCGCAGATCATCGCCCAGCCGCTTGCGCCGCCAGCGGTTGCGCAGGGCCACGGCCACGGCCCGCTTGGCCGCGTCCTGACCGATGATATAGCGGTCAAGCTCCGATACGATCTCGCGCGGGGTCAGGTCGGTCATTCGGTGCTCCCATAGGGCGGCAGGCTGGATTTGCCGGGAAAGTTCGGCAGCACCCGCATCACCAGGGCGCGCAGTGGCACCCACCAGGTGCCGATGGCCGTGATCAGCCCGCCCAGCCCGATCAGAATGAAGGTCCAGGTGCCGAAGTTGCCGCCATCGCCCGCGACCCAGGCAATCACCAGCGCGATATAGGCGATCGCCGCCGTCAGGAACGATCGGCGGTCAATTACCAGCGCCAGCACGGTGATGAGTGCCAGAGCCACCATCAGCAGCCCGATCCCCGCCGTGCCCCCGGTGTTGTACAGCGTCAGCGCCACCGTGTTAACCAGCGCGGGTGCCGCCAGCATGTGCAGCCAAAAGGCGGTCGCTGCATGCCGCCCCAGCCGATACGGATCGCGCGTATCAAACCACATCGCCACAAGAAAGGTCACGATGCCAAAACCCAGTGTCGCAAAAGCGAACTGCGGGCTTTCGCGCAGATCGAACAGTCCCACCATTCCGCTGCGGTCACCCGACACAAAGCCGCCCAGCGAATCCAGCGACGCAGTCAGCGTATACAGCGCGCCCAAAGCAAACAGCCCCAGAATGAAGGCGGAAAACGGCAACCGGAATTTCCGGTACCAGACCGCCATCCCAATCGCAGCCAACAAGAAAGCCAAGACCACCGTTCCACGCAAAGCAACATCCGCCTGCGCCAGAATGGTGATTGCCGACAGATAGATGCCGCCCCCAAAGGCCGTAGCCAACACCATCGACGGCAGGTTCATCCGCCGCTTGAGGGTGAAATACGTCGCCCACCACCAACAGATTGCCGCACAGATCAGCGGCAGGATCGACATCAGCGCCACGCCTCCGAACCACGCCAGCATGGCAAAGATCCCCAACAACAAAATGATCAGGCCGATCGAGACGAAGATCTCGGAAAACCCCCGGAAGAACTCGAACGGCTCATCCTCGGCAGGCAACGACGCGCGTTTGCCCGATCGGTCATTCGCCAGTGCGGTGATCGACGCCGCCTGCGCCTCGTTCAGGATACCGGCGGCAACGGCGGCGAGAAGGTCTTCGGGGGTCATGTCTGGATCACCATTTGAACGGGTTTGCCCCTTACAGATAAAGGCTTTGCCACAGCAAACCAAGTGCGGACGAACGGTATTGACACACTGTACATACCGTATACCATTCTGTATATACGCCCGAAAAAACCCTGCAATCACAGGTAGTTAAAGAATGGCTGTCGCGGCATGAGCGATGAAAAGCGCAAACGCCTAAGTATTGCGGAAAAGCGGGCGTTGCGAACCACGCTCACTCTCGGGGCAGAGTACCGGCAACCGGATGATGATCTCGATGCCGATTGGTTGAACGTCGATCTTCCAGACGCTTCGCACAAGAAACCCATCTCGTTCCGGGTTGACCCAGATGTGCTGGATTTCTTCAAGAGCGAAGGCCCCGGCTACCAGACCCGGATGAACGCCGTTCTTCTCGCCTACATGCAGGCAAAAAAGAAGCTCAGGCAGACCTGATCCGCTCGATGGTCAGATGGCCATTGGTGAAGACACAGATATCCGCGGCAATCGCCATGGCCCTGCGCGCGACATCTTCGGCCGGCAGATCGGTGGTCATCAACCCACGCGCCGCAGCCAGGGCAAAGTTGCCACCAGAACCGATGGCCGCGACGTCATGCTCCGGCTCCAACACATCGCCCGCGCCGGTGATCACATAAAGATCGCGCCCGTCCGTGACGATCAGCATGGCCTCCAGATTGCGCAGGTATTTGTCCATCCGCCAATCCTTGGCCAGATCCACGCAGGCCCGCGCCAATTGCCCCGGTGCGGCCTCCAGCTTTTTCTCCAGCCGTTCCAGCAAGGTAAACGCATCGGCGGTTGATCCTGCGAACCCTGCAACCACGTCAAACCCACCGGGCGACAGCCGCCGCACCTTGCGCGCCGTGCCTTTGATCACCGTATTGCCCAGACTGACTTGTCCGTCACCGGCCATCACCACTTCGCCGCCACGCCGGACCGCAAGGATCGTGGTACCATGCCAGCCGGGAAACTTGTCTTCTGCCATCTTGGCCTCGCTGCTTTGCCGCAATATGTGCGCTCTGGCCGCAAAACGAAAGGGCGGCCCGTTCGGACCGCCCCTTGAACAAACCTTGGCCGCTTCAGATGACCGACTTGATCCACGTTTCCAGCGCCGCTTTCGGCGCCGCGCCTACCTTGTTGGAAACCACCTGACCGTCCTTGAACATGAACAGCGCCGGAATGCCGCGCACGCCCAGCTCAGCCGGGCTATCGGGGTTTTCGTCAACGTTGACTTTCACGATCTTGACCTTGCCAGCGTACTGGGCCGCAAGTTCCTCCAACGCGGGGCCGATCTGGCGGCATGGGCCGCACCATTCGGCCCAGAAATCCACCACCACCGGAAGGGTGGATTTGCGGACCTCGGCGTCAAAAGTGGCATCAGTCACGGCGACGGTTGCAACGCCCATGATCGTTTCTCCTAATGGAATATGTCGGCCACCAAAGCTAGGGACGCGGGCCGGGAACGTCAAGCGATAGCGGCTCGTGCCAGGGCGGACCTCACGATATCGGGATCGACCCGCATGAGTTGGGGCGCGCGGGTCCACAGAACAGCCGTCTCGATCCGCCTGTCAGGGTAGATTTGCCCGATGATATGCGCATAAGCGCCAAGCTGACGCAGGATGCCCTCGGGCACCTTTTCCGGCGCATCCGGGATCAGCGCGTTCGATTTGTAATCGATGATCAGCACCCGGTCGGCAACCAGCACCAGCCGGTCGATGGTGCCCGCTATCCTCTGGCCATTCCACGCGCCGGTAACGGTGGTTTCGGCCAGTGTATCGCGGCCAAACAGCGGCGCGAGGTTGGGATCGGACAATACCGCCGTCGCTTCGGCCAGAAGATCGGCACACAGCGCCGGATCGGCGATCAGCGCCTGCGCACGCAAGGGCCAGCCGTCCTGCCCGATCAGCGGCAGGCGTTCCAACAACAGATGCAGTGCAGTGCCCCGTGCTTTGGCGAGATCTTCACTGAAAAGCGGCTCCCCGACCAATGCCTTGGCACCGCCAAGGTCAGACGGCGTCAGAACCACGGCAGCCTTCGGCGGTTCAGGCGCAGCGCGTTCTGCCCAGACGGGCAATGCCACCACATCGGGTGCCGTCGTCCTGACGGGGCGGTTTTCGGGCCATTGCCCAAACGCGTGCCGCATTGTCCCATCAGACAGCGGCGCAACGCCAATCGCCTCAGCCCCACCCCGCAGCAGGGTGTACCACGCGGTATCGGTTTTCAGTGAACCGGCGGCCGCCACGATCAGCCAGCAACGCGCGCGGGTCATCGCCACATACAACAGACGCAGGCTTTCTTCGCCACGCCGGTCACGCCGCGCCTGCCGCGCCGCCGCAACAAGGGCCGGGCTTTCGGCATCCGGCGTTTTCCACAGCGCCACGCCATTCGGTGCGCGGTAGATCTCGTCGCGGTCCGGCGGCTTGCGGTCCACGGTGTCTGGCAGGACCACGATCGGCGCTTCCAGGCCCTTTGCGCCATGCACTGTCATCACCCGGATGCGGTGGCCTTCGCCGTCCAGCTGGCGCTTTACCTCGACATCGTCGGTCTCCAGCCAGACCAGAAACCCGGTCAGGCTCGGCACCTCTGACCGTTCATAGGCCAGTGCCTGCGACAACAACTCGTCGATCCCATCCTCGGCTTCTGGCCCAAGGCGCGACAAGAGCTTGCGCCGCATGTCATGGCGTTGAAGCGCGCGTTCGATCAGGTCATAGGGGCGCAGATAGTCGGCCTGATCACGCAGGTCTTGCAAGAAGGTGCGCGTTTCAATGTGGTCCGGATGTTCGCGCAGCGCTTCCCAAAGATAGCCTTTTCTGCCGTGCGAGAGACTGAAAAGCTGCGCCTCCGTCCAACCACCAAGCGGCGATCGCAACACGGCAGCCAGCGAAAGGTCATCCTCGGGCGTATCCAGAAACGCCAGCAGGGCCGCCAGATCCTTTACCGCAAGCTCGGCCCCAAGCTTTAGCCGATCTGCCCCGGCAATCGGCAGCTTTCGCGCCTTGCAGGCACGGATGATCTCTTGAAACAGCAGGGATCGGCGCTGCACCAGTATCAGAAAATCCCCCGCATGCACCGGGCGCGCGACCGGACCGCCGTCTTTTTGGGTGAGCGGAATTTGCACCCCGTCCGCAATCATCCGATGGATCTCATCCGCGATCTTGCGGGCAAGTTGCACCGCCGGATGCTCGGTTCCCGGAAGGTCAACGGGATCAAACCACTCTCCCGTGTCCGCCTTTTCGGCACCGTCCATCGGCGGCCACAGATCGACCCGCCCCGCAAGGGTCTCATGAAAGGCGATGTGGCTGGCCTCGCCGCCAAGCGCGGTTTGCAAAGGCCCGGTGAAAGTATGGTCCACCAACCGCAGGATCGCGGGCGAGGACCGGAACGAATGCTGCAGCGTCAGGTCAGCAAGACCGTTGTCGCCCCCCGCCAGACGCGTGGCGAACAGATCGCGCTTCTGGTCAAAGGCCGCAACATCGGCACCCTGAAAAGAATAGATCGACTGCTTTTTATCGCCCACCACAAACAGCGTTCGCGGCCGCGTCTGCGCGCCAAGCCCGGATGTCAGCTCTGCCGCCAGGCTTTCGATCACCTGCCACTGATCGGGGCTGGTGTCCTGCGCCTCATCCACCAGAATGTGGTCAATACCGCCATCCAGCCGGAACAGCACCCAGGCGGCCAGCGACGGATCGGTCAGCAGGCCGCGCGCGCGGGTGATCAGATCGTCAAAATCAAGCAAACCGCGCGCCGATTTCCGCGCCTCGTACAGCGGCAAGAATACGGCTGCAAAGGCATGCAACGCGGCAGACTTTTCCGCCGCCTTCAACGCAATGCGGGTTCGGCGGGCGGTTTCAACCCTTCCCATCAAATCGTTCAGCCGTGGCATTAGTTCGACAAGTCGCGCCCGGGTGTCCTTGGTCGGAAAGCTGTCGATCTTGGCGGTAAAGCTTTTCTCTGCAACCTTGTTCTCACCCAAAAGCAGGATGGACTCGAGCGTTTCCAGAACCCGCAAATCGGGCTGATCAAAATCAAGACCGCGAAGCCTAGCCGCCGCCCGCACATCCGTGACACTGCCGCTTTCAAGGGCGCCCAGCACGTCCGGCATCCAACCCGCCTCGCCGCCCAGAAAGGCCAGTGACAGAATGTCAGCAGCACCAGTCCCGGCAGGCAGGCCAAACAAGACAAGCGCCTGATCAAGATTTAGCGGGCGCGAAAACTGCGCGCGCTCGCGGGCGACTTGTTCGATCAGGCTGCCAAAATCCTCAGAGGTGTAGACCTGAGTCAACCGCTTGATCAGCGCGGGCGCCAGACCATCGGCCATTTCTTCAACGATTTCCGCCCGCAACAGCCGTGCGGCGCGGTCGTCCATTTCGGTAAAAGCGGGGGCCACGCCCGCCTCCAACGGGAAGCGGCGCAAAAGGGTGGCACAAAAGCTGTGGATCGTCTGGATGCGCAGACCGCCGGGGGTTTCAATCGCGCGGGCAAACAACTGACGAGCCCGTGACAGGCGGCTTGCAGAAAGCTCCGCCTCGCCAAGCTCCAGCAGATCGCGGCGCAGGTCTTCATCTGGCTTCATCGCCCAGGCGCCCAGGCGTTTGAACAGCCGGTTCTGCATCTCGGACGCGGCGGCCTTGGTGTAGGTCAGGCACAGGATGTGCTGGGGCTGCACGCCACCCAGCAAAAGCCGCGCCACCCGGTCTGTCAGCACGCGCGTCTTGCCGGACCCTGCATTGGCGGAAAGCCAAGTGTTCTTGTGCGGATCGGCTGCGGCAATCTGGGCAAGCGAGGCGGCGGTCAGCGTCATCCAACATCCTCCGGCGTTGGTTTGTTCGAAAGATCCCACTCGCCGAACCGCGCCAGATGGTCGAAATCACCGGGGAAATTCGTCTCGAACATGGCCCTGCGCGAGGTATAGCCCTGACTTGGCCGGGCATAGAAAGCGATCAACTTGTGCAGACCTGTCCACACTTCGGCAATCCTGTCGGGCGTGATCTCGGTTTCAACCTGCTTCACGTCACCCTTGATGCCGACATAGGTGATCTTGCGCACCTCGCGCGGCCCCAGATCGGCGAACCCGCCATGTTCAGCCATCGCCGCGGCTAGCAAAAGCTGCTTGTCGAACGCAAGCTGCTTGGCCTCGGATGGTGGGTCGCCGGTCTTGTAATCGATCAGATGCAATGTTCCGTCGGGCAACTCGTCAATCCGGTCCGGGGTGCCGTGCAGGGTAAAGCCAAGATCGGCAAGGGTCACCGAACCCTGTTGTTCAATCGCCACCGGCCTGCCGCCAGTGGAGGCCGAAAACACCACAAACGCATCCGCCGCCCGGTCTATTCGCGCCCGCCAGATCGCCCGGGCCGTGGGCCAGGCAACCCGGCTGGACAGAATCTCATCAGTAATCGCCAGCAACAGGTCGCGGTCGGCGGGCACCGTTTGCGCGCGCCGCACAAAGGTTTCCAGAATGGCATGCAGAACCTCGCCGCGCAGACGTGGGTCGGGTTCCGGGCGCAGCGGATTCAGCTTTCGCAACCGCAAGACATAGGTGGCGTAAATCGCATAGGGGTCGCGGATCAGCCGTTCAATCCGGGTCAGCGACAGTTTGCTGGGCCGGGCACTGACCGGCGGCCGTGGTGACGGGCGCGGGGCGGGGGCAGGCTCGCCAACCGGTGCCTCAAGCGCCGCCGCAAGGTCCAGCCAGTGCTTGCCCCGCCGTTGCATCGCGGCAAGCGCGTCTGGCCCATTGCGCGACGGCAGGCCTGCCATCAGATTGGTCAGCCGGTTCAACCAGCGCGACGGCACCGTCTCGGCGTCAGCGTTGCGCAAGGGCCGGGTCAGGACGACCCGTTTTGCACCGATTGCCTGCTGGTAGTCATGCGCCGACAATCCGATCCGGCGTTCAGGCAACAGCAGCCCCGCCTCCTTGCGCATCTGGCGGTTAAGCCATGGGTCCGGCGCGGGCTGGGCGGGCCAGATCCCGTCATTCAGACCACCAAGGATCACCAGATCAGCACCCTGAACCCGCGCTTCCAGCGTGCCCCATATCATGATGCCGGGGTGAACCTGCGGCGCATCCCGCACCTCGCGCCGTTGCAGGACGGCGTTGAAAAGCATCGCGTACTCGGCGGCAGAAAACGTGCATCCGGCATCCGCTTCGCGCTCCAGCTCGGTCACGGCAGCAAGGGCCTCGATCCCGGCGGCCTTGTCCCAAAGTTCACCCGCGCCCTCCACCGCAAGGCCGCGCGCCAGCTGCTCCGCCACACGGCGGTGCGCCGCGATTTGATCGAAAAGCGCCATGTTAGAAACTGTTTCCAGCCCACAGACAGCTTGCCCAATCACTCTCGCCCAAGGCACCATTGCTTCACTGCGTTGCGCTGTGGCCCAGGCGTCCAGCGCCTCAGCGGTCGGAAAGGCCGGGCCATTGCGCCGGATATGCAGCTCCAGCTCACGCGTCAGGCGAAGGTGCTGGCCGCGCCCGGGGCCAGAGAATGCCAGCGGGTGCTTCAGCAAGGTCAGCAACATGTCCGCCGTCAGCTTTCGGCCAAACAGGTCTGCAACATGGCGCAGAAAACGGCCCGGTGCAGACAAGGCGAGTGGCTGTCCGGCAGAATCGTCAGGGCGAATGCCCCACCGGTCCAGCACGGCGGCCACGCGGCGGGTCAGATTGCGGTCGGGCGAGATCAGCGCCGCGTTGGTGCCGGTTTCCGCCGCCTGCCGCAGGATCAACGCAATGGCAACCGCCTCGGCCCGCTCCGACGGGGCTTCGATCAGGGTCAGATCTTCGGTGGTGGGCAAGAGGTCAGGCAAGGCAGGCCCGTCCGTCAGCCACTGGTCAGTGATTGGCGCCGGGCGCAGCGACAGCGAGATCAGCCGGTTGCGATCCGGCGCGGGCGGCGCCACGGCGGTCCAGCGTTGAACCGCCTCGGGCCCCACGTCCAGCACATCCATCAGGCGGCGAAAGCGAAACTGCGGATGGTCTTCTGCGGTCAAGGCGTCCGACATCGCCGCCCAAACGCCCTCTGGCAGGTCAAAGTCAAAGCCCGGCAGCACAACCGCGCCGCGTGGCAAACGGGCAACCGCCTGCATCAACAGCGCCGTTGTCCCGCGCGATCCGGTAGAACCCGCAAGGATCACCGGATGATCAGGCGGATCGCGGTTCCACTGCGCAATCATTGCCCGAACGGCAAGCCGCTGGCGCGCTTCGGCATCGGGGGCATCGCCGCTCAGGGCATCTGCCACGATCCCGAGGAAGGCCTTGGTACGCGCCCAATGCGCAGGCGGCAGGACACGGTCCGAAGTCGGATTTCATCCTGTCCGAAGATGGCCGTATCGCGCGCGCCAACGGGGCGAGCGGGCATGCCT
>NZ_JANMET010000059.1:0-2166 GCF_031377265.1 Tabrizicola sp. | reverse complement strand
CGTTCCCACGCGTTACTCACCCGTCCGCCACTAGATCCGAAGATCCCGTTCGACTTGCATGTGTTAGGCCTGCCGCCAGCGTTCGTTCTGAGCCAGGATCAAACTCTCAAGTTGAAAGCTCTTTCGAGCTATCCTTGACGTCGAACCTTCGCACATCTGTCACAAATACCCTAAGGTACTCATGATCAGTCTCTGTCATGTACAAAGCCGTTCCGAAGAACAACCCTGCCAAGACAGTGAAGCTGACACCTACATCATCGGAGGTCTCCCCCCTAGTAGGCCGATATGCTGCGATCTGACGCCGATGCGCCCAAACCGCCCGCATATCCCTTCATTACCAATCAGTCTCAAAGAGCGCGGACACAAAACTTGCAGTACACCAGAACTTCTGGCGTACCTGCCGTCTTGCCTCCAGATTGTCATGCGGTGGTCTTCGCCGCCGCTTCCGTCACTTCCGTTCTGCGTTTCCGCGTCTCTTCCGCTTCGGTGAGGGGGTTTTTACGTCCGGTCCTCAGAACCCGCAAGCAGAAAATGACAGCGTGATGACAAAATTTCCGCCGACCCCTGAAACGCCAAGGAATCAGCTGTTTTTTCCCGCAGGTCAGGCGGAAAAACCCTCTGCCGCATAGGTCACCCGCCCCCCAGCGACCGTCAGGGCGATTCCCGTGGTGCCGATCTTCCCGGGTGGAATCGCCTCGATGTCGCCGTCGATCAGCACAAGGTCGGCCGCCAGGCCTTCGCGCAGGGTGCCGGTCAGCCCTTCCAGATGCGCGGCCCAGGCCCCGCCAGCTGTATAGGCGCGCAGGGTCTCCATCAGGCCCAGCCGTTCGTCCGCCGCCCCTTCGAACGGCACCCGGGTCAGCGCCGCCTGAATGCCGCGCATCACGCTGACGTCCGTCACCGGCCAGTCGCTGGCATAAGCCAGCGCCGCCCCGGCATCGACCAGGCTTTTCCACTGATAGGCATCCGGCCAGCGATGGCGCGCGATCACCGCCTCCATCCCGGCCAGCGGAAAGTCCATCACCCCCGGCGCATGCGGCGGCTGCAGGCTGGCGGTGATCCCCAGCGCGCCCAGCCTTGGCACATCGGCCCGGTCGATCAGCTCGATCTGTTCGATCCGGTGGCGGGCGTCGCGCGCGCCATTGCGCGCCCGCGCCGCCTCATAGCCGTCGATGGTCTGGCGCACCGCGCCATCGCCGATCGCATGCACCGCGATCTGCAATCCCCGCCGGTCGATCTCGGCGCAGATGTCCTTGAACCGCTCGGGCGCGAAGAGGGGCGCCCCCGTCTCCGACGTGCCGGGATAGGGGTGCAGCATAAAGGCGGTGCGGCTGTCCACCACCCCGTCCATGAACATCTTGACGAAGCCGCTCGTCACCCACTCCCCGGTAAACTCCGCCGCCATCGCGCTGGCACGGTCCAGCTCCGACAGGTCCATATGCGGCTTCATGTGGAACGGCACCTTGACCCGAGCGGTCAGGCGACCCTCGGCCGCCATCTCGGCCAGCAAGACGCAGGTGTAGCGGTTGCCATCCATGTTCACCATCGAGGTGATCCCATGCGCCGCGCAATGCGCCAGCCCGGCCGCGATCTTGGCCTTGTCCTTGGCGCGCTGATCGGCATCCGGCCACGGCTCCGGCTCGCCCCCCGTAGCGATCCCCAGCTGCAGATGCAGGTCCCCCGTCAGCGCCAGCACGGGCGAGAACGCCTCGAACTCCAGCAACTCGCCCAAGGCCTGCCCATCCGCACCCATCACCACCACATGCCCCGCAGGCATCTGTGCCCCCTGCAACAGCCCTGCCGCAGCCAAAGCCGCCGTATTGGCCCAGACCGTGTGATGATCCGGCGACATCATCGCAATCGGGCGGTCGGCGATCACCCGGTCCAGATCGCCCCGCGTCACCGGCCGGCCCAGGATGTCATACCCCGCCCCCTGCGCCATCAAAAGCGGCAGCCCCGGGTTCGCCGCCGCATAGGCGCGGAACGCCGCCGCCAAAGCGTCGAACCCCTGCACGCCGCCAAGCTGCAACTGCGTCAGCTCATTGCCGCCCAGCACCAGATGCAGATGGCTTTCCACGAACCCCGGCAACAGCGTCCGCCCGCCTGCGTCCACCATCCCTGTCGCAGGCCCTGCCAGCGCCTCCACCTCGGCCCGGCCGCCTACCG
>NZ_JANMET010000034.1:0-3295 GCF_031377265.1 Tabrizicola sp. | reverse complement strand
CGGCATGGGGTTGGGGGCCGTGGGCCTGGTGTTCTTCCCGATCTACCTCGTCACCGGCCAACCCCCGATGGGTCTGGCTTCCGACATCCTCTTTGTCGGCTCCTGGGTCATGGCCATCGTCATCGGCGAAGTGATCGTCCGCTACTCCTCCCGTTCAACCCCCCGGGTTCCCGCATGAAAATCGCAAGCTACACCGCCTATGGCGGCCCCGAAACCATTGCCCTGACCAAAGCCCCGATCCCGACCCCAAGGCCGGGCGAGGTTTTGATCCGCGTCCGCGCCGCCCCTGTCACGGCAGGCGACGCGCGCCTGCGCTCAGGCAAAGTGCCGCGCGGTCTGGGCCTGATGTTGCGGCTGGCTATCGGCCTGCGCCGACCCCGCGTTGCCCCCGGCTGGGCCTTCGCCGGCGAGGTCGCCGACCCCGGCACCTCGGCCTTCACCAAAGGCCAAAGGGTCTTTGGCCTGACCGGCTTCAAGGGCGGCGCGCATCGCGAGTACCTGGTGATCAAGGCCAGCGGCACCCTTTTGCCCCTGCCCGACAGCCTGTCCTTCGAACAGGGTGCCGCCTTCTTCTTCGGCGGGCTCACGGCCGCCGAGTTCCTGATCGACCGGGCGAAACTTGCCCCCGGTGAGCGTCTTCTGGTTGCGGGCGCAACCGGCGCCGTGGGTGGGGCCGCCCTGCAGATTGGCCGTCACCTTGGCGCGCAAATGGCGGCGACCGCGTCACCGGCGAACCACGCGCTCGCTCGCAGCCTTGGCGCGGCCGAGGTGACCGACTACCGCAAGGGAACGCCCCCCGGCCCCTTCGACGTGATCGTGGATGTCATGGGCTCGCTGGGCTGGCCGGGAGCACGCTCCCTGCTCGCCCCCGGCGGCAGGTTGGTCCTGATCACCGCCGATCTGGCACAGATGCTCGGCTCTGCCCTGCGCCCCCGGCGCGAGGGGCGGCACTTCATGACCGGGACCAACAAGGACGACCTGCCCGCGATGCAGCGCCTGTTGGCCCTGCATCAGGCCGGGGGGTATACGCCAGTGGTAGGCCCGGTCCTGCCGTTCGCAGAACTGGTCAAGGCGCATGCCATTGCCGAAAGCTTTCACAAGCCCGGCAACCTCGTCGTGGTGATGTAGACCGGCAGGGCTGCTGGGATTTCTTAACACAGCGCAACGCCCGAACCACCCTCGCCCAAAAGACAGGGGTGGCTTCTTTGCTTGATATCTATCGCAAATCGTGGCGCTATTTCTTCGCGTCCTTGCCCGCCCTCGTGCTTTTCGCCGCAGTTATCGAAACATGTATTTGGTACCTGCAGCCCAAATCGGAAAGCTCAGTAACCTTCATCGCTCTGGCCATCCTCGCCTACTTCTTTCACCGCCACTTCCTGTTTGGCGAGGCTTTCAGTCTCACCCGCCAAAAACCCGACGCGGGCGCGCCACCAATGAAGTTCGGCTGGTTCATTCTTTTGTCCGGGGCGTTGATATTGGTTCCCTTTGGACTGGCGCTGATCCTCGCGCTTCAGATCATGCCCGGTGGCAGCCCGGCGCCTCGCATCATCGGCGCGATGCTCCTGTTGGCCATGCCACTCTACCTCATTGCACTCAGCTTTTTTGGCACGACACTTCCCGCCCTCGTCGTGCGCGACGGCAGCTACCGGGTGTCACAAGGCCTGCGCTCCGGCTTTCAGACGCTGTGGCGGCTGCTTATCGGCCCGGCTCTGTTCGGCGCGGTGTTGATCGCGCTGCTTTACAAGGTCGGCGCAGTTCTGGACAACGCCGGCATGCAGGGGGACAGCGCAGCAACCCTTGCTTGGTTCATCCTGATCCGCACGCTGGGCTTCTTCACCACCATCCTCGCCGTCGCCGTCCTGTGCGAAATGTACCGCAGGACACTGCCTGCAGCGCTGGGTCCAATCGTTAAAAGTTAGTAAAGACGTCTATTCTAAGCCATTGATATTATTGATGTGACAGTGATGTCCACGCGTGGACATCACGATCATCACACCCCCGAACATCACACCCCCGAATAAATCTCCGCCACCCGCGCCACCGCCGCCTCGGGGGGCATTTCCTCGCTGACCCCCGTCCGCCGCGAGGTCAGTTCGACCACCCCATTCGCCAGCCCCCGCGGCCCCACCGTGATCCTCCACGGCAGGCCGATCAGATCCATCGTGGCAAACTTTGCCCCGGCCCGCTCGTCCCGGTCATCATACAGCGCCTCCAGCCCCTTGGCCGCCAGCGCCTTGTACAGCCCCTCGCAGGCCGCATCCGCCGCCGCATCCCCCTGCTTCAGGTTGACGATCCCCACCGGGAACGGCGTCACGCCTTCGGGCCAGATGATCCCCTTGTCGTCGTGGCTCGCCTCGATGATCGCGCCCAGCAGGCGCGACACGCCGATCCCGTGCGATCCCATTTCAACCGGCACTTTTGATCCGTCTGCAGTGATGACCGTGGCCCCCATTGCCTCGGAATACTTGGTGCCGAAGTAAAAGATCTGCCCCACCTCGATCCCCCGCGCCACCTTGCGGCGCGCCTCGGGGATCGCATCGAACAGGGCCGGGTCATGGGTCTCGTCGGTGCGGGCGTACAGCGTGGTGAACTCCTTGCAGACCGCTGCCACTGCGTCACGATTGTCGTAGTCGACCTCGCGGTTGCCCAGCTTCAACTCGGTCACGGCACTGTCGAAGAACACCTCGGACTCGCCGGTGGAAGCCAGGACCAGAAACTCGTGCGTGTCGTCGCCGCCGATTGGGCCGCTGTCCGCCCGCATCGGGATCGCGGTCAGACCCATCCGTTCGTAGGTGCGCAAGTAGCTGACCATGTGGCGGTTGTAGGCGTGCAGGGCGGCGGCCTTGTCGACGTCGAAATTGTAGCCGTCCTTCATCAGGAACTCGCGCCCGCGCATCACCCCGAAGCGGGGGCGCATCTCGTCACGGAACTTCCACTGGATGTGATAAAGGGTCAGCGGCAGGTCCTTGTAGCTGGACACATGGGCGCGGAAGATGTCGGTGATCATCTCTTCGTTGGTGGGGCCGTACAGCATCTCGCGGTCCTGCCGGTCCTTGATGCGCAGCATTTCCTGGCCGTAGTCGTCATAGCGGCCTGACTCGCGCCACAGGTCGGCGGGCTGCAGCGTGGGCATCAGAAGGGGGATGTGCCCGGCGCGCTGCTGTTCCTCGTTCACGATCTGCTCGATCCGGCGCAGGACGCGCAGGCCAAGCGGCAGCCAGGAATAGATCCCTGCCGCCTGCTGCTTGATCATCCCGGCGCGCAGCATGTAGCGGTGCGAGACGATCTGGGCCTC
>NZ_JANMET010000201.1:0-1771 GCF_031377265.1 Tabrizicola sp. | reverse complement strand
CGTCCTTGGCGTCAAACTCGAAGTCGAGCCACGAGCCGCGGTAAGGAATGATCCGGCAAGCGAACAGCAGCTTGCCCGAGGAATGCGTCTTGCCCTTGTCGTGGTCGAAGAACACGCCGGGCGACCGGTGCATCTGACTGACAATCACGCGCTCGGTGCCGTTCACCACGAACGTGCCGTTATGCGTCATCAGGGGCATGTCGCCCATGTAGACGTCCTGTTCCTTGATGTCCTTGACCGACCGTGCCCCGGTCGTCTCATCGACATCAAACACGATCAGACGCAGCGTCACCTTCAACGGTGCCGCGTAAGTCATGTCGCGCTGCTGGCATTCATCGACGTCATACTTCGGCTTTTCCAGTTCGTATTTCACGAACTCAAGCACCGCCGTCTCATTGAAGTCCTTGATCGGGAACACCGACTGGAAGGTCCCCTGGATCCCTTCGCCATCCCGCGGCTTGTCACTGTCGCCGGAGCGCAGGAACAAGTCGTAGGAGGATTTCTGAACCTCGATCAGGTTCGGCATCTCCAAAACTTCACGGATTTTGCCGAAGTACCGCCGAATGCGTTTCTGGCCAACATAAGCTTGCGCCATGCTCGTCGTCACCTTTCATCAATTCGCTGGCGCACCACCCGTCGGGCCACGGGCGCGCACCGCATGCGAAGCAGGAAATGTGGGTCCAATTCATGCCGCCCGTCCCGTAGGGCAGCTCCCGAACCCGCACCGCGCCTGGGAAAAAGCTTTCGCAAAAGCCCCTTCCAAGACACGATTGGCTGGGCCCGAATTGCCTTCGGACCCAGCCTTGAAAGTCAGCCGGAGGTCGCCCTCCGAACCGTGATTACTTCAACTCGACCTTGGCGCCAGCCTCTTCGAGTTTCTTCTTCATGGTCTCGGCGTCGGCTTTGGTTGCGCCTTCCTTGACCTTGCCGCCAGCCTCAACGAGGTCTTTGGCTTCCTTCAGGCCGAGGCCGGTGATGGTGCGAACTTCCTTGATCACGTTGATCTTGTTCGGACCAGCTTCGGTCAGCACGACGTCGAACTCGGTCTGCTCTTCAGCAGGAGCCGCCGCCGCAGCCGACGGACCGGCAGCCATCATGACCGCGCCACCGGCGGCGGGCTCGATGCCATACTTGTCCTTCAGGATGGTTTTCAGTTCTTGTGCCTGGAGAAGGGTCAGACCAACGATCTCTTCGGCGAGTTTGTTCAGATCAGCCATTTTGTTTTCCGTTCGTTTAAGATGGGTTCCAACGGCGTGGGGTTCAACCACGCGGGTGCAAGATCAGGCCGCAGCCCTTTCTTCGATGGTCGACAGGATGCTCGCGATGTTAGACGCAGGCGCACCAATGGCCCCGGCGATGGCAGATCCCGGTGCTCCGATACACGACACGATCTGAGCGA
This sequence comes from Tabrizicola sp., assembly GCF_031377265.1. Taxonomy (GTDB): domain Bacteria; phylum Pseudomonadota; class Alphaproteobacteria; order Rhodobacterales; family Rhodobacteraceae; genus JAUYQR01. The sequence continues at coordinate 372 of NZ_JANMET010000201.1, read as the reverse complement.
TAAGCTCTTCACGCGACGGCATGGAGGACACGGCTTTCACACCAGCCTGGTCCAGAACTGCACTGCCCATTGCGCCACCAAGAATAACGAAGTTTTCGTTGGTCTTGGCGTAAGCTTCGGTAACCTTGGCCGCAGCCACAGGATCTTCCGAATAGGCCAGTACAGTCATGCCCGAGAGCAGGTCACCCATCTTAATGCCGGGTTTCCCTTCAAGGGCGATCTTGGCGAGCTTGTTCTTGGCAACGCGAACGGACCCACCTACGTCACGCATCTTTGCGCGCAGGTCCTGCATCTGTGCAACCGTCATGCCCGCGTAGTGGGCAACCACTACGACGCCAGAGCTTTCGAAGATCTGGCCGAGTTCATCGACCA
>NZ_JANMET010000385.1:0-19349 GCF_031377265.1 Tabrizicola sp. | reverse complement strand
ACAAGAATCGAGCAGCCCATGGCAAACGACCTCCTCGCTGGCACGCAAGTCTATGACGCCTCCTCGATCGAGGTTCTTGAACCGCTGGAAGGCGTGCGCAAACGCCCCGGCATGTATATCGGCGGCACCGATGAACGCGCGTTGCACCACCTTGTCGCCGAGATCCTCGACAACGCGATGGATGAGGCCGTCGCCGGCCACGCCAACCGCATCGAGGTTGAACTGCACGACGGCAACTCCGTCACCATCCGCGACAACGGCCGCGGCATCCCGGTCGATCCGCACCCGAAATTCCCCTCGAAATCCGCGCTTGAGGTGATCCTCTGCACCCTGCACGCCGGCGGCAAGTTCGGCGGCAGCGCCTATTCCACCTCTGGCGGCCTCAACGGCGTCGGCGCATCGGTCGTCAACGCGCTGTCGGATCTGATGACCGTGCAGGTCGCCCTCAACAAGGAGCTTTATGAACAAAGCTTTTCGCGCGGCGTCCCGCAAGGCCCGATCCAGAAGCTTGGCCCGATCCAGAACCGCCGTGGCACCACCGTCACCTTCCACCCCGACCCCGAGATTTTCGGCCACCAGACCCTGAAACCCGCCCGCCTGATGAAGATGGCCCGCTCCAAGGCCTACCTGTTTTCCGGCGTCGAAATCCGCTGGAAAACCGCCGTCAACGATGGGGAAACCCCGCTTGAGGCCACCTTCCACTTCCCCGGCGGCCTTGGCGATTATCTGTCCGACACGCTGCAGAAAACCACCACCTACGCCGAACGCCCCTTTGCCGGCAAAGTCGGCTTCCCCGAAAAATACAGCGTCCCCGGCTCGGTCGAATGGGCGATCAACTGGTCCCCCGCCCGCGACGGCTTCATCCAGTCCTATTGCAACACCGTGCCCACCCCCGAAGGCGGCACCCACGAAACCGGCTTCTGGGCCGCAATCCTGAAAGGCATCCGCGCTTACGGCGAGCGTGTTAAAAACCGCAAAGCCGACCTTATCACCCGCGAAGACATGCTGACCGGCGGCTGCGCGCTGATTTCAATCTTCATCCGCGAACCGCAATTCGTGGGCCAGACCAAAGACCGCCTTGCGACGGAAGAGGCCGCCAAATACGTCGAAGGCGCCGTGCGCGACCATTTTGATACCTGGCTTGCCGCCGACCCCAAATCCGCAGGCTCGATCCTTGATTTCCTTGTCTTGCGCGCCGAGGAACGCCTGCGGCGGCGGGAGGAAAAGGAAACCCAGCGCAAGACCGCCACCAAGAAACTCCGCCTGCCCGGTAAATTGACCGACTGTTCCTCGAAAACCCGCGAGGGCACGGAATTGTTCATTGTCGAGGGTGACAGCGCCGGTGGCAGTGCCAAAGGCGCGCGCAGCCGTGAAACCCAGGCCCTCCTGCCGCTCAAGGGTAAAATCCTGAACGTGCTGGGCGCGGCCTCGGCCAAGCTGAATGATAACTCCGAAATCCGTGATATCTGCGAGGCGCTTGGCGTCAATATGGGCAGCCGCTTCAACGTCGAAGACCTGCGCTATGAGAAAATCATCATCATGACCGACGCCGACGTCGACGGCGCGCATATCGCCAGCCTGCTGATGACCTTCTTCTTCACCCAGATGCGCCCGCTGATCGACAAGGGCCATCTGTATCTGGCCTGCCCGCCCTTGTACCGGCTGACCCAAGGGCCAAAGCGGATGTACGTGGCCGACGACGTGGAGAAAGAGAAATGGCTCGCCAAGGGATTGGGCGGAAAAGGTAAAATCGACGTGCAGCGGTTCAAGGGTCTGGGCGAGATGGACGCCAAAGACCTGAAAGACACCACGATGAACCCCCTGACGAGGAAGCTGATCCGGGTGAGTATCGACGAGGACGAACCGGGGATGACGGGTGATCTGGTGGAGCGGCTGATGGGGAAAAAGCCGGAACTGCGGTTCCAGTATATTCAGGAAAACGCGCGTTTTGTGGAGGAGTTGGATGTTTGATGGACGAACTTGCTGGCCCACTCTTCTTTCTTGCTCTAGTCGCCTTTGGCATCTTGTTGCTCGTACTTTCAGGAAAAAAGCAGCGAATTGAGCTGCTTGAGTCCGACCTGAACTACGCAAAAAGGAAGACTACTGAGCTCACCGAGAACCTTCAATCCGCAGAGAACGAGAAGCGCGAGCTTACGAGAACGCTAAACTCTGACCGCCTTGAGTTTCAGCAACAGAAGACAGTGTTCAATGAGCGTTCTGAGTTGTTTCCATGGCTAGCTACTGCGTTTGCAGACCTAGAGTTGTATCGTGGAAAGGTTGATGCACAGCATCTTTTCAACAAATTGCACCCAGCTGCTAAGGCTGCTGAAAAGGTACGCGAATATTCGCAGAGGTTATCTCAGGAAACAAAACTTCACAGAGCGCTGCGCTATCGCTTGCTGTTTCTCGAAAATAGTTTTCCTTGGATACAAGACCTTACAGGAGATACACTGGCTGAATACATAGAAAACTTGGAAGCCCTGTCGACTAATGTGCCGGACACGCAAGATGAAAGCGAAGATCCCGTTCGGAACTACTTGGCAGATGCAGAGTACAGAAACCTTTCGCCTGCAGCTCGCAATCAGTTAGCTCTTGATAGATGGAAGAAGCGACGAAAGAGTCCTTGGGAGATTGGGCGTGACTATGAGCGGTATATTGGGTTTGAACTGGAAAGTGACGGTTACGAAGTTGCATACTTCGGTGCTGTCGAGGGCTTCGATGATCTTGGAAGAGACTTGATCGCAAAGAAAAAAGGAGTTACGAAGATCATTCAGTGCAAGTATTGGTCGTCGCACAAAGAGATTCATGAGAAGCATATTTTTCAGCTGTTTGGCAGTGTAGTAGAGTACATTGCCAGAGAGAAAATGCAGAGTGACAGCTTCGATCTTTTTTCTCGATTTGAGAAGTTTTCGGACATTCAAGCAGAGCTTGTCACATCGACCAGACTTTCAATGCGCGCAAAGGAGTTCTCGTCAATACTTAATGTTAGGGTGCGAGAATTGCAGCCTATCGGTAGCTACCCAATGATTAAGTGCAACATTTCAAAACGGGGCGGCGAAAGAGTCTATCATCTGCCTTTTGATCAACAGTATGATCGAACACGTATCGAACCTCATCTTGGCGAGCTATATGTTTCGACAACAGGGGAAGCAGAAGATCGCGGTTTTCGGCGCGCATTTCGATGGAAGTCTCAGCAAGCGTAGGGTGGGTGCCAACCCACCAACCCTCCCACCCCGTCAGATTTGCCCAAAGAAAATCTGACCGCGCCCGACCCACCTTGTCATCCCCGCGAAAGCGGGGACCCATCTGGCCCGCCCGCCCCCATGGTTCCCCGCTTTCGCGGGGATGACAGCATCGTAGGGTGCGCTACAGCGCACCACCCATAGATCGGGGCCTGCCACAACTCTCTTTCAGCCACCCCGGACGACACCTCAGACGACCACCCCCACCCCCTCAAACCCTAACAAACCCTTAACCCAACAACAAATTATCCAACAAAATCAACGCCAGAAATTTTGTCCACGCGTGGACAAGCCGGATGCCCTTGCGGCCCCCACGGATCAGAAATCCGTAGGCGCCCCCCCCTCCTGCTTCCGCCTCGCCACGAACCGGCGCAGGTTCTCCTGATGATCCCCATTCATTTCAGGCGGCTCAAACTCCGCCATGATCTGCTTGTAAATCCGATGCGCCCGCTCATGCGTCCAGACCGACCCGTCGATCTGCCAGGCTTCATAATTCCGCCAGTCCGAACAGATCGGCGCATAGAAGGCGTTCTGATATCGGTCCTGCGTGTGCTGCACCCCGAAGTAATGCCCGTTCGGCCCGACCTCCTTGATCGCGTCGAAGGCAAGGTCGTCCTCCGTGGTGGCAAAGGTCGCCTCCTCGAAGTAGCGCTGGATCATCTGCAGGACCTCGCAGTCCATGATGAACTTCTCCGGGCTTGCGATCAGCCCCCCCTCCAGCCACCCCGCCGCGTGATAGACCATGTTGGTCCGGGACTGGACCGCCGACCACAGGCTGTTCGACGTCTCCCACATCGCCTGCCCGTCTGGCACATTGGCCGCGCAAACCCCGGACGCCCGCATCGGCACGCCGTAAAAACGCACCAGCTGCCCCGTCATCTGCGTGGCCCGCATGTATTCCGGGGTGCCAAAGGCGGGCGCGCCGGATTTCATATCAACGTTGGAGGTGAAAGTCCCGATCGCCACCGGACAACCGGGGTTGATGTACTGCAGCAGGGCCAGTGCTGCCAAAGCCTCGGCAATTGACAGGGCCACCGCGCCCGACATGGTGACCGGCGCCATCGCCCCCGCCAGCGTGAAGGGGGTGATCACCACCGGCTGCCCGCGCCGCGCCAACCGCATCGCGCCGTCCAGCATCGGGTAGTCGTGCTTCAGGGGCGAGACTGAGTTGATGTTGGTGTACATCCGCGGCTTGGCCTGGAACTCCTCCTCCGTCAGCCCGCCTGCGATGCGGACCATCTCCATCACATCCTCGACCCGCTCGGTTCCGAGTGAGTAGGCATGGACGACCTTGTCGGTGATCGTCAGCTTTTCGTACAGGCAGTCGAGGTGGCGCACCGACGGGTGGATATCGATCGGCTCCACCGGGTATCCCCCGGCCACGTGGATGCAGTTGAAGTACTGGGTGAGCTTCATGAACTCCTTGAAGGTCTCGAAGTCGCCCGAGCGTTTGCCACGCTCCATGTCCCAGGCGTTGGGGGGTGAGGAGACGTTGACGAAGACCATGTGCTTGCCGCCGATGATGATCTCGCGGGCGGGGTTGCGCGGGGTGATGGTAAAGGTTTCCGGCGCGAGGCCGACCATTTCCATCACGAAATCTTCGTCCATGCGCACGTTGGTGCCGTTGACGGTGCAGCCCGCCTTCTTGAGGATGGTCACGGCTTCGGGGTTCAGAAACTCGATCCCGATATCTGACAGAATGCGCATCGCCGTCTTGTGAATCCGCTGTACACCCTCGGCGTCCAGCGGCTCGATCGGGCGATCCGGGTTCACCGGAATTCGCCATGGCATCTGATCAATGGCCGCAGTTCCGGCGCGGACCTTCATCCCTGCACGTCCACCGGCACGCTTTTTCCGGGCTGGCTCTTCGGTCATGATCGGTCCTCCACTGTACAGTGCCGAAGATGACGGAAGCATGCGGCCAATGGGAACCGAATCCGCGACGCATAAGTGTCGTTTTCAGCCGCCGCGCCCAATTGTTGCGGTTACAGCCCGCGTAGCCAGTCCGGAATCTCGCCAATGTCGTGCAAGACCACGTCTGCGTGCGGCAGCAGATCCGCCCGTGACGCGATGCCGGTAAGCACCGCGACGGTCACCATTCCCGCCGCCCGGCCTGCATCCAGATCATGTTTACTGTCGCCCACCATGGCCACGCGCGACGGATCAAGCCCGACCGACCGGGCAAAGGCCTGGCACATTCCGGGCCCCGGCTTTGCCCCATAGCCGGAATCGGAGCCGGCGATAAAGTCGAACAAATCGGTGATCCTATGGGCCGTAAGATGCGCCCTGGCCGGACCCTCGGAATCATTGGTCGCAACGCCTAGCTTCAGGGCTTGCCCACGCAGCAACGTCAACAGGGGGCGCAGCGGCACGGCCTCGGCCATGGTGGCGCCGGCCGCAGCGTCATCAATGATTTCGGTAAGTTGCGGGGTCGTCATCTGCGGAATTTCAAGGCGCAGTGCGTACGCGATGTCCGATGCAGTGGCCGCGATGACGAGGCTATCGGCAGAAAACTGGCCAGTGGCCGGGTTGAACCCAATGGCCGCGCCCATCCGCATGGCATGTGGCTCATCGCGCGCCATCTGAGCCAAGAATGTCGAAGCCCAGCGTCCCCAACTGATGTGGAAATCAAAAAGGGTGCCGTCCTTGTCGAAAACTATTCCGTCAATCATTCCGTCTGTCCGATACAATCTCAGGTCCAATCCATCTGCGCATCGCCGTGCAGCACCACACGCGCCGACATTGGAACCGTGTAGGGCAAACCGACCGCATCACAGAAACTGACAACCCACGCATCGTTCAACAATAGGAAATCCAGAATCGCTGCGTGAAACTCTGCATCCTCTGCGCGCATGGCAACATCGCTGGGTCCCGCGCCGGTTGCGCCAAGAAAGGACTGGAACATTTCGTCGTCAGCTGCCAGCCAGCCGAGCACCTGCAAAGCGACGATTTGAGCGGATTCTCGCTGCATTCCTGGCGTTTCCTAACTGTTTTCCGGAACGATTCCCGTAAAGCGGAACATTTGGGGTAATTCGGAAAGGAATTCTTAACTAAGTCGGTAACACACTGGGCGACAAGTGCATGTGACAGTGACGGCAAGCAAGAGATGAATGGTCGAATCCTCATTGTTGACGATGTAGCTACCAATCGCATCCTGTACCGGGCGCGTCTTGCCGCCGCATTGTACGAGCCACTTCTTGCTGTAGATGGGGCAAGCTGCTTGTCGCTTGCAGCAGAAGAGAAACCTGATCTGATCCTGCTTGACCTGACGCTGCCGGACATGATGGGGATTGAGGTCCTGAAGCGGTTGCGTTCGCTGCCGCAAACCCAAGATATCCCGATTATTGCGCTGACGTCGGCAACCGACGCCGAAGCAAGGTTGCCCGCCTTTTCCGCCGGGGCTGATGACGTTCTCGTCAAGCCTGCAAGTGATGCTGTGCTGCTGGCGCGGGTGCGCAATCTGCTGAGGTCGCGTGGCGATGCCGATCTGTCCGCAGCACAGCAGATGCCCGCGATGGGATTTGCGGAACCGAAAACCACTTTTGAGCGTGGCGGCACCATCGCCATGCTGGCGTCTTTGCCCGACGCAAATCTGGATTGGCGACGCGAGCTTCAGGGGCAATCGCGCGACAAGGTGGTGATCGTTTCGCGCAGCCAGGCGCTGGCCGAGGCGGGGTCCAGCGAGGGCAGTTTTGCGGACGTTCCGGATGTCTTCATTATTGGAAACGGCAAGGGAGATACGCTTGGCGGTTTGCGATTGCTGTCCGAACTGAAAAGTCACCCTTCGACGCGGCATTCCGCGGTTTGTGTTGTCGGGCAGTCCGGCGACGATGAGACCGCTGCGATGGCGTTTGATCTTGGTGCAGATGATGTTGTGAATTCGGCGATCAGCGGACATGAGCTGTCATTGCGGGTGCGCAGCCTGATGCGGCGAAAGCGGCGCGGCGACAGGCAACGCGCATCGGTGCATGACAGTTTGCGCCTTGCGATGATCGATCCGCTGACCGGGCTGCACAACCGGCGTTATGCCATGCCACGGCTGGCAGCGATTGCAGCGCAATCGCATGCCGAAAGCACCGACTTTGCGGTGATGGTGGTCGATCTGGACAAGTTCAAGGCGGTAAATGACCACTTCGGCCATGCCGCCGGCGACCAAGTGCTGGTGGAGGTGGCAAATCGGCTGACCAACGCGTTGCGGATTACGGATTTGCTGGCGCGCATCGGTGGCGAGGAGTTTCTGGTGGTCCTTCCGAACACGGCCATGGCGCAAGCCCGACAAGTTGCCGAAAGGCTGTGCGAAGCGGTGCAGGAAATGCCGGTACGGCTGCCTTCGGGTCAGGCGCTGACAATCACCGTATCAATTGGCGTGGCTGTGTCATCGCGCGCCAGCGGGATTGACCAGCATGTCGAAAGCCTTGTCGAACAGGCGGACCTGGCCTTGCTGGATTCAAAGAGCTCCGGTCGCAACCAGGTAACGTTTCGGCTGACCGCGGCCTGAGGCGTTCGCCGTTCAAGGTGCAGGACGCTTCTTGGTCCGGAGCCCCGCTTCCATACGATCAGCAAAGGCCAGACGCTCGGCTTCGGCCATGTCGAAAATTCGGGTCTCGATCATTGTCCGCCCGAGTTCAAGACGGCTCGCATTGCGCTGCTCGATCGCGGCAAGCGCCTCGCGCACGGCATCGGGATCAAAGGGGTCGGCACGCAGCGCGGCAAGCAGCGTATCGAACTCGGCTCTGGCCGCTTCACGCGCCGCGCGGAACTCCGGTGCCTTGCTTAGCAACGCCTCGCGCAGTGCCTGCCGATCCTGACGCGACAACGCTTCGCTGAACGGCCCGAAGGACACGTCGCGCGGCAGACCGCCCTTGTCGCCGTGCCCGTCCTTCATACGCGCGCCCGCGACAATGCCCAGAATGCCGAGATTGAATGCCAGCGACAGGGCCAGCAGGATCTTGACCCAAGTTGCCGTGACGGGCCGGGGTGCAGGTTCGGTCATGGTTCAGCCTTCTGTCGAAAGGAAGTCGGCGGTCGGGAACATGTCCATCGATTCTGGCATGTCGTCTGAAAGGCCATTGGTCAGGTAGTCAACGGTGGTGGGGTCGCTATAGCCGATGACAAGGCCGATGAGCGCTGCCGAACACAAGCCCGCAACCGCGGTCACACCGCCGAATTGGCCCGCAATCCGTGACCACAGGCCGGGGTATCGCACAGCCCTAACCCTCAGATCGGCTACAGGCTGCTGAGCCTGTACGGCATTTGCCAAGACACGTTCCATCAGTGCCGCCGTCGGAACTGGTTCACGGTGCCGCAGCCCGACGAAAAGATCCGTAAGATCATCATCCTGCATTTCAGTCTTCCTCATACCCAAGCTCCTCCCTGCGGCCGGCCAGAATGGCGACAAGCGCCCGCTTAGCACGGGCAGTCAGGCTTTCGACGGCTTCAATACCGATGTCCATGATGTCGGCAATGTCCGTATTGGACAGCCCGTCCATGTGCCGCAATACCATCGCCTGCCGCTGCCGGTCCGGCAACCGGGCCAATGCGGCCTGCAAAGCATCAATCCGGTCGGCCTCGACCAGCCGTTCGACTGCGCTGATCGCAGGATCGGCCACGTCCGGTGCATCGTCCAGTGACGCTCGCCCCCGCCTGCGATGCGCGCGCAGTCGGTCGGTACACAGATTGGTGGCAACGCGGTAGGCCCAGGTTGTTACCTTTGCTTCGCCTTGCCGCCAGTGAGGTGCCACGCGCCAAAGCCGCAGCATGGTTTCCTGTGCCACGTCTTCCGCCTCGGCACGGTCGCCTGACAACAACCGATAGGCATAAGCCAAAACCCTTGGCGTGATCCTGTGCGTCAGGGCATAGGCTGCTGATCGATCTCCATTCGCGTAGAGAACGATCAGCACCTCATCCGAGGTCTCGCCAAATGCATCGAGAGCCATGTTCATCCTGTCGTCCGGTCTATCCGGTCATCTTCCGCGGTGCAAAACCTCTTGTGGAATCAGTTTTCCATCGCATCGTTCATGCCTTTGCGGTGCTTCTTCCGATTGTCGGCGAAACGCTTCAGCGCCTCTTCGGCTTCGTCCTTGGAAATCGCCCCGTCATCGTCCTGATCAATGCGCGAGAACCGGCTTTCCTGCACGCTTTGGTCCATTTCATCGGCGGAAAGACTGCCGTCGCCGTTGTCATCGCGTTCTTCGATCATCTTGGCGCTGCGCATTGCTGCGGTTTCGGCCATCCGGGCAAGCTGTTTCTGGGTCAGTTCCTCAGCGCTCAGCATGCCGTCAAAATTGGTATCGGCAGCCGCGAATTCGGCGGCACGAAACGCGGCGAGTTCTGCCTCGCTCACCTTTCCGTCCTTGTCGGTGTCAATGCTGTCGAACTTGTCCAGCAGCACATCACCACGACTGGGACCGTCAGGACCCTTATCGGCAAAAGCCGCAGAAGCCATGGTTGCGGTAAGAAGCGCGGCCAATATGATGGCTGTTTGAGTGCGTGCTGTCATCTTCAACTCCTGTAAGCTGGGCAGACCGTGTGTTCCGACCTTCTGAAGCCTCTAACGCAGGGAGTTGCTTATTCCGTCGCGCTTGCGGCGGTATCTCGACACTGTGACGACGTTGCCCCTGTCGTATGGCACCCGCACTTGCTACTTGAGACTGGTTGGGCAGGGTGATCTTGCGAGATCTCTGGTTCCGACCCCATTGGCCGGTCCCACGCCGGAAGAGAGTTCTTGATGAATCAAGCAAAGCTGACAGATCATCCCACGGATGCTGAAACCAGCGAGAGGCCGTTGAAACAAGCGTTGGCGCGCGGGTGGCGGCGCAAATGCCCAAACTGCGGTGCCGGAGCGATGATGCTGGGGCATCTGAAAGTGCGCGATGCGTGCCCGGCTTGCGGCGAAGAGTTGCGTCACCAGCGGGCAGATGACGGCCCGGCCTATCTGACCATCCTGATTGTCGGTCACCTGCTAGCGCCGATCCTACTTTTTTCCTTTGTGCGTTGGCGGCCCGATCCACTGCCGCTTGCCATCACATTTTCCGTCGCGACAGTGGCGCTGTCATTGTATCTGTTGCCCAGATTGAAGGGGGCAATGGTCGGTTTCCAATGGGCCAAACGGATGCACGGCTTTGGTGGGGCAGGAAATGACTGAAGCCATCAGGCCGGCGGCTACCGTGATCCTGGCGCGCGCGACATCGGGGGAGCCGGAGCTTTTGATGGGGCAGCGCGGCGCTGGGGCGGTTTTCATGCCGTCGAAGTACGTGTTTCCAGGCGGGGCCGTTGACGCCGAGGACCACCATGCCGCACCCGCATCCGGGTTGCTGAGCGATCACTGCATGTCGCGGTTGACGCAATCCTGCCCAGCCGACGCCCCCGGACCCGATGTACTGGTCACGGCGGCCCTGCGGGAATTGCAGGAGGAGACCGGCCTCGCGTTTCGCCTGGCATCCCACGCCACGCCTCCGCTGCGATTTGTGTTCCGGGCGATCACGCCGCCGGGACGGACACGCCGTTTCGACGCGCGGTTCTTTCTGGTTGATGCAAACGCTTTGGCAACGGACCCAGACGATTTCACCGCTGCCTCGGGCGAGCTGTCGCATCTGCACTGGATCGGTTTGTCGCCAGCGCGCGCGCTGGACCTGCCGTTCATCACCGAGGTGGTGCTGGCCGAAGTTGACGCGTTACTGCGGGGCGACGACCAGCCCGGAGTGCCGTTCTTTGACAACTCCACCAATGTCCCAACCTTCCGTCGGATCGTCTGATCCTGCGGGTTCTTGCTGGCCAGCCAGCTTTGCTACTGGCCAGATCGGATGCGGCACCGGATCTTTTGCGCGAAACAGGAATTGCCGGAACACGTCGGTGTAGTTGCGGTAGACGTAGCCATCATTGCGGCGCAGATAATGATCACGGTTGGTAAAGTAGACCTGAGGTAACCGATACCACGCAACATTGGGTTGCGAGTGATGCACCGCGTGGAAGTTGTTGTTGAGAAACAGCAACGAAAGCGGCCCCCTGCTTTCAACCACCACGGAGCGCCCCCGCGCTGTCTCATGCGCGCGATGTTCCAGGAACGTGCGGATCTTCAACAAGCTCCACCCGAGATACGCGGCAGTAAGGTAAGCCCACACCGGCATCGACCCCACAGTTAGTAGCCAAGTGAGAACCAAGGCCACCCCTGGAATGTGCAAGGCCCAAGCCTGCGCCACCCGCCAGTCACCGCGCATCATCGCCTTGCCGTCCGCCTGCACCAGCGCCCAGAACGACACGGCAGGCCCAAGCAACATCCGTCCAGCAAGCGTATTGTTAAAGCTGCATAACGCCTTGGACACCCAGGACCGGCGTGACCAAAGTTCTGGATCCTGAAAGTTAGATTCGGGATCGTCGTATGGGTCTGTCAGGTTCGGGTCGTAATGGTGTTGCAGGTGCAAGTCCTTGAACCGCAAATAGGGTACAAACACCGTCAAGCCCGGGAAAACCAGCGTTTCGGACAGTGGTTGCGATGCGAACGGGTGCCCGTGCAGGACTTCATGTTGCAATGACGAAAACTGCGCAATGGCCACCGTGGCCGCCAGTAGCGCGAGGATCGGCGCAAGGTCCCAGACGACCGTGGTAGCGACTGCGAATAATCCATATGTAATGAAAAGCAGGAGGATGGTCGGCCATTCAATAGAGCGATCTTCTCTGTGCAAGATAGTCCTCTGCAAAAACATTCACTTCCGCGCACATGAATAGCACTTGCCTGGCGCAGCGTGAATCCTGAAGATAGGCAACAAAACCTCGCACTTGTTCTGGAAAGTCACCACATGCAGGACCGCATCGACAAGCGTGACCGATCATCCATCTTTCGCATCCGGCTGGCAGAGGCGATGGCTGCGCGGGGTGTGACGCAATCTGCGCTTGCCCGAATGACTGGGGTGGACCGGTCGACCATTTCGGCGCTGCTGTCCTATGGTACGCGGCTGCCCAATGCGCAGTTGGCGGCGGACTGTGCAGGTTCATTGGGGGTCAGCGCGGATTGGCTTTTGGGGCTGTCACTCAGGCCCGAACCGATTGCAGACCTTCTGGCGACATCGCTGACCATTACAGAGGCACCTCGCGCCCTGATCGACGAGACGATCTTCGGCTGGCACCGCGAGGCCGCCGGGTACAAAATCCGCCATGTGCCGGCCACACTGCCCGACATGCTGAAGACGCGGGCCGTGGTGGAATGGGAATACTCGCCCCAACTTGGCAGATCCGCAGAGCAGGCGATCGGCGCGTTCGAGGACCGTCTTGCATGGATGCGCGGGGCGCGGTCTGACTATGAAATCGCATTGCCAGTCCACGAACTTGACGCCTTTGCCACGGCAACGGGCTATTATGAGGGTCTGTCAAAGGACGTGCGAATCGAACAGTTGACCCGGTTGATTGCCCTGTGCGACCAGCTCTATCCATCGCTTCGCATTTGCTTGTTTGATGCCAAGCGGGTGTTTTCCGCACCTGTGACCCTGTTCGGCCCGCTGCTGGCCGTGATCTACCTTGGGCGGCACTATCTGGCGTTCCGTGACAGCGCCCGGGTTGAGACAATCACCCAGCATTTCGACGGTCTGGTGCGCGAGGCCGAGGTCGGAGCGCGGGAAATGGTGCCGCATCTGACCCGGTTGTTGGACCGAATCCGCTAGATCGGCCGCAAGGCTGATACGGCATACCCGTTGAAATCAAAAACTTCACGTGCGGCGTTCAGGCGGTCGGCAGGAATGGCACCCCGGTCAAGGACAAAGCCAAAGCGGCCCGATGGCGTGCCTACGGCCAAGGTCCGGTAGCCGCTATCTACCCATACGATCCACCAATCCTCCATCCCGGCAACCGCAAGACGGCCCGGCCCGGCTTTGCCAACAAGGCCAGAAATGCTGTGCCTGCGGCCATCCAGGCAAATCGTGCCCTTGACCACAAGGCCCGAGGCCGAGGCCGAAAAGTCCACCGCTCCGCTGGCACAATCGGGCGATTTGGGGCCGCCAAAATCCGCAACTTGCAGCCACCGCCCTTGCAGCGCTGCCGGATCAAAGGCCGCGGACGAAAAGATCGGTGCCTTGGGGTCGCGAAAGGCTAACGGGCCGGTGCTGAGCGGCGCATTGCAAGCCGCCAGAAACAGGATCAACACCCCAACTATTCGATGCAAAGGGTCACCCTTGCGCCGTTGTCTTGAAACACCTCATTGCACCCGACCAAGGGGTCAACGGGCGCGCAAGTTCCTGATCTCGCAAGGCATTCACCTGAGCACTGGGATTTCCGTGTGCAACGCTTTCCCGAATCCTTGGTCAGCCTTACGCAAACATGCACCGTTGATCCGGGCAGTTTGGCCCAGGTTCTGCCCTTCTTTTCACAGCCGATCTGCGCATCTGATTTGATTTCAGTCGGCGCAACCGGGGTGACCTCAACCGACGGCGCCTCCGCAACCGGCGGAGCCTCGGCCGCAACGGCACCATCGGACGCATCCGGTTCCGTTGCCGCTGCAGGTTCGGCGGACTGCGGCTGTGGATTTTCCGGCGTGATTTGTTCTGCCGTGGCAGGCTCAGTGCCCGGACCCGAAGCTTTCGGGGCGTCGTCAAGCGCGGTAACTTCGATCTCGCCGCCGGTCATGACGTTGGCTGTCTGCTCCGGCCTTGAAGTGCCAGTTCCGGCGCCGGGCAGTGCAAGTTCGCAGCCTGCCAGCATGAGCAGCACAGCCAGCATAGTCATCGGGCGGACGGATCGGGGCATCGCGCTCTCCTGGTTGGGCAAAGCTGTGCCCTGAAGCGCCTCGAGCCGCAAGGCCCCACTCAATACGGTGCGGGGAAGGCCCGGTGCGCCTGCGCGATCTCATTCAGGACTTCGGGCGACAGGGTGAGGTTGGCGGCGGCGATGTTGGTCTTGAGCTGGTCCTGCGTTGTCGCGCCGATGATCGGGATGGTTGGGAATGGTCGGGTCCGGCAAAACGCAATCGCCATCTGGCATGGGTCGATCCCGTGACGCGCGGCGATGCCCATGTACGTCGCCACGGCGGGAAAGACCTGCGGTGTCATGCGCCCGCCCAGATCGGGGGTAAAGCTGCGACGGGTGCGTTCGGGCGTCACGTCACCGGCATATTTGCCCGACAGCAGTCCGCAGGCCAGCGGCGAAAAGGCCAGCAATGGCATGTCTTCGATCAGACTGAGCTCGGCCCAGTCCGTGTCGAACTGGCGGCACAGCAGCGAATATTCGTTCTGCACAGCCGCCATGCGCGGCAGGCCCAGCGTGTCCGCAAGATGCAACCAGCGGGCCGCCCCCCAGACGCTTTCGTTCGACAGGCCGATGGCGCGGATCTTGCCAGCGTCGATCAACGCCTGCGCCGTGGTCAGCACATCTGTCATATGCGCGGTTTCGGCAGCCTTGTCGGTGCCGGTTGGCGCATAGCGCCACATCTGGCGAAAGTGATAGCTGCCCCGGTTCGGCCAATGAAGCTGACACAAGTCGATGTAATCAGTCTGCAGCCGCCGCAGGGCGGCGTCGACTGTGGCGCGCAAGGCGGCCCCGGTGATCGGTGCGCCGTCGCGCACAGCCAACATCCCCTTGCCGGTGATCTTGCTGGCAATCTGCAGCTTGTCGCGCCCGCCCCGTGCGGCAAGCCAGGTTCCGATGATTTCTTCGGTGTGGCCAATGGTTTCAGCCTTGACCGGATTGGTCGGATACATCTCAGCCGTGTCCCAGAAGGTGACCCCATGATCCACGGCATAATCTGCCTGCGCGTGGCCTTCGGCTTCGGTGTTGTGGCTGCACCAGGTCATGGTGCCGAGGCAGATTTCCGAGACGGTAAGTCCGGTTTTTCCAAGCGGTAGCGTTTTCATCAGATCTCCGTGGTTTGGGATGAACTTAGGGCGAAAGCTGTCACGGGCAAAGCATCAAGCTTGAGAACATTATAGGAACATACTAGGTTTCGGGCACGAGTCTGCCAATCCATGCCCTTGCGGCCAAGCACCCACCCCTCCAGCAAGCCATGGCTGGCGCGCTTTCGCTGCAACGTGGCCGGGTGCACGAGTTGTGCGGCCCATCCCGCATGACGCTGGCCGCATTGGTGATGGCGAAAAGCCAGGGCCTGGTGATCTGGATCCACCCCGGCTGGACGGCAGAGTGGCTGAACCCAGCAGGCCTGCAGGCCTTTGCCCATCCCGCCCGCCCTGATGCTTGTCCAGCCGCAGCGCGAGGAGGGGGCGCTTTGGGCAATGGAACAGGCACTACGTTCGGGCGCGGCGGCGCTGGTGGTGGCCGAACTGGTGCCGGGGTCGAACGCCTGGAACCCCTGCCTGCGCACGATCACCACACGGCAACATGATTTTGCGGCGCGCGCGGAATCTGTTAACGTTATTTCCTTTAAAAGGATGGAATCATGACAAAATCACATCTTATCACGTTCATCTCGGCAATTCTGATGGCCGCAGCCGCCCATGCTGCCCCAATTGCCTACCTTCTCGATCACGACGCCTCGACCGTGGCCTTCGAGACAGACTTTGGCCCCGACAAGATCACCGGAACCATTCCGCTGAATTCCGCCGACCTGACGCTCGACTTCAAATCAGTGTCGAATTGCACCATCAACGTCGAGCTGGACGTCTCGGGTGCGCAAGCCAGCTTTCCCTTTGCGGCACAGGCCCTGAAGGGTCCCAAAGTGCTGGACGCAAAGGAACATCCGAAGATGATCTTCAAAAGCATCTCGGTCAAAGCAGTTGGCAATGGTGCGTCAGTTGCCGGCAACCTGACCATTCGCGGCGTCACCCGCCCGGTCACATTGCAGGCCGAAATCTTTCGCCAAAAGGGTACCGCCGAGGGCGAGCTGAAGCACTTGACCGTGCGCCTGACTGGTGCGGTAAATCGCAGCGATTTTGGCGCGACCGGCTGGTCAGACATGGTCAGCGACGAGGTCCGCATCATCATCACCGCCCGGATCGACGCGAAGGAGTGAAACCAGGATGGCATTTCGCAATACGCCGGACAGTTTCGGCCTGATTACCCGTGTCCTGCATTGGGCGATGGCGCTGCTGGTCCTGACCATGCTGGCACTTGGATTGCGGATTTCCGATATGGAACCGGGCCTGTCCAACCTCTGGCTATACGGTCTGCACAAGACGCTTGGCTTTGGCGTGCTGACCCTGATCGTTCTGCGCCTCGGCTGGCATCTGATCAGCCCGGTGCCAAAGCCCATCGGCCCGCCGGGGCTGGCTCAGCTTGCGGCACGGGCGGGGCATATCCTGTTCTATGTGCTGTTGATCGCGATTCCGATCAGCGGCTGGGCCGGCAGTTCAGCGACCGGAATTGATGTGATGATCGCCGACCGTTGGGTCGTGCAGCCCATCGCCGAGGTGTCCGAAGCTGGCGAGGCATTCTGGTTCAGCGTGCACGAGGTCCTGACCAAGATCCTCATCGGGTTGATCATCGTCCACATGCTCGCCGCGCTGAAACGCGAACTTGCTGGCGACGGCACGCTGCGCCGGATGATCCGCGGTCGCGTCTGACGCTGGCCCTTTCCCAAGGCATCGGCTAAACGGACCTCGACAGCACGGCAAGAGGGCGCACATGGCACGGATACTGATCACTTCCGCCATCCCTTACATCAACGGGATCAAGCATCTGGGTAATTTGGTGGGCAGCCAGCTGCCTGCAGATCTGTTCGCCCGCTACAACCGCGCGCGCGGTCACGAGGTGCTGTTCATCTGCGCCACCGACGAACACGGCACCCCGGCTGAGCTGGCGGCCGCCAAGGTCGGCAAGCCGGTCGAAGAGTACTGCGCCGAAATGCATCAGGTGCAGGCCGAAATCGCGCGAGGGTTCCGCCTGTCGTTCGACCACTTCGGTCGCTCCTCCAGCCAACGCAACCACCGCCTGACACAACATTTTGCCGGGCGATTGGCTGCAAATGGCCTGATCGAGGAGGTCAGCGAAAAGCAGGTCTTTTCGATCGACGACAACCGTTTTCTCCCTGATCGCTACATCACCGGCACCTGCCCGAATTGCGGATACGAGGCGGCACGCGGCGATCAGTGCGAAAACTGCACCAAGCAGTTGGACCCGACCGATTTGATCAACCCGCGCTCGTCAATCTCGGGCTCAACCAACCTTGAGGTCCGCGAGACCAAGCATCTGTTCCTCAAGCAGCGCAGCCTGCGCGACAAGCTGGAAGCCTGGATCGACAGCAAGACCGATTGGCCGATCCTCACCACGTCGATTGCCAAGAAGTGGTTAAATGACGGCGATGGCTTGCAGGACCGCGGCATCACCCGGGACCTGCACTGGGGCGTGCCGGTAAAGAACGGCGATCAGGATTGGCCCGGCATGGAAGGCAAGGTTTTCTACGTCTGGTTTGACGCGCCGATCGAATACATTGCCGGCACCGCCGAATGGGCGGATGCGCATGGATATCCGGATAGTGCATGGGAACGCTGGTGGCGCACCGACAAAGGCGCGCAGGATGTTCGTTATGTGCAATTCATGGGCAAGGACAACGTGCCTTTCCATACCCTCAGCTTTCCCGCAACGATCATGGGGTCGGGCGAGCCGTGGAAGCTGGTCGACTACATCAAGTCGTTCAACTACCTGAACTATGATGGCGGCCAGTTCTCGACCAGCCAGGGCCGTGGCGTGTTCATGGATCAGGCACTGTCGATCCTGCCGGCTGACTACTGGCGCTGGTGGCTTCTGTCGCATGCGCCGGAATCTGCTGACAGCGAGTTCACCTGGGAGAATTTCCAGGGTTCCGTGAACAAGGACCTGGCCGATGTGCTGGGCAATCTGGTCAGTCGGGTGACAAAATTTGCAACCGCGAAATTTGGCGCCACGGTGCCGGAAGGCGGCCAGTTTGGCCCGATGGAAACGGCGCTGGTTGCTGATCTCGGCGCCCGCATCGCTGACTATGCGGCTATGATGGAAGCGATGGAGGTCCGCAAGGCCGCCGCAGAACTGCGCGCCATCTGGGTCATCGGCAACGAATATCTGCAGGCCGCAGCCCCTTGGACCGTGGTCAAGACTGACCCCGATCAGGCACAAGCGATGGTCCGTCTGGCACTCAACCTGATCCGCGTCTACGCGGTTCTGTCGCGCCCCTTCATCCCCGATGCGGCCGAAGCGATAATGGCTGCAATGGGGTCTCAAGACTGGACCTGGCCGGATGACATTTCGGCAGCGATGCGCGTGCTGCCTCCCGACCATGCTTTCAGTGTACCCGAAAACCTGTTTCGCAAGATCACCGACGAAGAACGCGTGGACTGGCAGGCGCGCTTTTCCGGAGTCCGCACTTAGGTTCTTCCAAAAGCGGATGACGAGAGTTTTCGTTTGGACGGAATCTGCCGCTGAAGCAGGCTTGAGGCGAATTTTCTCCTATTTGAATTTGTTTCCACCTTTTGGCCAAGCGTCACGAAGACTGCAGGATAGCATGTTCAAGTTTATCACTGCCTTCGCCTGTCTGTTTCGGTTCTTGACGGCGCATAAGCTGCATTTGCCGAGGAAAAGGCCGGTCAGCCGATGCCCCACGGCGAGTGCAAGGTGCTGACGGCCTCTTTCCCGCTGGCTTTCCGCTCTGCCTCGCAGAATATCGGACCTTCGCAGCCGCAGAGACGGCCGGAAATGCGGACACTATCCTCACTACACGGTCAGGAACGGGAAGGATTTCCGCCTACACGCTCAAGATGAGGAGGCTTGGCTCGCGCTCCGGTGCTAAAGTTACGCACATCGGATCCGAGTCGCTGCCACGCAAGGAGAGCCCGACATGACACAAACCCTTCCCTCACGATCAAACTCGATCCGGAGTTATGGCGCCATAGCACTTTTCGTCCTCGTCTATCTTGGAGTGCTGGTTGTCGTTTTGGCCCCTCGCGATTTGATCGCGGTTCAGTCGGGCACTGTGATCCGCGAGTCTGACTGAAAACCACAAGCTTTGCAGTGCGCGCTGCCAAGCGCAGCATCCTTCTTTTTTGGAGGAATTGACCACGAGCAGGTGCATTCGATCATTGAATCAGGACTTGTAGATTGCCGTTGGCCGTTGCTTTCGACGGTTGTGCCTTGGGCAAGTCGCTGTCCGGATGATCAGCCAGAAGCGTGGTAAAAACTCCGCACTGCGGCAAAGTGAAGGGA
>NZ_JANMET010000200.1:0-5622 GCF_031377265.1 Tabrizicola sp. | reverse complement strand
CGGTCGATGAAGCCCTGCGCCTCGGCCCGCGGAATGCGCAGGTTGCGGGCGAGGCCGAAGCCGGAAATGCCGTAGATCACGCCGAAGTTTATTGCCTTGGCCTTGCGCCGGATGTCGGAGGTCATCTGGTCGAGGGGGACGCTGAACATCTCGGACGCGGTCAGGGCGTGGATGTCGATGCCGTCCTCAAACGCGCGGCGCAGTTGCGGGATGTCGGCGATGTGGGCGAGGATGCGCAGTTCGATCTGGGAGTAGTCGAGCGACACGAGGGTGCGACCCTTGGGGGCGACGAACGCCTCGCGGATGCGGCGGCCTTCTTCGGTGCGGATCGGGATGTTCTGCAGGTTCGGATCGGTGGAGGAAAGCCGCCCGGTGACCGCCCCGGTCAGCGAATAGGAGGTGTGGACGCGCCCCGTATCGGGGTTGATCGCCAGTTGCAGCGCATCGGTGTAGGTGGACTTCAGTTTCGACAACTGCCGCCAATCCAGCACCAGACCGGGCAGCACATGTTCGGTGGCCAGGTCTTCCAGCACGTCCGCGCCAGTGGCATAGGCACCGGTCTTGCCCTTTTCGCCGCCCGGCAGGCCCATCTTGTCGAACAGAATCTCGCCC
The DNA here is from genome assembly GCF_031377265.1 of Tabrizicola sp. Lineage (GTDB taxonomy): Bacteria > Pseudomonadota > Alphaproteobacteria > Rhodobacterales > Rhodobacteraceae > JAUYQR01. Next base: position 5,010 of record NZ_JANMET010000200.1, on the reverse strand, counting down.
AGCTGCTTGGGCGAGCCGACGTTGAATTTCTCGCCCGCGGCGGTCTGGATCTCGTCTTCCAGCTGCGCCATCTTTTGCGCGAAGGTATTGGACATGCGGCTGAGGGTGTCGCGGTCGACCTGGATGCCGTGCATTTCCATATCCGCCAAAACCGGCACGAGGGGGCGTTCGAGGGTTTCGTAGACGGTGGTGACGCGGGCGTGGTGCAGTTGCGGCTTGAAAAGCTGCCACAGGCGCAGCGTCACGTCGGCGTCTTCGGCGGCGTATTTCACCGCGTCGTCGATGGTGACTCGGTCGAAGGTGACTTGCGACTTGCCGGAGCCGAGCAAGGACTTGATCGGGATCGGCTGGTGGCCGAGGTAGAGGTCGGACAGCGTGTCCATGCCGTGGTTGTTGGTGCCTGCGTGCATCGCATAGCTCATCAGCATGGTGTCGTCCAAGGGCGCGATCCGGATGCCGTGGCGGGCGAAAATCTTCCAGTCGTACTTCATATTCTGGCCGATTTTCAGGATCGCGTCGTCTTCCAGAACCGGTCTCAGCGCGGCAAGCGTGGCCTCCAGCGGCAACTGGCCTTCGATAAGTGCGGTGGAGCCGAACAGATCGCCGCCACCTTGGGTGTGGCCGAGCGGGATATAGGCGGCGCGGCCCGCGTCAACGCAGAGGGAGATGCCGACGAGGTCTGCGCGCATCTCGTCCAAGCTGGTGGTTTCGGTGTCGATAGCCACATAGCCGATGTCGCGGATATGGGTGATCCAGCGGTCAAGCGCGGCCATGTCGGAGATGCGTTCGTAGGCGGCGTGGTCGAAGGGGAGGCGGTCGGGTTGGGGAGCGTCCTGATGGGTGCCGACAACCTCCATGCCAGAGGTTTCGGGCAGTGCCGGTGGGGCGATCTTCAGCTTTTCGGCGACGCGGCGGGTGAGGGTGCGAAATTCCATGCGGTTCAGGAACTCCATCACCGCGTCGGGGGCGGGGAGCCGCACCTCCATCTCGTCGAGCGAGACGTCGAGGGGCGTGTCGGATTTCAGGGTGACGAGCTGGCGGGAGATGCGGATCTGGTCAGCGTTGTCGACCAGCGCCTCGCGGCGTTTGGGCTGCTTGATCTCGGACGCGCGGGCGAGGAGGGTGTCGAGGTCACCGTATTCCTGGATCAGCAGTGCGGCGGTCTTGATGCCGATGCCCGGCGCGCCGGGAACGTTGTCGACACTGTCCCCTGCGAGCGATTGCACATCCACGACGCGGTTCGGGGCGACGCCGAACTTTTCGAACACCTCGTCGGGGCCGATCATGCGGTCTTTCATCGGGTCGCGCATGTCGACGCCGGGGCCGACCAGCTGCATCAGGTCTTTGTCGGAGGAGATGATGGTGGCGGTGCCGCCCGCCTCCACCGCAAGGCGGGCGTAGGTGGCGATGATGTCGTCAGCCTCATACCCCTCGGTCTCGATGCAGGCGACGTTGAAGGCGCGGGTCGCCTCACGGGTCAGCGGGAATTGCGGGCGCAGGTCTTCGGGCAGGTCAGGGCGGTTGGCCTTGTAGGCGGGGTAGATTTCGTTGCGGAAGGTGAGCGAGGAATGGTCGAAGATCACCGCGATATGGGTGGCGGCGTCGCGGCCACGGTCCTTTGAAATCTCGTTCCACAGGATGTTGCAGAAACCGGCGACAGCGCCGACTGGCAGGCCATCGGATTTCCGGGTGAGCGGCGGCAGCGCGTGGTAGGCGCGGAAGATATAGGCCGATCCGTCGATCAGGTGAAGGTGATGGCCTTTGCCGAAGGTCATGGTGATTTCCCTGCTTTTGCGGCCCGATTTTTACGCGTCGAGTATTGGCAGAAACCGGGGCTGGGGGCTACCCGGTTTGGTCACCGTGATGCCACCACAGTGAAAGGTTCACCGATTGGGTGGTCGGTGTCCAGATGCCGAAAGGAATGCCGGCGGCGCGCAGCGTCTTTCCCAGCCAGACGTTGCAGGTGCGAAACAGATGAAAGCCGCCGTTGGCGTGAAAGAAGGCATCGGTATCGGTGAAGCCGGGGTGATCAAGCGGGCGCGGCAAGCCGCTGGCATCGCGGGCGAAGGTCGCATCGAGGGTTGTGAGCAGCGACTGGTATTGCGCGCCCGACAGGGGAAGAAAGGTTAGTTCCGGCATGTCGGGCAGCGGGCCGAGCGCGTCCAGCCGGAGGACGGAAGTGTCACCGATGGCCGCAGTCAGCACCGCGCTGGCGGTGATGTCGGCGTAGGTGCCGGCGGTGGTGTAAAAGCCAGTGGCACCCCAGCCAACCAGAAGCCACGCCGCGCGCGGATCGTTCAAGGGCACGCCAGAGGCTTCGGCGAAGGCGAACCGCGCGCGAATCCCGGGCGTCAGGGGCAGCAGGATGTCAGTGTGGATAGGGCCTTGAATCAGGCCGATGGTCTGGGTGTGACGGCCGGACAGATCCTGCCCCGGGCCAGGGATCAGCGCGCCGGCGATGCTGGCCAGAAAATAGACCAGCGGCAGGGCAACGATCAGCGCGACGGATCGAAGGGTTCGACGCAATCAGTGATCGTCGTGGGCGTGATCGCGGTCGATCACATATCGTTTGTCGCAATAGCCGCATTCGACCCAGCCGGGATCGGCCGGGATGGTCAGCCAGACGCGCGGATGGCCAAGTGCCCCTTCGCCGCCGTCGCAGGCGATTTTCCAGCTGGTGACGGTCTGGGTTTCCGGGGCGGCGATGGGCATGGGGCGGGTCCTTCATGACTGGCTTGCGCCATATTACCGGATGGGGCGCGGGCGGCAAGTCGTGGTCTTTCCTTCGGTCACGCAGATGCGACGCGCGCGGCGCCACCAGACCAGAACCGTGACACTGGCGCAGGTCAGTCGGGGTGCGGATGTTTCGGACGGACGCGCCGGCACGCCCGGCCTGACAGAACAAGGGATGGCAACGGCGCGGCTAGCTTCCGATCGGTGCGCCGCGGGATTTGAGCGCTGCGAGCCAGCCGAGGCCCTGCGCGGTGCCTTTGGCGGGGCGGTATTCGGCGGCGACCCAGGTGTCGGGGCAATGTGCGTCAATCTCGTCGCACAGGGCAGGCAGGGAAAAGCCGCCGCCGCCGGGTTCATTGCGCAAGGGAAAGCCCGCAATCTGGACGTGGTTGATGCGGTGGCGGTGTGCGGCCCAGACGCTGGCCGCATCGCCGTGCAGACGGGCGGCATGCCAAAGGTCGAACTGCAGGCCGATCTGCGGTAGGCCGATGTCGTCGATGATGCGTGCGGCCTGATCGTAATCGTTCAGGAAATAGCCCGGCATATCATCGGGGTTCAGCGGTTCCAGCGTCAGGGTCAGCGCGGGCGCCTCGGCCGCCGCCCAAGCGAGGTTTTCGGTGTAGCATTGTTCGGCCTGCGGCCCCTTGGCCACCCCTGCCATCACATGCAGGCGGGCGGCCCCCAGACGGCTGGCATATTCGGCGGCGCGCAGGAAACTGTCGCGAAACTGCAGCTCCATTCCCGGCACGGCGGCAAAGCCACGGTCGCCAGCGGCCCAGTCACCCGGCGGCGTGTTGATCAGCGCCACCGGCATGTTGCCCAGCGCCTTTTCCCAATCGGCCATCGAATAGTCATAAGGGAACAGCACCTCGACCCCGTCGAACCCGCAACGTTCCGCCCAATCTGGCCGGTCGAGCATGGTAACTTCGTTGAACAAAAGCGTCAGGTTCGCGGCGAAACGGGGCATGTGGTTTGGATTCTCGCGATCTTTATTCGGGCAGGTCGGATGACGGAATGACAGGAAAGAACTGACCCGAGGACCAGACACCGAACCACCTTTGCCCGGCATGGAGTTCGTGGCAACCCAATTCGATAAGGCGGAAAAAGGATTTCCGGTCGATCAGCGCCTCAAGATTGCTGCGGATCAGGATGTAGGGCGCGGGTTCGCCGGTATCGGGATTGCGCGCAAACCGCAGCGGGTGGTCGGGCCCGGCGATGGCGGTGTCTTCGGTTTTGGTGGTGAAGGTCAGGGTCTGGTCGCGGCCTTGGCCTGCAGCCTCGAAATCGATGGCCAGCAGTGGCGCGTCATCGACGCAGATGCCCACTTTTTCGACCGGGGTCACCAGGAAATAGGCGTCGCCCTCACGTTTCAGGATCGAGGAGAACAGTTTCACCAAGGGCGCGCGGCCAATCGGCGTGCCAAGGTAGAACCAGGTGCCATCGCGGGCGATCCGCATGTCGATGTCGCCGCAAAACGGCGGGTTCCACAGACGGACCGGCGCCGGGCCTTTCGCGGTGGCCAGCTTGGCAGCGGCGGCCAAGGTATCGGCGGTGGGTTTCGGGCCGGGTGGCGTGGTCATCTGGTCCTGCGTGTCAACGGCGCGGATATGGTGCGCGGATATGGCATTTTGTGCTGATGTAAGGCTTGTCGACGGGGATTTCCACGACAAGAGTGCGTGCAATGGCAATCGGGGCCCGCGTCGCAGGGGATGAGGAGTGGATGTTGGAAGATCTTGCCTGGCGCTATGCAATGATGTCGGAACTGCAGATCTGGTTGTTCAGCATCGGTTTTCTGGCGTTTGGCGGGGTAATGGCGGCGCTGTTGCATCGCGGCACGGCGGTTCTGAACCGGGCGCCGTATTTCGCGCTGACGGCGTTGGTAACCCTTGGTATCGCGCTGGGGCAGATGATCTGGCTGCAGGGTGGCCAGGCCATGCTGCACGGTTGGCTGAGCGCGCTGATCGGTCTGGAGGCGGGGTTCAGCCTGGCGGCGGGCTACGCGATGGTTGTGCTGGGGCAGGCGCGGTCACGCGATGCGTTGGGCCACGGGCGGGCGGGCATCCTGAGCCTGGTGCCACTGGCCAACCTGTGGCTGCTGTTCACGCCGGGGCAGGAGCCGTCGCGCGCCGACCCGGTGATTGCGCTGTTGCGCGGGGGTATGGGGGTGACGGTCGGGGTGGCGTTGATGCTGCTGGCGCGCGGGCTGTCGGCGGGGCTGGAGCCAATGATCACAGAGCGCGTGGAGCAGGTGACCGAAGACCCGGCGCATGCGGCAAC
>NZ_JANMET010000359.1:0-1776 GCF_031377265.1 Tabrizicola sp. | reverse complement strand
GGGGCAAGATGGCCAAACAGTACCAAGTCGCGCAACCGCGCATAGGTTACCTCGTGGCTTGGTATCTTGCGGGTTACAGCGTCCATCGGGGTTCCCTTCATTGCCCTCTTTATGACGGCATCGGTCCCGCAATCAAGATGTGATCAAATCGCGGCGCAGGTTCACCCTGCGCCGCAGTTCGGGTTCGCTGTGGGCTTGGCTCAGCGCAGCAGCGCCTGCGCCTCATCAGGGCCAAGTGCGGCTGGCCGGGTGCAAGTGGTGGTCAGCGTCACGAACTGCCCCGTCTCGCCCGAGATAAGGCAGGCCGTCATCACATCCACCCCATGCAGCGTGCGTTCCAGCGAACAGCGCGCATCGTGGCCGCCTTGCAATGCCGCCACCATGTCAGCCAGCCCGGCGGTGCGGTAATTCGCCAGCTCGCGGCCTTTGTCGATCTGGTTGACCTTGCCGAACGGATGATCCCATGGCGCGACTTCGGTCAGGCTGCCGTCCTTACCGGCAAGTTCCAGCGTGCCGCCAAAGAAGTTGGGGTCCGGGACATAAAGCGTGCCTTCGGTGCCATAAAGCTCGAAGTGGTTGCGTTTGTGGTGCCAGACGTCCCAGCTGGTCGTCAGGTTCACCATCGCGCCCGAATGAAACTCCAGCAGCGCGTGGATGTTGGTGGGCGTCTTGACCGGGATCTCCTGCCCTGCCCGCGCGCCGGAGCCGATGGTCCGCGTCGGGGTTGCGGACGAGGTGATCGCCCCTACCCGTTTGACCGGGCCAAAGAAGTTGATCAGGTTCGCCACGTAGTAAGGCCCAAGGTCCAGCATCGGGCCAGCGCCGGGCAAGAAGAAGAACTCCGGGCTTGGATGCCAGCCTTCCGGGCCATGGTTCTGCACGCAGGCCACGGCGGCGGTGATCGTACCGATGCGGCCCTCGTCGATGATTGCGCGGGCCTGCTGATGCGACCCGCCAAGGAAGGTGTCGGGCGCGCAACCCACTGCCAGCCCCTTGGCCTTGGCCAGATCGCGCAGGGTCACGCCCTGCTCCAGCGTCAGGACCAGCGGCTTTTCCGAATAAGCGTGCTTTCCCGCGTCCACAATCCGCTTGGTCACGGCGTAATGCGCATCCGGGATGGTGAGGTTGATCACCACATCCACCGCCTTGTTGGCCAGCAGATCATCGACCGACTGCGCCTGCGTTCCGAACTCCGCCGCGCGCGCCTGTGCCGCGTCCATGTTCACATCCGCCACCGACCGCACTTCCAGCCCTTTGAACAAGGGGGCCAGCCGCAGATAAGTGGTAGAGATATTGCCGCATCCGATGATGCCGATGCCCAGATTTGCCATCATGTCCCTCATATCATCCGAAGCGCCAGGATCGACCGCTTGGCAAAGCGGGCGTGATCTGACGGGTTGTCGTGTTCCATTACAAAGTGCTTGCAGCCGACGGCGCGCAGCGCGGCCAGCAGGCTGGCCCAGTCGACCGTGCCGTACCCCACATCGGCCCAGCCATCCTCGGCGACCGTCCCCGCCGGGGCGATGTCCTTGACATGCGCCGTTGTGATCCGCCCGCCCTCGGCTGCTATCCAGTCCATCGGGTCCGCCCCGCCGCGCACCACCCAGGCCACGTCCATCTCCCATTCCAGATCCGGCCCGCCCTCGAATATCGCCGCCTGCGGGATCACCCCGTCGGGTGTGGCCACAAATTCGAAATCGTGGTTGTGCCAGCCGAACCCCAGCCCCGCCTTGCGCAACGGCGCCCCCGCCGCCTGCAACCGCGCGCCGAATGCCC
>NZ_JANMET010000190.1:0-7517 GCF_031377265.1 Tabrizicola sp. | reverse complement strand
CCTAGTCTCATGACTCATTGATCATATCCAGAAGATGACGATGGCCGCTATGGCGATTGCAGAGATGCAGGTGTGCGCGCAGCGATCATAGCGGGTGTTGATGCGCCGCCAGTCCTTGAGTTTTCCGAACATGTTCTCGATCTTGTGACGCTTCCGATAGAGAATGCGGTCGTGCGGTAACTGGATTTTCCTGTTGGATTTCGATGGGATGCAGGCCTCGGTCTGGCGCTCGGCGAGGGCGTCACGGAGCCAGTCGGCGTCATAGCCCCTGTCGGCCAGCAGCACCTTCGCGGGCGGCATCGTTGCCAGCAAGGCCGCAGCACCGGTGTAATCGCCGACCTGGCCTGCCGTAAGGAACAGGCTGCGGGGGCGGCCCTGGCTGTCGCAAACCGCGTGCAGCTTCGAGTTCAGACCGCCTTTTGTGCGTCCGATATGCCGGGGAAGAGCCCCCTTTTGAGCAGGCTGGCCGCCGTCCGGTGGGCCTTCAGATGCCCTCGCCAGCGGCTCTTGAACCGGTGGCGAACCGCTGGCTCGACCTCGATCATGAGTTCTGCGGTGTCGCCGCCACCTCTGGCCAGTTCGACGAAGATGCGTCCGAACACGCCCAACTCGCTCCAGCGGATGAAGCGGTTGTAGATTGTCTTGTGCGGCCCGTAGCTTGGCGGAACATCGCGCCACCTGAGCCCGTTGCGGATCACGAAGATGATGCCGCTGATCACCCTGCGGTCATCCACGCGCGGTATCCCATGCGAAAGCGGAAAGAACGGCGATATCCGCGCCATCTGGGCTTCGGAAAGCAAGATCATCTCGGTCATGGCAGCACCTCCGTCGGTGCCGCAAGTGAATCAGTCAGTTGTTACACCGGCAAGCGATCTAATGGGTCCAGAGCCTAAAGTATCCCGGTGAGGAACTTGTCGTGGCCCACGAAAGAGCGACACTGAGGGCGGTCGGCCTCAAGCCTCTCGCGGAGCAGGTTCGCTGGATTCCCTTGGTCTGCCGCAGGGGCAGCCCGAAGAGCGCCTTCAACCTCAGGCAGGCCTGGATCGAAGCGTCGGTGAAGACGGGCTGACGCCCGCGCTTGCCAGTCGGTGCGGCAAGCCACTGTGTCTCACGATCGAACCAGATCAACAACGATCCACGCCTCGCCAGCGCAGCATTGTACTCAGGCCAGTTCGTGGTGCGGTAGGTGGGGGCCTTGGGTCTGCTCATGACCTCCAGCTATCACGCTGGATTCACGGGGTGAATCTCTCATCGCATTTGCGCAACAAAGCCTGTCCAACCCAATTGTCGTTCATTTGCGTCCATGAGTTCAGGCTTGGAAAAGCGATTGTTGCTCAAGCATGCCGCCAACACTCCCCCAGGTTGTATGTCGTTGAGTCCATTTTAGCTTAGGGTGGCGCTGAACGTCACTTCGTTGAGCTACTAAATATGGTGTATCCACCTGAATCTGAGAACAAATGTTGAGAAAGGCGGCGACACAACCCTTGAGCGATCACTTCAGTCTTCACACCTGATCAAAGTTGATTGTTGCCTGTTCGCCCGCAGTGTTAAGGGTTTCTTAACCTTAAGGGCGCAAATTTGCCTCAAATGGATCGAACTTATGGTGTCCCATGCATCCTAATGAACTCAGAAATATGGCGCTGGTTGCGGCGCTTTCTGCAGAACGAGAAGGGTTTTCAGCTACCGCAAGAGCGTTTCTGGAGCTCGCGATTTCTTGTAGGGATGAGTTGAGGTCATTTTCTCAGCTTGATCATCTGTCTCAGTTCAGTGATAGCCTTCAACTAGTCCCCGTTGGGCGGGCCTGACTTTCCCTAAGATGTTTACTCGGCGTTTACCAATTTCAAGTCTGCTAAAACGTGTAGGACGCTGCACAAGGGTGGATTGAGTTGGAACACTGGATGCATGATGCAATCGCTGCCGTGCGTGCGGCCATGAGGGTTGCTCAAGAGACAGAAAACTGGACGCTGGCTCAAAAAACAGCTGATGTCGTACTGGCAATGAAGTTCGAAGAGATGGGCGTCCCACCTGACATGCTCGCCTACGCCATCATGATGGATCAAATGGTCAGAGCCGGAGCCTTCAAATCGAACCGTTGTGTTTTGCTCGAACAATTTCACAGCAATCGGTCGTTGGACGCATAGGATGTTGCCCAAGCAGATTTGCCCCTTTTGATACTTCTTGCAACCGTACGTTGCTTTTACCTCAATTAGGCCGGGACGTTCGTTCGTGTCAAAGCGGGCGATATCGTAGCCAGCACGATTACGTTCGTCATCGGAAATGGTTGCCAGCCTGCTTGAGCTTGCTTGGCTGGATTGGCCAGTACCGGACTTCAGCAACCTGTGCCGCCGCCAGAAGTCGCTGAGCGTCCACATTCCGTATCGCCCCAGCACTGGCGCGCTGCACCTCTTGATCGACAGCACCGGCGTGAAAGCCGAAGGCGATGGGGAGTGGCTGGCCAAGAAACATGGACCATCTAAGCCGCGGGACTGGCGCAAGGTTCATCTCGGGATCGATGCGGAAACATTGGAAATCCGGGCCCTCGAGATCACCGGCAGCCGGATCGAAGATGCGCCCGTGCTGCCCGACCTGCTGGATCAAATCCCAAAGGATCGGCCCCTCGGCATGTCACTGCAGATGGGGCCTATGACACGCGTGGCTGCCACGCCGCTATCGCGGCACGCGGGGCGGTGGCGATCATACCGCCCCGCAAGAACGGCAAGCCCTGGAAGGAACAGACAGCAGGGGCAGCGGTGCGCAACGAAGCCCTTCGTAGTTGCCGCCGCCTTGGCCTGGCCGTCTGAAAGCGCTGGACAGGCTACCACCGACGAAGTTTGGTTAAGGCCAAGATGCGCTGCTTCAAGGTCCTGGGCGAGCGCGTCATGTCACGCGACTTCGACAGGCAGTTTGTGAAGGACAGGAACCGCTCGCGGGCGATTTCGGGGCGCTTGCGAAAACTGGTGGCGGGATTGTCGGTCCGCATTTTCCATGTCATCGCTAGGTTGAACATCTTGCGCAGCACCTCGCCAAGGACCGCAATGCCATCGGTCAGCCGAAATTCGAGCCCTTTGCTACCCTGCCCGATCTAAATACTGGGCTCGCAACCCGCATTTGACGTTGCTCGGGTGGAAAGCGAGATCTCTCACTGCCTCCAGACAAAAAGGGACTAGCTTGGTGCCTGTTGGAATCACGGCCAATTTGGCTCACCTTGCATCAGCTGGTTTTCTAGGGCATTTGCGGTCTGCCTCCGCAATCGTGCAGGAGAGTGGTGACATCACAACCGATCATTTTGCACAAAGAAGTCAGATTGCACGGTTCCGTAGCATCGTAACCGTGCATCTTGGTCGAATGGATGGACCGAGTCTGTCGCAAGAAAAAGCCGACCAGCAGTGTGGTCGATGGGCACGTCCGCAAGCGACAAATGCGCGGTCAAAGGGGGGCAGAGAGGGGGATCGAAAAAGAACAAATCTCCCAACCTATTAAATTAGTTGAAATTTTTACAATAAGTGGTGCCCAGAGACGGAATTGAACCGCCGACACGCGGATTTTCAATCCGCTGCTCTACCAACTGAGCTATCTGGGCACCGTCTTCCAAGGGCAAGCCCCGGAATGTGGAGGCGTGATACTGGACGGTCGCAGGGCTGTCCAGAGGGTTTTGCAGCTTTCTACTCGACAGGCGGCGACCGCTTTGAAACTGCTTCGGATAACCCGTCAGAATCCTCCTCAACAGCGTCGGCGGGCACGCGGTAGCTTTCGTTCAGCCAGCGTCCAAGATCAACGTCGGCACAGCGACGCGAGCAAAATGGTTGGTACGCGGCAACGGATGGCTTCTTGCAAGTCGGACAAGTCATGTAAGCAAATCCGCCAAGGGCAACCGATCTCTCTTGCGGGTCATTTCGTAAAGACCAAGTGTGGTCCAACCGGCAAGGTTCGCCTCCGCATCGCCTTTGAACGCTGCCTTCATGACCTGATCAAGGATGTGACGGTCCCGCTTTGGCATCGGCGCAAAATCTGCAACGACTTGGCCTCCAAGGCCGCGCAGGCGCAACTGGCGCGGCAGGTCGCGCGCGGCGGCGATGTTCACCTTCAACGCGGCGGCAGGCGTGGTGTCGGGGCCGGTGTTCACATCCACCGCAACCAGTGCACGCGTGGGTTCCACCATCATGTGGCCACCGCCTGGCAGGTCAACCCGGGCGGTCATCAGCGCCGCGATCATCTCGTGGACGCCGTGCGTTTCAAAGCCGCCTGCGTCAGTGACCATGTCGTCAACCGCCGGGTCCAGCCAGTCGCGAAACGCGAGGTCGTGAGCACCGGGCCCCTCGACCAAAAGCTCCGGCGCACCGGCAAAGTCGGCCAAAACGGCTTCCGCAAGGCCGCGCATTGCGGCCAGATCCTCGGCGATGGCATCGCCTTCGGCGTCCGCGCAGCCAGACCGCAGGATCAGACCAAGGCCTTGTGCGGCGCCCTTCATTCCGTCCTTGGCAAGCTCCGACAAAGCGGCGCGCAGGTCTTCGTCCTTGATCCTGCGCGAGATGTTCAGGCCAGGCGCATCGGGCGTGAGGATGGCAAAACGCGATTTGAACAACAGGCGGGCACTGACCGGCGTGGCCTTGCCGGGTTCGGTCGGGCCGGTAACCTGCACCAGAATCCGCTGCCCGGGGGTGATCCCCGAAATCTGCCGCAAAAAGCCGGAGCCGTGCGGCAGTTTGACGAAGATCCCGCCTTGCCCCTTCATCGGCCGATCCGCGACGGCGCGGTAGATGGCGCCTGGCATTGGCGTGTCATCCAACGGGTCGACCGCGATGTCTTCCAGCTGGCCGTCCACGATGAGCGCGGCAGCATGGCGACCGTTCACCTCGTCCAGAATAACCACGCGGCCGATCATGTTTGTCTCCAGAGCGGATAGCCCGCTGCTTGCAGCAGGGCTGCGGTTTCCACCAGTGGCAGGCCGACGATGCCGGTGAAGCTGCCGGATATCCATGGGATGAAGGCCCCTGCCGCCCCCTGGATCGCGTAGGCTCCGGCCTTGCCATGCCATTCACCGCTGGCAAGATAGGCATTCAATTCGGCATCGGACAACCGCTTCATCTTGACTGCGCTGATACTGTCGCGAGTCCAGAGGCGGTCGCCGCGTCTGACGGCAATCGCGGTGATCACTTGATGGCGCCGTCCGGCAAGAGCTGTCAGGAAGGCGGCGGCTTCGCCGGCATCACGGGGTTTGCCAAGGATGCGGCGGCCGAGGGCCACGGTGGTGTCGGCGGTCAGGATGATGTCGTCCACAGCCGCCGCCACCGCCTCGGCCTTTTCGCGGGCGAGGCGGGTGCAGTAGGCGCGGGGGAGTTCACCCTTGCGGGGATCCTCGTTTATGTCCGGGGGCAGGATCGCGTCGGGCACGACCCCGATCTGCGCCAGCAATTCCTTGCGGCGGGGGCTGCCTGATCCAAGGATGAACCGCACGAAGGGGCTTACTTGAAGCGGTAGTTGATGCGGCCCTTCGACAGGTCGTAGGGGGTCATCTCCACCTGGACCTTGTCGCCGGCCAGAACCCTGATCCGGTTCTTGCGCATCTTGCCTGCCATCACGGCGATCAGTTCATGGCCATTCTCGAGTTCGACCTTGAATGTCGCGTTCGGCAGGAGTTCCTTCACGACACCGGGGAATTCGAGAATATCTTCCTTGGCCATGGTCTCTCCAATAAGGGTTCGGCCCGCGTCGGGCGCAGGCATCCGGGGGGGCGTATGCGCCGTTTCAGGCGGGTTTTCAAGGGAAAAAATCGGCGCCGTCAGAGCGGTGGATTCTGTTGTCCACGCGTGGACAGCTTTTTTGGCCTAACAAAATCAATATGTTGCGATTCAAATTCAGGAATTCTTAACTCTTGAGCCCGCAAGCGCCGCTGCGCCCTCCCACGCCAGCCTTGTCACATCGCGCGCATCCAGAACTGCAGCCGCTTGGGTGTCTCCACCTCGTCACCAAGATCTTTCCACGAAAACTCTGCCTCTATGCCAGGCAGGGGTACGTAGCCGCGTCCCATCCAGAACGCATCGTTGGTGCGAAACGTCGCGGGGCGTCTGGGGTGATCTTCGGGTCGCAGGACGGAAAAGAAGCCCACATGACTGCGACCCATCGCGCGGGCATGCGCCTCGCGCAGGTCGATGAAACGGTGACCAAGGCCGCGCCCGCGATAGGCTGGCAACAGCACCGATTCCGCACCGTAAAGGATTGAGGTCAAGGGCACCCCGATGTCGCGCAGCGGGGCCGCGAAAGCCTCGGCGTGATCCTCCATCGGGGTGGAGGTGGAGGCCCCGACCAGACGCTCACCGTCAAATGCGCCGACCAGCAGCGATCCGGGGTGGTCGAGGTAGCTGCGGATATACTCCCGCTCATAAGCGAGGGTCCCGGCAAAGAGATAGGGCCAGTCGGCAAACACCGTGATGCGCAGCCGCGCGATATCATCCACGACGGCAAGCAATGCGTCACCGCTGAGCGGACGGATGTCGACATCTTCGATGGTCATCGCCACGCCCGGCTGATCCGGATGTCAATGGCAGGGTGGGTCATGCGATCCTCCGGGGTTTCGGGCGAGGATAGCGGCTGGGCGCAAAGAGAGAAGGGAAATCCACGAAGCCGGCCGAAGTCAACCGGACGGCGATGGCCAGTCCGGGTGCCCGTTGCGCACAAGCAGTGTCAGATACTTCGGCTTCACACCCCTTAGCAACGAAACGAACCGCATGGCCCGGCCAGCCCGGTAGTTGAAGCGCACACTGCGCGGTGCCATCCGCGGTTTCGCCTGAACAAACCCCCAAGCCGCGTAATGACCCACATTGTCGCGCCCAGTCACGATCCACACCGTGTCCGACACGTCACGCAGGACCGCGTCGATAAGGGTCTTGGCGATGCTCTGCCGCCGGAACGCAGGTTTCACGACAAGCGAGCCAAGCTCGCGCGCGCCGTCCTTATGGTGGCGAACTTGCACCGCGCCGACCAAGGTGCCATCGGAAATGGCCACAGTGAAGCGACGCCAATCCAGGTTGGTAGGGTTCAGGCGTTCAGACCGGACCAGCGTCACAATAGCCGACTGATCATCCGCAAGAGCGGGGCGTATCAAAGGTCTCATCAATAGTCTCGCAGAAAAAGGATTGTTGAAGGTATCAAGATAATAGCCCCGAAAAACCCGCGCAAGGCTTCAATTCGCTCAGGCCTGTTCATCCCTGCGCACCGTCGGCGGCCCGAAACGGGCCAGCATCCGGTCTCTGATCTGATCGCGCGCTTGCCGATAGGCGGCCAGCTTTGCCTCGCGCGTTTCGCCCAACCCGGTCGGGTCGAGGATCGGCCAATACTCGATTTCCAGATGATGAAACCGGGTCAGTTCGAGGGCCATGCGCTGACTGGCGGGCGACAGGGCGACGATCAGGTCGAACTGCGACAGGTCATCGCCCCATTCCTGCATCTCTTCAAAGCTGCGCGAGCGGTGGCGGGACAGCTCGATGCCAAGTTCCTGGCAGACGGCTACTGAGAAGCCG
>NZ_JANMET010000188.1:0-5490 GCF_031377265.1 Tabrizicola sp. | reverse complement strand
CAACTACGGCGACAAGCAGCTGCATGGCGCGCTGTCACCCTATGACGGGCTGTCGATCGGCATCCTGTCCTCGGTCAAGGGCGTCGGCTACGGCTCTGGCGATCTGAAGATGCCGATCGTCACCGGTCAGGATTGCGAAATCCCCTCGATCAAGTCGATTATCGCGGGGGAACAGTATTCCTCGATCTTCAAGGATACCCGTAACCTCGCGGGCGTCACCGTGAAGATGGTGGACGCCATCCTGTCGGGCGCAGAGCCTGAAATCAACGACACCGCCACCTACGACAACGGCGTCAAGGTCGTGCCGTCCTACTTGCTGGCCTCGCAGCCGGTCGATGCTACGAACTACGAAGAAATCCTCGTCGGTTCGGGCTACTATACCGCTGATCAGCTGAAGTAAGCGGAACAGCCTCATGCCCGCCAGCCCCGCACTCCCCGGGGATCGGCGGGCATGTGCCTATGGGGGGAAGATGGCAACGCTTCTGGAAATGCGCGGGATCAGCAAGGTCTTTCCCGGCGTGCGCGCGCTTGATCACGTGAACCTGACCGTCGAGGCAGGCGAGATTCATGCGATCTGCGGCGAAAACGGCGCGGGCAAATCCACCCTGATGAAGGTGCTGTCGGGCATCTACCCGCACGGCACTTATGAAGGCGAGATGTTCTACGACGGTGCGCCGCTGACGCTTCGCACCATCCGCGACAGTGAACGCAAGGGCATCATCATCATCCATCAGGAACTGGCGCTGGTGCCACTGCTGTCCATTGCCGAAAACCTGTTTCTCGGCAACGAAGTGGCGCGCAACGGCGTGATCAACTGGCCCGCGACGTTTCAGAAAACCGAACAGCTCTTGGCCAAGGTCGGCCTGACCGATGCGCCGACCACACGGGTTGAAAAGCTGGGCGTCGGCAAGCAGCAACTGATCGAGATTGCCAAGGCGCTGGCCAAGGACGTGCGCCTGCTGATCCTTGATGAACCGACCGCCGCCTTGCAGGAAAACGACAGCGCAAAACTGCTGGACCTGATGCTGGAACTGAAGGCGCAGGGCGTCACCCAGATCATCATCAGCCACAAGCTGAACGAGATCGGTCGCGTCGCCGACCGGATCACCGTGCTGCGCGACGGGGCAACCGTCTCCACCATCAACCGCGCCGCTATCAGCGAGGACCGCATCATCCGCGACATGGTGGGCCGCGACATGGCGCACCGCTATCCCGACCGCACCCCGAACCCCGGCGAAGTATTGATGGAGGTGACGGGCTGGAACGTCTGGCACCCCGATCAGGCTGGCCGCCAGATGATCCGCGACGTCTCCTTCACCGTCGCCAAGGGCGAGATCGTCGGCGTCGCCGGCCTGATGGGCACCGGCCGCACCGAACTGGCGATGAGCCTCTTCGGCCATTCCTACGGGCGGTTCATCACCGGCGAGGTCAGCATAGGCGGCCAGCCCGTCGATACCTCGACCGTCAGCAAGGCCATCGCGGCGGGCCTGTCCTACGTGACCGAAGACCGCAAGGCACTTGGCCTGATCCTCGAAGAGCCGATCCTGCGCAACATCACCCTGGCCAACCTGCCCGGAGTGTCGCAAAACGGCATCCTCGACAAGCGCCGCGAAACCCAGGTGGCCGAGACATATCGCAAGGCCATGGCGATCCGCACCCCCGGCGTGTTCCAGAAAACCGTCAACCTGTCGGGCGGCAACCAGCAGAAGGTTGTCCTTTCCAAATGGTTGTTCACAAACCCGCAAATCCTGATCCTCGATGAACCCACGCGCGGCATCGACGTGGGCGCAAAGTTCGAGATTTACAGCATCATGAACCAGCTTGCCGATCAGGGTCAGGGGATTGTGATGATCAGTTCGGAAATGCCCGAACTCCTCGGCATGTGCGACCGCATCTATGTGATGAGCCAGGGCCGGATGATGGGCGAACTGACCCGGGCCGAAGCCAGCCAGGAAAAGATCATGGCGATGATCCTGAAATCGAACGGAAAGGCCGCGTGATGGCAGACAACACCGGTATCAAGGCGCTGCTCGGTGGGCACCTGCGCGAAAACGGCATGCTGCTGGCGCTGGTCGCCATCGTGTTCTTCTTCACCGTCGTGGTGCGCTATATGCTCGACGTGGATTTCCTGTCGGCGCAGAACATCACCAATCTGTTCCTGCAGAACTCCTACGTGATCATCATGGCGCTGGGGATGCTCCTCGTCATCGTGGCGGGCCACATCGACCTTTCCATCGGCTCGGTCGTCGGCTTCACCGGGGCCGTTGCCGCCGTGCTGACGGTCGATCTCGACTGGCCGGTCATCGCCGTGATCCCCGCCTGCCTGCTTGTGGGCGGGCTGATCGGCGCGGCGCAGGGCTACTGGATCGCCTATTGGCGCATCCCCTCCTTCATCGTCACCCTTGCGGGCATGCTGGTGTTCCGCGGCTCCACCCTCTGGCTTCTGGGCGGTCAGAACATCGGCCCGTTCCCGAAAACCTTTCAGTCGCTGTCCACCGGCTTTATCCCCGATATCTTTGGCAGCTGGGACGAAACCCTTGTCGGCCTTGAACGCCTGAACAGCACCGCGATCCTCCTCGTGACCCTGGCCGCCATCGCCGTCATCTGGTTTGGCTGGCGCGCCCGCAACCGCGACGCGGCCTTCGGGATGACGCCGGAACCCATGGCGCTCTTCGTCGCGCGCAACATCGTGCTTGCCGCCGCGCTGATCTTTGTCGGCTACAAGCTGGCGCAGTTCCGCGGGCTGCCTAATGTGGTTCTGGTGCTGACGGTGCTGACCGTTCTTTACGCCTTCTTCACCGAGAACACGACCACAGGCCGGCGCATCTACGCGCTTGGCGGCAACGAAAAGGCCGCCAAACTGTCAGGCATCCGCACCAACCGCCTCGTCTTCTTCTGCTTCGTCAACATGGGCGTGCTGGCCGCACTCGCCGGGATGATCGTCGCCGCCCGGCTCAACTCCTCCACCCCAAAGGCCGGTGTGGGGTTCGAGCTGGACGTGATCGCCGCCGTCTTTATCGGCGGGGCGTCGATGACCGGCGGCTCGGGCAAGATCCTTGGCGTCGTCGTCGGCGCGCTGATCATGGGGGTGATGAACAACGGCATGTCGATCCTTGGCATCGGCATCGATTATCAGCAGGTGATCAAGGGTCTGGTGCTGCTCGCCGCCGTGATCTTCGACGTCTACAACAAGAACAAATGAGGCCACCGATGCTGCTCTCCCAGATGATCCGCCCCGATCGCACCCTCGCCGTGGTCCTGCGCGAGGGGTCCGAGGCGGCGGTGGTCAAGGGTGCCGCCAGCACCTACGCCCTTGCGCTTGAGGCGGCGACCACGAACCGCAGCCTTGCCGCCGTCATCGCCGGATATGGCCTTGCTGAAGCGGTTGACCTTGCAGCCCTTGCGGCTGACAACCGCCTTGCCCTGCCGATCACCCACCCTGACCCCGCCCACCTGCACCTCACTGGCACTGGCCTGACCCACCTCGGCTCCGCTGCCGCCCGCGATGCGATGCACACCACCCTGCAGGCCGAAACCCTGTCTGACAGCATGAAGATGTTCCGCATGGGGCTGGAAGGCGGCCGCCCGCCGCAAGGCCAGATCGGCGTACAGCCGGAATGGTTCTACAAGGGCAACGGCACCACCGCCATAGCCCCCGGCGCGCCCCTCACCGCCCCCGGCTTTGCCGAAGATGGCGGCGAAGAAGCCGAGATCGCCGGCATCTACATCATCGCCCCCGACGGCGCCCCCTGCCGCGTCGGCTGGGCCTTGGCCAACGAATTCTCCGACCATGTGACCGAACGGGTGAACTACCTGTTCCTCGCCCATTCCAAACTGCGCGAAGCCTCCTTCGGCCCCGAAATCCTTGTCGGCGATCTGCCCGCAGATATTCGCGGCACCAGCCGCATCCGCCGCGCCGGCAAGGTGATCTGGGAAAAGCCGTTCCTGTCGGGCGAGGCGAACATGTCGCACAGCTATGCCAACCTCGAACACCACCACTTCAAATACCAGATCTTCCGCCAGCCCGGCGATCTGCACGTCCATATGTTCGGCACTGCTACCCTGTCGTTTGCCGATGTCATCCGATGCGCCCCCGGTGATAGATTCGAGATCGAAGCAGCCCCCTTCGGTCTGCCGCTGATCAACCCGCTTGCCTTCGCGCCAAAACCTGCGGCGCCCACGACAATCAAAGCCCTGTGAGGAAAGAATGACCTTCAAACCCGCCAAATGGCCCCGCAAACTGCGTTCGCAGGAATGGTTCGGCGGTACCTCGAAGGACGCGATCTATCATCGCGGCTGGATGAAGAATCAGGGCCTGCCCGCCGACCTGTTCGATGGCCGCCCGGTGATCGGCATTCTCAACACTTTCTCCGAGCTTAATCCCTGCAACGCCCACCTGAACGACCTTGCCGAACGGGTGAAGCACGGCGTCTACGAGGCAGGCGGCTTTCCCGTCATCGTGCCCGTGTTCTCCGTCTCCGAATCCGGCTTCCGCCCCACCGCGATGATGTTTCGCAACATCGCCGCCATGGCGGTCGAGGAAACCATCCGTGGCCAGCAGATGGACGGCTGCGTCCTCCTCGTCGGCTGCGACAAGACCACCCCGTCGCTCTTGATGGGTGCGGCCTCGGTCGACCTGCCGTCGATCTGCGTCACCGGCGGCCCCATGCTGAACGGCCATTTCCGCGGCGAACGCGTCGGCTCCGGCACCCACCTGTGGAAGTTTTCCGAAGCCGTCAAGGCAGGCGAGATGACGGCGGAAGAATTCGTCGAGGCGGAGGCCTCCATGTCCCGCTCCCCCGGTTCGTGCAACACCATGGGCACCGCCTCCACCATGGCATCGATGGCCGAAGCGCTTGGCATGGCGATGTCCGGCAACGCCGCGATCCCCGCCGTCGACTCACGCCGCCGCGTGATGGCGCAACTGACCGGCCGGCGCATCGTGCAGATGGTCAAGGACGACCTCAAACCCTCCGACATCATGACCCGCGCCGCCTTTGAAAACGCCATCCGCACCAATGCCGCCATTGGTGGGTCGACCAACGCCGTGATCCACCTTCTGGCGATGGCGGGCCGTGTCGGCATCGACCTCACGCTTGACGATTGGGACAAGCTTGGCCGCGACGTGCCCACCATCGTCAACCTGATGCCGTCAGGCAAATACCTGATGGAGGAGTTTTTCTACGCGGGCGGCCTGCCCGTTGTAATCAAACGTCTCGGCGAGGCTGGCCTTTTGAACAAGGACGCGATCACCGTTTCCGGCAATTCGATGTGGGACGAGGTGAAAGACGTCCGCAACTGGAACGAGGATGTGATCCTGCCCACCGACAAGGCGCTGACCCAGTCGGGCGGCATCGTCGTGGTCAAGGGCAACCTTGCGCCTGACGGCGCGGTGCTGAAACCCTCCGCTGCCACCCCGGCGCTGATGCAGCACAAGGGCCGGGCCGTGGTCTTCGAGGATATCGACGACTACAAGGCCCGCATCGACCG
>NZ_JANMET010000242.1:0-3605 GCF_031377265.1 Tabrizicola sp. | reverse complement strand
GGTGAAAAGCGGTTGGCCCAGGTTTTCCTCCAGCCGTCGTATCTGCATCGACACCGCCGATTGCGTGCGCCCGACCCGGCCGGCCGCTGCCGTCACGCTGCCGGTATCGGCCACGGCAAGGAAGGCGCGCATCAGGTCGCTTTCGAGGGGGATCATGGACATGCCATCAGCCAGAACGATGGCATCTATCATTCCTATTCGTTTGTCTTATGTCAATGCCCGCCGCATACCCTGCTGCATCCCTTCCGCACTGCAAGAGTCCGAGATGCCTTTCCTGGCCCGCATTTTGAGCATTCTCCGCGAGACCCGGCTAAGGCGGCGGTTGCGGTCCTCGCTTGTCGAGGTTCTGCTGCGGGCCGACGACCGCATGCGGGACGCTATGGGCCTGACTGAGGACGTGGCTACGCGTCTGCTGGCGACCGGTCCTTGCGACCTTGACGCCCGCCTCACCCCTGCCGCAGCAATCGGCGCAGGATCCTTCCGTTGGGCAATTTCGGCATCATCCAGACGCAAGGGCGCGCCGCAATGACGACCCTGTCGCTGTTCCACAGGCTTTTTGCCCGAAGCATCACGCGTGACCGGATGCGACGGTCCTTTCGCCCGCTGTTGGACCCGACCGATGATCGCATGCTCGACGACATCGGCCTGACCCGCGCCGAGATTGAGACCATGGTCCTTGGCCTCGACCGGTCGCGCCCGCAGGCCTTGGTCATCACATTTCCGTCCGGACGTGCGCTCTCAGCCCGGCTCCGGGCCTGACTGAAGCGCGCCGGACGGGCCAACCGTCCCGCGCGCCCTTATTGAAGCTGACCCTCAGCCCAGCGCGTCCGAGCAGCGCTGGCAGGTGCCGGGATGCTTGTGCGTCCCCACGTCCGGCAGCACCTTCCAGCAGCGCTCACACTTCTCGCCGGGGGCCAGTTCAAAGACCACGCCGACACCGGGCACTTCGGGCAAGCGGAACGCCTCGGCCGGAGAAGGGTCGGCGGTGAGAGAGATGCCGCTGGTGATGCACAGGTCAGCGAAATCGACCGATTTCAGCGCGCGCAGCGCCTCGGCACTTTCAACATGCACGACGGGCGCGGCCTCAAGGCTGGCGCCAATCACCTTGGCCGTGCGCTGCACTTCCAGCGCGCCAGTGACCACGCGGCGGGCTTCGCGGATGGTTTCCCATTTGGCGGCCAGCACCGCATCCCGCCACGCCTTCGGCGTCTCGGGCATGTCGATCAGGTGGACCGAGCTGTCGTCGCCGGGAAAGCGTTCCAGCCAGACCTCCTCCATCGTGAAGACGAGGATCGGGGCCAGCCATGTCGTCAGCCGGTGGAACAGGATGTCAAGCACGGTGCGCGCCGCACGGCGGGTCAGGCTGGTGGTGGCATCGCAGTACAGGCTGTCCTTGCGGATGTCGAAATAGACCGAGGACAGGTCGGTGGTCGCAAAGGCGAAAAGCTTGGTGAACACGCCTTGGAAATCGTATTTCGCGTAACCGGTGCGCACTTCTTCGTCGAGTTCGGACAGGCGGTGCAGCACCCAGCGTTCCAGTTCCGGCATATCCTCAGGCGCGACCTTTTCGGCCTCGGTAAACCCCGCGAGGTTGCCCAAGAGGAACCGCATGGTGTTGCGCAGCCGCCGGTAGCTGTCGGCCACGCCTTTCAGGATCTCTTTGCCGATCCGCAGGTCTTGTGTGTAGTCGCTTTGCGCCACCCAGAGCCGCAGGATATCGGCGCCGTATTCGCCGATCACCTCTTGCGGGGCGGTGGTGTTGCCGAGCGACTTGGACATCTTCATGCCCTTTTCGTCCAGCGTGAAGCCATGCGTCAGCACGCCCCGATAGGGTGCCCGCCCCTTGGTGCCACAGGACTGCAGCATCGAGGAATGGAACCAGCCGCGATGCTGGTCGGTGCCTTCGAGGTAGAGGTCGGCAATGCCATCCGGTGACCCATCGGCCCGGTCGCGCAAGACGAAGGCGTGGGTCGAGCCTGAGTCGAACCAGACATCCAGCACATCTTCCACTTTGACATAATCAGACGGATTGACGATGCCACCCAGCATCCGTTCCGTGAATCCTTGCACAAACCATACATCCGCGCTTTCGGCCTCGAACGCCGCGATGATGTGGGCGTTCACTTCGGCGTTGCGCAGCAGGAAGTCGGGATCGGTCGGCTTGGCGCCTTTCTTGACGAAACAGGTCAGCGGCACGCCCCAGGCGCGTTGGCGCGACAGCACCCAATCGGGGCGGGCCTCGATCATCGAATGCAGGCGGTTGCGGCCGGTAGGCGGGGTCCATTCGACCAGCTGGTTGATCGAATTCAGCGCGCGTTTGCGGATCGTGTCGCCATAGGTGGTCATGCCGTCGTCGAGCGACTTGTCGATGGCGACGAACCATTGCGGGGTGTTGCGGTAGATCACCGGGGCTTTGGAGCGCCAGGAGTGGGGGTAGCTGTGTTTCAGCTTGCCCTTGGCGAAGAGGGCGCCGGAGTAGGCCAGCTGCTTGATGACGCTGACGTTGGCGGGGCCTTCCTTGCCATCGGGCAGGATGATGTGCTGGCCACCGAACAACGGCAGGTCGGCGCGGTAAGAGCCGTCGGGTTCGACGTTGTAGGTCATCGGCAGGCCGAATTTCAGGCCAAGCTGATAGTCATCATCCCCGTGGCTGGGGGCGGTGTGGACGAAACCGGTGCCAGCGTCGTCAGTGACATGGTCGCCGGGGAGCATGGGGACGTTGTAGTCCCACTCGAAGTCGCCCCCTTCAACATTTCGGAAAGGATGGGCAAGAGTGAGCGCCGAGAGTTCAGCAGCACTAACGCTTCGAATTTTGCGGAACCCTTCAACCCGAGCCTGAAGCAATACTTCAGGCAACCGCTCTGCCGCTATGATTAGCTTCTCACCAACTTTGGCTTGGGAGTTCTCGCCGATTTCCGTAACCTCATAGAGGCCGTAGTCGATTGCGGGATTGAAGGCCACGCCCCGGTTTTGAGGGATTGTCCAAGGCGTAGTCGTCCAGATTACGACAGTTGCGTCTGCAAGCTCATGAATACCCGGGATGCCTACAGGGATCGACTCGCCCACTGGCACAAAGTCAACTCCCATGGCCGCATTCGAAATCTGAGCGACCGGAAACCGCACCCAAACCTGATGGCTGGTATGGTCGTGATACTCCACCTCCGCCTCGGCCAGCGCGGTCTTTTCCACCGGCGACCACATCACGGGCTTCGAGCCCTGATAGAGGCTGCCGTTCATCACGAACTTCATGAACTCGGCGGCAATCACCGCTTCGGCGTGGTAGTCCATGGTCAGGTAGGGGTCGGCCCAGTTGCCGGTGACGCCCAGCCGCTTGAATTCCTCGCGCTGGATGTCGATCCATCCGGCGGCAAAGGCGCGGCATTCGCGGCGGAAACCCACCACGTCGACGTCGTCCTTGTTCAGGCCCTTGGCGCGGTATTGCTCCTCGATCTTCCATTCGATCGGCAGGCCGTGACAATCCCAGCCGGGCACATAGCGGGCGTCGCGGCCCATCATCTGCTGGCTGCGGACCACCATGTCCTTGAGGATCTTGTTCAGCGCGTGGCCGATGTGCAGATGGCCGTTGGCATAGGGCGGGCCGTCGT
>NZ_JANMET010000180.1:0-3914 GCF_031377265.1 Tabrizicola sp. | reverse complement strand
GTAATTTCGAATCCTAAGTCATTGAAATGTATAAGGCGGAAATCATGTCCACGCGTGGACATCCTCACTCCCTCCGGCTTTTCAAAGCCCAGGCAATCTGCCGCAGCATCCCGTGAAAGGTCTGCACCTCGGCCCGCGTCAAGCCCAGCCGCCCCCACATGTTCCGCAGGTTCGCCTTCATCCCCGCGGCCTTGGTCTCAGGAAAAAAGAACCCCGCCGCCCCCAGCCGTTCCTCGAAATGATCGGCCAGCTTTTCCACGTCCAGCCGGCTCGCAAACTCCGTCCGCGCCAGCTCCATCACCTCCGGCGCCACCGCCCCCGCCTGCCTGCGCCACTCATATCCCAGAAGCAGCACACACTGCGCCAGGTTCAGCGACGGAAACTCCGGGTTCACATCGACCGTCACGATGGCGTTGGCCTGCACGATATCCTCGTTCTCCAGCCCTGCCCGCTCCGGCCCGAACAGCACCCCGACACGCTTCCCCTCCGCCGCCATCGCCCGCGTCATCTCCATCGCCCGCTCCGGCGTCACCACCAGCTTGACCAGCTCGCGCCCCCGCGCCGTGGTGGCAAAGACGAAGTCGCAATCCGCAATCGAGGCCGCCACGTCGGGAAAAATCCCCGCCTGATCCAGCACCCGCCCCGCCCCCGACGCCATCGCCACCGCCTTCGGGTTCGGCCATCCATCGCGGGGGTCGACGATGCGCATCCGCTCCAACCCGAAGTTCAGCATCGCCCGCGCGGCCGCACCGACGTTTTCCCCCATCTGGGGCCGCACAAGAATGAAAGCTGGCGGGATCATCGGTCACCTTCTGCATCTGGGTCCTGCCTGATAGGACAGCGCGGCGCCCCTGACAAGCTGGGGGTCCGCACCCCGTTGGCGCCCTACCTCCCAAGGTGGCCAAGTGCCGCAAAGGCTGATAGACGGTCCCGGACCAATCCACCGGAGCCCAAAATGGCCGCTGAAGACCGCCCGCAGATCACCCTCATCACCCCACCGACGTTTGATCTGGAGATCTTCCCAGACCTGTTGGCGCGGGTCCTTGACGGGTACGAGATTGCCTGCCTTCGCCTTTCATTGGCGACCGGCGATCAGGATGATCTTGCCCGCGCGGCCGACGCGGCCCGCGAAGTGGCCCATGCCCGCGACGTCGCCATCGTGATCGATACGCATGTTCTGCTGGTCGACCGTCTGGGCCTTGACGGCGTTCACCTGACCGACGGCGCGCGGTCCGTCCGCAAAGTGCGCAAGGACCTGGGTGCTGATGCCATCGTCGGGGCCTTTTGTGGCACCAGCCGGCATGAAGGCATGTCGGCGGGCGAAGCGGGGGCAGATTACGTGGCCTTCGGGCCGGTCGGTGCCACGTCGCTGGGCAGTGGCGAACAGGTCGATTTTGATGTCTTTCAGTGGTGGTCTGAAGTTATCGAAGTGCCGGTAATTGCCGAAGGCGCACTGAGCGCTGAACTGGTCGCCCGTTTTGGCCCGGTGACCGACTTCTTTGCCATTGGTGCAGAGATATGGTCGGCGCCAGACCCGATTGCCGCGCTCAAGGCGCTGATGGCGCCGCTCGGCTGACCTACGCGACGGCGTTCGTGTGCGAGGCGCGGATCACGCGTTCGCAATGCGCCGCCAACACCTTTCTGTTCTCGAACGCTGCAACCGGAACCTCTGGGTGGAAGATCACTTCGACACTGCCGTGATGCCGGGTGGCCAGCATCTTGATCAGGTGGCTTGCAAAGTCCATTTCACCCCACCAGCCATAAAAGCGCGGGTCCTGCCCGGCGGGCGGGTGAAAGATCACGGTGACCGGCTGGATGTTCATCACCTCGCGCAGGCCGTCGGCATAAAACGCTTGAAACAGCGTCGATTTGAACGCCAGAACCCGGATCGCGTCAGTGCTTGTGCCTTCGGGAAAGAACAACAGCCTGTGGCCTGCCTTCAGCCGGTTTTCGAACACCTCTTGATGCTGCCTGGCCGCATGCCCTTTCCGGTTGATGAACACCGTACCCGTTGCACGTGCCAGCCAACCTATCGCCGGCCAGCCTTCCACTTCGGATTTGGCCACGAAATACACCGGTTGCGACGCGTTCAGGGCAAAGACATCCAGCCAGCTTGAATGATTGGCGACAACAGCGCCCGTGACGGTCATCGGTCGACCCCGCACCGTCAGCGGCAAGCGCAGGATCACAAAGGCAGCTTTGCAGACGAATTGGGTGATGAATGGTGTCAACGGGCGCTTTTGCCCAAACAGCGGCCATTCCACCAGCCGCACCAGCAACAATACCGCGAGCCCGCCATAGGTAATGGCGCCAAGGATGCTGCCCCTGAAGATCACGCGCAGCCATCCGGCCAACCCGATACGAATGGGTGGCAAAGCCGCATCGACCCAATTGCTCAAGTTTGCCCCTGCTTTCGGATATAGAAATCCCGGTGCCGCGCCGACATCTGCGTGGTGTTCATCACCAGGCAAACATCTGTCGTGTTGAAGTCCCGATCAATCCAGGCACCGTCTCCGACAAAGCCACCCAGCCGCAGATAGGCCTTGATCAGCGCCGGGGTCGCGGCCATCGCGCGCTTGCGATCCAGATCCGTTGCGGCGATCAGGTCCATTTCCTGCCGATGCTCGGGCCGTGCCCTGACGCGCATTTCCGCGGGCGCCAGATGGGTGTGGTACAGGTAGGACAGCGGCTCTGCCAGCGAGACGGCATCGATGCCGTGAAAGCTGGCCACGCCAAACAGGATTTCGATGTCCCGTTCCAGAACGTATTCGGCCAGACCGTTCCACAAGTGCAACATGGCCGTGCCGCCGCGATGGTCAGGATGCACGCAGGACCGGCCCAGTTCCAGCAGCTTTCGCCCCGAATCCAGCAGCGGCGTCAGGTCATATTCCGCTTCGGAGTAAAACCTTCCGGCAGCGGCGCGGCGGTCCCCCGGCAAGACGCGGTATGCGCCCACCACATGGTCTGCCCCACCGGTATCGCGGCTGCGGTCGACCAGCACCAGATGATCGAAATACGGGTCAAAAGCATCCCGTTCCAGTCGGGTAGCGTGGTCAACCAAGGGGCCATCCCCGCCCAGCTCCGCGACGAACACCTCATAACGCAAACGCTGTGCCGCGATAACATCCCTATCAGTCGTGGCGAGGCGCAAGAGATACGGAGAGTCTTCGGCGCTCATTTGCTCTGCCTTTGGGCTTTGAAGCCCGACTTAACGATGCAGGCAGTGCTTTGCAATGCGATCTAAATCGTAACAAATCTACAGATCACCTTCCGGTTGCGTTGACAACGCGTTCACCCACTATAGGAGTCAAGACGGATAGATCTGTATGAGGGTGACTTCTTTGCTTGCAATGACGACCTTTCCAGCATGCTCGAAATTCACGGTGACGCGGCCCGCAACGTTCGACTGCACCTGACCAAGCCCCCAGTCCGGTTGAGTTGGATGGCGCACCAGCATCCCCGGTTCCAGAAGCGAATTCATCCCCAACCCCTTGAGCGGACCCATTCATGCAAGACAAGCCCGACCTCGCCGCCCTGATCGGTTCTCGTATCTGCCACGATCTTATCAGCCCGATCGGTGCGATCGGCAATGGTGTCGAACTGATGATGATGGACAACACGGGCGGCAGTCCGGAACTGGCGCTGATCGCGGAAAGTGTGGCCAATGCCAATGCCCGCATTCGGTTCTTCCGGGTGGCCTTCGGCATCGCCTCGGGCGACCAACGCATCGGCAAGACCGAGGTGACGTCGATCCTTACCGACATGACGCGCGGTGGGCGGCTGATCTATGCGTGGAACAGCGCCGCCGATCTGCCGCGACGTGAAGTGCGCCTCATTTTCCTGCTGTTGCAATGCCTTGAAACGGCAATGGCCTACGGCGGCCGGGTGCAGATTGACCGGATCGAGCCGCACTG
>NZ_JANMET010000221.1:0-8201 GCF_031377265.1 Tabrizicola sp. | reverse complement strand
TCCAGCGCGATGGACTGCTTGCCTGCGTTCAGCGTGGCGAAATAGGCACTCTCACCCGCCACAAACGGCGGGAAGGCGCGGGTATCGTCACCGCGACCAGGGCGCTCGACCTTGATCACCTTCGCGCCCAGATCGCCTAGGATCTGGCTGCAATAGGGCCCGGCCAACACATGGGTCAGGTCCACAATGGTCACGTCTGCGAGGGGTGTGGGCATGTTTGTTACCGGGGTTACGCACAGCTATCATCGAACTTTGCACTCTTATTGCAAAGCCCCGTTGACGGCGCGGCTTGGGCCGCATACCTCGCGCCCATGGCACGCGCACCCCTTCTCCAACTTTCCGACATCTCGCTGACCTTCGGCGGCAATCCCGTGTTCGACGGGCTCTCCCTCGTCATCCAGCCGGGCGACCGGGTGGCCCTGGTCGGGCGCAACGGTTCGGGCAAATCGACCTTGATGAAGGTAATGGCCGGGCTGGTGGAACCTGATCGCGGCATTCGCGTCGTGTCCCCCGGCGTCAGCGTCGGTTACATGGAACAGGACCCGGACCTGTCGGGTTACGCAACACTCGGCGATTTCGCCTCTGCCGCATTGGGCGAGGGCGAAGGCTACAAGCTGGCCGTTGTGGCCGAGGGGCTGAAGTTCAACCCCGACATGCCCGTGGCCACCGCCAGTGGTGGCGAACGGCGCCGCGCCGCATTGGCCAAACTGCTGGCCGAAGCACCGGAACTGATGCTGCTGGACGAACCGACCAACCACCTCGACATCCAGGCCATCGAATGGCTGGAGGCGGAGCTGTTGACCACCCGCACCGCATTTGTGCTGATCAGCCACGACCGCGCCTTCCTGCGCGCCCTGACCCGCGCCACCTTGTGGATCGACCGGGGTGAAATCCGGCGTCGCGAAAGCGGCTTCGAGGGGTTTGAGGACTGGCGCGAAACCGTCTGGGCCGAAGAAGACGACGCCCGCCACAAGCTGGACCGCAAGATCAAGGCCGAGGCGAAATGGGCCGTTGAAGGTATTTCCGCGCGGCGCAAGCGCAATCAGGGCCGGGTGCGCGCGCTGGCTGACCTGCGCTCCGAACGCTCGTCGCAGATCCGCAGGCAGGGAACAGCGGCGCTTGACCTCGACAGCGGCATCGTCAGTGGCAAGAAGGTGATCGACGCGGTTGGTCTGGTCAAAGCCTTTGGCGACAAACAGATCGTCAAGGGCCTTGATCTGCGCGTGCTGCGCGGTGACAGGGTGGCCTTCGTCGGGCCGAACGGGGTTGGAAAAACCACACTTCTCAAGATGTTGACTGGCGAAGTTCAACCCGATCAAGGTCGCGTCAAGCTGGGCACCAACCTTGAAATCGCGGTGTTCGACCAGACCCGCGCGCAACTGGCACCCGAGGCCAGCCTGTGGGATAACCTGACCGGCGATCCGATGATGCGGGTCTCCGGCGCGTCTGACCAGGTGATGGTGCGCGGTGTGCCAAAGCACGTGGTGGCCTACCTCAAGGACTTCCTCTTTGACGAACGGCAAGCCCGCGCCCCGGTGAAAAGCCTGTCGGGCGGCGAAAAGGCACGGTTGTTGCTGGCCAAGATCATGGCGCGCCCGTCCAACCTGCTGATCCTCGACGAACCGACCAACGATCTTGACGTCGAAACCCTTGATCTGCTGCAAGATATCCTTGCCGACTATGACGGCACCGTCCTTCTGGTCAGCCACGACCGCGATTTCATCGACCGCATCGCCACCGCCACCGTGGCGCTTGAAGGGCAGGGGCGGGCGATGGCGTTTCCCGGCGGCTGGTCCGACTATGCCGCCCAGCGTGGTGTCGCCGAGGCCGAGGCAGCCGTGCGCGGCAATGCCAAACCGGTGCCCCGCCGCGATGATCCGGTGCGCCCCGCAGCCAGCGTCAGCTTCACCGAGCGCAAGCGGCTTGAAGATCTGCCCGGCGTCATCGAACGTCTGGAGACTGAGGTCGCAAAGCTGGTCGAGCTGTTGAGCACCCCAGACCTTTTCACCCGCGAACCGATGAAATTTCAAAAGGCGACGCAGGCGTTGACCGATCGCCAAGCCGCATTGCAGGCGGCCGAAGCCGAGTGGCTGGATTTGGCCGATCGCGTCTAAGCCGATGGAACCGGCGCCGTTTCGCCGGTTCAACCGTTTGCCTGCGCGAGACTTTGCCCGATCGGGTTGAAAGACATAAACTGAAAAATACAAATGGTTGTAACCCTTCTGCTTAGCCCCAAAATAGGGGTCATGCTGCGATCAACCCGATCTTTGTCGGGACAGCGGCCTGAAAAGGAGCAGAAAAAATGAAGACAATTGCAATCCTATTTGCCTCGGCAACGCTTGCGATGCCCGCCTTTGCCGGCGGCATGGCCACGCCCGAACCCGAGCCCGAAATCATGGCAGCCCCCGCCTATGTCGCCCCCTCGACGGACTGGAGCGGCTTTTACGCGGGTGCCCAGCTTGGCTACGGCGACGTTGATTCCAACGGCGGCGCGCTTGACGGCAACGGCAATCTCTACGGTGTTCACGCAGGTTACCGTTGGGATTTTGGCCAGTATGTTGCGGGTGCCGAGCTTGACTGGGACAGTGCGGACATTGACCTTGGTGCTGTTGCCGGCGACACGCTCGATGACGTGGCTCGCCTGAAGTTGATGGCGGGTGCCGATCTTGGCCGTGCGCTGGTTTATGGCACGGCTGGTGCGGCTCAGGCCAGCGCCACGGTTAGTGGGGCTGGCCTGTCGGACACCGGCTATTTCTATGGGGCGGGCGTCGACTTTTCCGTAAACGACCGCTGGACTGTTGGCGGCGAGGTGCTGCAGCACAACTTCAGCGACTTTGACGGGTCGGGCGTCGATCTTGACGCAACCACTGTCAGCGCACGGGTCTCTCTGCGCTTCTGATTGGTATTGGGCCGGGGTGGCAACATCCCGGCCCGCTACGCACAACCTGCGGCCTTTGGCAGCAGGAACTCGCGGTCATCGCCGCTGATCCCGTCCAGATGCACAAAGCCGGACAAGCCCTCAAAGCCCACCCCGTTTCGCCCGACACCCAGCAACACCGCGCCATTGCGCGCAGGCGTCAGCACGAAACTTCCGGCATCCCCCTCCATCCCGCAGGACAGCGCGTCGCGGCCCGTCGCCTCGCAGTATGCAATGCCGGAATAACGCTCGGCGTCGCCACGCAGTTCTATTGAAACCCGCAGCACCAGCACCCCTCCCGGCTCGGGGGCGGGCGCAAGGGCAATTCTGGTGACCTGCTGCATCGGATGGCGGACAAGGTGTTCGACGGAATAGTTCCGTGCGTAACATGAGGTTGCGGTCGGAAACAACTGATCTTGCAATGATTTCGCATAAACAGGGACGGAAAAAACAAAGCAGGCTGCTACCGCTGGGAAAACGCGCATTTCCAACCTCGCTTGCCAATGTATCGTCTTACCAACGCCCCGTCGCACCGCCGCCGGACGACCGGCCTCCGCCAAAACCGCCACTGCTGCTACCGCCACCGCCGCCCCGAAACGACGACCGGCTGCTGCCCAGCCTGGCAATCGTGTAGGGCCTGCGCTCGATGTATCCGCAGCTCGGGCAGGACAGATGCAGGATTCCGTTGCCTTCGCTCAGCGTGGTGGCAGGGGTCACCACATCGCTGCTTCGGACCAGCGTCAACGCCTGGCATTTCGGGCAGCGCTTGCGCGACCGCCACAGCGCCCGCCCGCCAAACAACGCCGCGCCCGCAGCCCCAAGCCCGCCCAACCAGATCAGCGAACTGCTAGGGTTGGCTGGAAAACCTTCGTCCACGGTGATCGGTTTGCCCGCAAGGAAAGGCGTCACCAACCGGTCACGGGTAGACCTTACCCCCGCCAGAATCCCCTCGGCATAACGCGAGGCCTTGAACTCCGGCAAGATCGCGGTGTCGATCACCCGTTGCGCGCGCCCGTCGTACACAGCGTCATAGGCCGACCCAAGCGCGATGCGCACCACACGGTCATCTGCCGCCACCAGTATCAGGATACCGTCGTTGCGCGCGACGTCGCCAATGCCCCAGGCGTTGAACAGCTCCTTGGCATAGCTGGCAATGCTCCGATCCCCGGCGCCATAGTTGGAAATCCGGTCCATCGTTGCCACCACGATGTGAACCCCGGTCTCCTCCCGCGTCTGGGTGATAACGGCGGAAATCTCCGCCTCGGTCGTGGCCGGCAACAGGTCGGCGTAATCCGAAACGGTATCGCTCAGCGGTTCGGGCAGGGTTTGGCCATAGGCAGCAAAGGGCAGCAAAAGCCCCAGAACGAGTGCGCGCAGCATGTTTTATCCCATCAATTCGGCAATGGTGTTTGGGATCATCATGACATCTTCGCGCGTGCAGTCAAACTGTCCGATCTGTACCCGGATCAGATAACGCCCTTGATGCCGCGTCTGGGTCAGATACAGCCGCCCGTCATCGTTGATGCGTGTCAGCAGCGCCTCGGTCTCTGCGTCCGATGCGCAAGCAAAGGTGAACAGCGCCAGCGACAGTTCGGTCACGATGACCAACCCCGGCAGCGCCGCAATGGCATCCCGCGCCTCAAGCGCCCAGGCCACATGGTTGCGGATCCGGCTGCGCAGTCCGGCCAGCCCGTAAGCCCGCAACGTGAACCACAGCTTCAGCGCCCGGAACCGGCGGCCCAGCGGCACCGTCCATTCGTTGAAGTTCACCGTCTCCTCGCGCCCCGCCGTTTCCAGATAGGTCGGTCGCAGCCCCAACGTGCGCACCTGCGGACCCGGATCGCGCAGGAACTGCACCGAACAGTCGAACTGCGCGCCCAGCCACTTGTGCGGGTTGAACACGATCGACTCTGCGCCCTCGATCCCGGCCCAAAGCGGTCGGAACTCCGGGCAGATCATCGCCGATCCGGCCCATGCGGCATCCACATGCACCGGCAGGCCCCGCGCCTTTGCCACCGCAATACACTCCGCAATCCGGTCAAACGCACCGATCGAGGTGCCCCCCGCGCACAGGATCACCCCCACAGGCAGCAACCCCGCCGCCCTGTCGGCGGCAATCGCTGCATCAAGCGCCGCCGGGTCCATCGCATTCGCCGCATCGGTTGCAACCTTCACCAGATTGTCCTGCCCGATCCCCGCGATCCGCACCGCCTTGTCGACCGACGAATGCGTCTGTGCACTCGCATACACCCGCAACGACGGCTGACCCGCCAACCCCACCCGCAAACCGGCATAGTCCAACGCCTGTTCCCGCATCGTCAGGATCGCCGACAGCGTCGCTGTGGTGGCGCTGTCATGGATTGTGCCGGTAAAACCCTCCGGCAGGCCAAGCGCCTGCCGCAGCCAGTCGATCATCACCTGCTCGATTTCCGCCGCAGCGGGAGAGGTCTGCCAGATCAATGCGTTGCTGGCCATCGCATTGACCAGCTGTTCGGCCAGCATCGAGGCGGGCGAGGCATTGGCCGGAAAGTACGCAAAGAACCGCGGGTGCTGCCAATGGGTCATCCCCGGTGGCACGATTCTGGCAAAATCGGCAAATATCACTTCGGGAAGTGCCGGGTCTTCAGGCGGCGCCATTGGCAGCTGTTTCCCGATCGCGCCTGGTACAAGCGGCGCGCGCACCGGGCGGTCGCGCAGCGTCTTGTGATAGTCATGTGCCCAGTCGGCGGCCACTTTTGACCAGTGGCGAAGATCATCGTGGTCCATCAAACTCTCCCTCGGAGCACCACTTGGCCAGACCCGACGCGGATGAGCAAGAGCCTGCAACCCTTTGCGGACCACCGCGCATCTGTGCAAAAGGCGGTGGACTGTTAACCTGTCTGGGGTATACGCCCCTTCACATCCATATGTTTTGCGAGTTGGAGAGTTCCCATGCTGTCGCGCCGTTCCGTTCTTGGCCTTGTCGCCGTCACCCTGCTGGTGGCGTGCGTCGGCAGCGGGTTCGAAACCTACTATGACCAGCCGATCCCGGCCGAGGTGACGCAGGGCTGGCGGGTCACAGACGTGCGCGTCTCGGTGCCGCAAACCCTCGTGGTGAGTGAGCAGAAAACCTACCTGCCAAAGGCCGATATCGTCTGGCGCGAAGACCCGCTGGGCGATCGGCGGGCGCAGGTTGCCACCATCATGCGCAATGCGGTGCTGCGCGGTGCCGCCGGGTTGCGCGGCTCGCGCGCGGTGGTGATCGAAATCACCATGACCCGCTTCCATGCCCTGACCTTTGAAGCCGAGACCAAACTGAAAAATGCCGGTGTGCACAACATCAACTTCGTCGCCCAGGTGGTGGATGCCGACACCGGCGCCATTCTGGCCGGGCCGGCGCCGATCAAGGCTGAACTGCCTGCCTTGTCGGGTGATGCGATGCGCGCCGCGCGCCAGCGGGGCGAGACGCAGAAATCCCAGATCACTGCGCATGTCGCCCGCACCATCGCAGGCTGGCTCAGCATCGGGCCTGATCCGCGCAGCAAATTCAGCCGTTCGGGCAACTGACCCTGCACGCTTCAGGCCACGCAAATCCGTTGCGCGGTGCGTCGCATCGGTGTAGGACGGTTCGCATGAAGACCAACGGCACCCTCATTTGCTGCATTACCTGCTGACATCCGTCAGGCGGGCCCGGTCTTCTGTTTCCAAGCACAGTCGAAATTGGTAAGCCCCGCCGGGATCAACGGGTTTGCGGCCTTGTGCCATCTTTTGGGGAAACGACCATGGCGGGCCTGAGACTGTACAACACCAAGGCGCGGGCGAAGCAGGACTTCACCCCGATCGATCCGTCGAACGTGCGGATGTATGTCTGCGGCCCCACCGTCTATGACCGTGCGCATCTGGGCAATGCCCGGCCCGTCATCGTATTTGACGTGCTCAACCGCCTGCTGCGCCACCTCTACGGCCCGGATCACGTCACCTACGTCCGCAATTTCACCGACGTCGACGACAAGATCAACGCCGAGGCGCTGCGGCGCCAAAAGGCAGGCGCTGCGGGCACGCTGGAGGATCTGATCCACCAGCGGACCGAGGAAACCATTGCCTGGTATCACGCCGACATGGACGCGCTGGGGGCGCAGCGGCCAGACCATGAGCCGCGCGCGACGGACTACATTGAGCAGATGGTGGCGATGACGGCCGACCTGATTGCCAAGGGTAATGCCTATGAAGCGAACGGCCACGTCCTGTTCCGCGTCCGGTCCTACAAGGACTACGGCAAGCTTTCAGGCCGCTCGGTCGACGACATGATCGCAGGCGCGCGGGTCGAGGTCGCGCCCTTCAAGGAAGACCCGATGGATTTCGTCCTGTGGAAACCCTCCTCGGGCGAAGAACCCGGCTGGGCTTCGCCATGGGGCAAAGGCCGCCCCGGCTGGCACATCGAATGCTCCGCGATGGCGCAAGAGCTGCTGGGGGACAGCTTCGACATCCACGGCGGCGGCCTTGATCTGCAATTCCCCCACCACGAAAACGAAATCGCCCAATCCGCCTGCGCCCACCCGCATGGCGACTTTGCGCATTACTGGCTGCACAACGAGATGCTGCAGGTCGAGGGCAAGAAGATGTCCAAGTCCTTGGGCAACTTCTTCACCGTGCGCGATTTGCTGGATCAGGGGGTGCCGGGCGAGGTTATCCGGTTTGTCTTCCTGATGACGCATTACCGCAGCCCGATGGACTGGACGGCAGAGAAGGCGCGGCAGGCAGAGGTGACGCTAAGGAAGATTGCCGAGCTTTTTCAAGCTGACCCGCTCTCTTTGCCCTTTGTTCATCGACCTTCAGTGAAGGCGCCAGATGAAGTGGTCGATGCCTTGGCAAACGATCTGAACACTGCCTTGGCGCTAACCCACCTCAACAAATATTTGAAAGAGCAGGACTATGTTGCTCTCCTTGGTACCCTCAACTTGCTTGGGTTCTATCCCGACGGAATAGAGGCGAAGTTTGCACCTTTTGCCGCCCAAAGCGTCGAGAACGAATTCTCTGCTGGCCACAGCGTAAGAGCTGTTGGACTAAGTAAGGCCACTGTTGACCGCGTGGAAGAGATGCTGAACAGGTTTACGTCAGCCCGCACTGCCGCGCTGGCCTCGAAGGACTTCTCCGCGGTCGATGCCCTGAAATCCGCCCTGATCGCCGCCGGCGTCGAGGTTCGCATGTCCAAAAAAGGCGTCGAACTCGTCCCCGGCCCCAACTTCGATCCGGCCAAACTGGAGGCGCTCCTGTGACCCGCAGGATACCCGCCCCGGACTTGATC
>NZ_JANMET010000193.1:0-3651 GCF_031377265.1 Tabrizicola sp. | reverse complement strand
GGGCCAACCCCACCACGCGGCGGTGGATACGGTCGACGGGTCAGGACTGAAGTGGAGGCCGCTGTCGAAGCGCAGCTCCGAAATCGCCCCGCACAGTTTGTTGATCCGTCCTTAGTTCTTCGAGTCAGAATGAATGGGATGCTTCTTGAGGAGGACTGGCAGGCGCTTGGCCTGACTTTGCTGTCTAGCGACGATGACAAGAACATTGTCCTGTTCTCTTCTGCCGGCGATCTTGCCGCACTCATTCGACGCCTTGAAGCCTACGACGGCCCAATCCCTGCCGGACAGGCAAGTCGGCGATACGAAGGCTTCGTATCTCGAATCGAAGATGTTGGAACGTTGGCGCCCCGGGATCGCATCGGTATTCGGTTCCGGGAAGCCGGGTTAACGGACGCCACCGATCTGCGGGACGACCAAGTCTATACCGTCGATGTCGAGCTTTGGGATTTCGGGGGACGCGCGGCGCGGCAGCGCAAAGCAAATGAGATAGAGGCCTTTATCAACGCTCAGAATGGCGAAGTACACGACACTTACATTGGTCCCTCAATCACCCTTTTGCGCGCCAGTGCCGCTGGAAAGGCGTTGCGTCCTCTGCTCTCGGTTCCCGAGATTGCCTACATCGACCTGCCGCCGCTCCCAGACCTTGAGGCCGTTGATCTCGTCAGGATGGAACTGCCTGATGCACCAGCTATTCTGCCAGCTGATCCAGACGCGCCAGTGATTGGTATTCTTGATAGCGGCCTGAATGAACACCCGTTTCTGGAAGGAAGTATTGCCGGTTTCACTGCCTTTCCCACAGCACTTGGCACGGCAGATGTTTGGGGTCACGGAACACGCGTGGCAGGCGTTGCCGTATTTGGGGACCTTCGCGGACTCGCTCCGGGTCAACTAGTCCAACCTAACGCAAGACTTGTCTCCGCCAAAGTTGTTCAGGACGATGGCAGCTTTTACGAGCGGCGGACGTTGCCCAGCCAGATGCGTGAGGCGATTGGGCGACTTCACGCAGATTACGGCTGTCGGATCTTCGTCCTGTCACTCGGAGATAGTAGGGCCCGTAATGAGGTCGGGAGGGTCGGGCCGTGGGCCGCTACGCTCGATGAATTGGTACGCGAACTCGACATTCTGATCTTCGTCTCGGCTGGAAACCGAATGCCCCGCGCCGGGGCTGCGGTCGAGCAGGGACTAACCGAGTACCCCAGCTACTTGCTTGAAGCAGCCAACCGGCTCTTCGAGCCGGCTGGAGCAGCAAACATCGTCACGGTCGGATCCCTCGCAAATGGTTCAGGTTTGGGCACTCGGCATTTGCACGATGCCCACGTGCAATCGATCACCAACGCCATGGAACCCTCGCCCTTTACACGATCTGGGCCGGGCGCCGCCGGAATCAGGAAGCCAGACTTTATCGATGTCGGCGGCACACTAGTGTTTGATGCGCCGTCAGCACGGCTTCAGGGCGCGCCGATGTTTGCTGAAGCTGGGGTGATTACGCTCAACCACGACTTCCTTCGCCAACTGCTAACCAGCGGGCACGGGACCTCCTATTCGGCTCCGATGCTAGCCAACAAGGCGGCTCATCTGCTACGCCGCTTTCCTTGGGCGTCTTCAAACCTGATCCGTGCACTTTTGGCAGGTGCGGCGACATTCCCTGATCCAGCCGGGCAGGTGCTTGCGGCGCTTAGTGAAGATGACAAGGCTCGAATCTGCGGCAATGGGCAGGTCGACACCCTCCGGGCCGCCTATTCAGACGATCATCGCGTGGTGCTCTATTCGGAAGCGCGATTGGAGATTAACCAGTTCGCGGTCTATCGAGTTCCGATCCCACCAGAGTTTCAGGGAAACGGTCGACGAACTATCAGGGTGTCTCTGGCGTTCAACCCACCTGTCCGACGTACCCGCGCTGAGTACATCGGGACGAAAATGAACTTCCGTCTGCTGCGCGGCTGCGATGTAGAGGATCTGTCTGAGCATTTCCGGGCGCGAGGTGCCGACGAGGGGGACCCGCCAGATATTCCAAACCGTTTCAAATGCAATCTCGAACCAACGCCGAACCGGCGGGACGGGAATACCTTACAGACTGCGGCAAAGACCTATCAAAAAGACACAACCGAGTATGGCGACGAGTATTATCTTGTTGTGCGATGCATAGGAGGTTGGGCCGAAGATCAGGAAGTGGCGCAAGATTTTGCGGTAGCTATTGAACTCGAGCACCAGCCGGGGATCCAGCTTTATGCCCGCCTGAGGCAGCGGATCAGGGTGTAATCGTTCCTGCCCACAGCCACGGCAGCACACAGCCGCTCGAGAAAGCCTGTTGCACATGCTACGCGGCCTGGTCGTTACGAAGTTGCGCTAACCTTTCGCGCGGGGCCGATCCGATGGCGGAGGATAAAGCCTTCAGCTTGCGTCTGATCGTAGACGTCGAACGAAAGGTGCGCTTTGGGCTGCCAAACACGCCCAAATTCAATGGCGCAAGTTGTCGGCACCGCTGGAAAAACAGACAGTTCGACGTCCGGTCCATGCTGGGCTCGTATCTCGTCGAAGATCTTTCCAACCAAAATTCGATAACCTGCAAGATCCGCTTGATTGCGAAGTTCGTTTGCCCCAATGCGGCTGCTCCGGATTTCCCAGATTGACACATCTTGTCCTGGAAGTGCCGCGCGAACACGATCGTCAGTAATCTCAGCGGTTACAGAAAGTTTGAGTGCCACAGTCTTCGATCCAGCCGGTCCAACAACTCGGCCAAAGTTGAGCCCTTCGCCGTCGTTTGGCCAGGTCCAGCCGGGGTTTGGCTCGCGATGGCGCCCGTAAACGGTTGCTTCCGAAAGATCTGACAGCAAACGACCAAGCTCCATTAGAATGGGGATCGGCGCGAATCCAAAGATTGCGAGGTGCTCGAGATCGCCTTCTTGGTAGCGGCCACGAATCTCTCGATCAAACCTCGCTCGCAGGTTTCCAATCTCGGTGGGATAGTATGTCGGGTCACTGTCTTTGTGGTCCATTCCCCTGATCTTGATGTCGATCGGAGCGCGGTCTGCCAAGGTGAAGTTGGGTGTCAATGCGTCGATGCAAGCTTTGAGAGGAACAGCGGTCTCGTTGTCACCGACCGTCGCGCTGATCCGTAGGATGTGCGCCGCAGTTGCACTCGGGTTAGACATAAGCCGATCCAGGCGGTCTTCATGGCGCCGCTTCATCTCTCGGAGAGTCTCGACCGTGTAGCGCTGAATTTTTTGGGGATCGTCGATCTCCCTGTGGTGTGGATCGCACATCAGCATCAAGTTCTCTGGAGCATCTGACAGCTGATGAGACAACACTGGATCACCGCGTTCGCCCCCTGGATCGGAGGCGATGATATGCGCCAGGTATGATTGGTTCTTGTTAAGGTCGCCGGTGACAAGATCACCGTCCAGCCGTTTTCCACAGCCGGCAAACTGACATCGACCGCCGGCGCGTCCCCAAACCACCATCCGAGCAATCAGTGACGGGCTGCGCCCCCTAGCCATCATGTGCCTCGCTCTCAAGCTCCCTCATTTCACGGATGGAGATTGGCCCGGGAGCGTTTGCGCCACGCCACGCTCCATAGAGGTGCCATATCTCATAATGATGCAGCCACTCAGAAGCCCACGGGACCGTCGTGTCGGCGATCAACATCGTGTT
>NZ_JANMET010000132.1:0-4456 GCF_031377265.1 Tabrizicola sp. | reverse complement strand
AGGGTGAAAGAGGCGAAATTGGCAGCGGTAAGGCCGGTGACGGTGGCCACCAGAATGCCAAGCTGTGCCCATTCGCCGGTGAAGTTGAAGACATCGGCGCCACCCCCGCCCCAGACGATGCGGGTGTCCAGCCCCTCGCCGGAGAGAATGTCGAACATATCCGCCCCGTAGCCCCCGGCGGCCATCAGGCTGTCGGCCCCGGACAAGGTGATGGTGTCAGCGCCACTGCCGCCGATCAGAACCTCCACCGCCATCGCCAGCATGTCGGCGTCGATTGCGTCAGGGCCGATGGCCCAGGCCGCATCCCGCCCCGCGCCGCCGCTGACTGTACCGGACGCCAAGTCTTCGGCATCGAAGAAGATGAAGTCATCG
Organism: Tabrizicola sp.; assembly: GCF_031377265.1. Lineage (GTDB taxonomy): Bacteria > Pseudomonadota > Alphaproteobacteria > Rhodobacterales > Rhodobacteraceae > JAUYQR01. The sequence goes on along the minus strand of NZ_JANMET010000132.1, from coordinate 4,084 downwards.
CCCCCGCCGCCAAAGAGATGGTCGCCGCCTTGGCCGCCGAATAGGACGTCGTCCACCGAAGTGCCATTAACGACGTCTTCGCCTCCCCCGGCAACGTAGATAAGGCCGTTCAGCGCCAGCTGAAATTGGGGCATAAGGAATGAGTACGGACCAGCATTCTCGTATTGCTGGAGCAAGTTGATCCCCTCAGGCGTGGTCCACCCCGAGAAGGTATCGCTTTCGTTAGTTCCATAGACAACCAGCTTTTCGGCTTCAACAGCGGATGTAATTCCATCTGAAAACAGCGAGTCAAATATTTGCTGAGTGCCACTCTGCAGCTGCAACTGCCGTGGTAAATTGTATTCAAATGCGCCGTAGCCGAGATCGTCAAACTGAGCAGCATTTTCCCAATAATCAGCTTCGGTGAATGTTTCGCGCGGCACATCGTCAACAAAAGTCATGTCCACCCGTCGGCCAATCCCGGAAGGATCAACCGCATGCTGTGACACGTGTTGGGTTTGCGTCGTGGTACCATCGCTGGACACAAAGTCAAAGTTCTCACCAGTGCCCTGCCGTGGCAGGACAGCAAAGTTGTCGATTGCCTTGGTGTAGGTGTAGGTTCCGTCTTCGTTCATCGTTCGGGTGACGACAAACTCTGCATCTGATATCTGAAAGGAAGTGTTACCCCAAAGAAAGACCCGCTCAGCAAAATTGTCTTGTCCGTCATCGAAATCTTTGTGGTCGATAGAAAGTCCGTACGAGCCGAGTCCCAATACATTCGCCCATTGTTCCTTTGTCAGGCGGACTTCATTGCCGGTCTGACCGATGAACAGCTGAGCGACATCATATCCATTCACCTCATCAAAGAAATCGCTGACTATCGTAAATGAAGATGCAAGCGCAAACCTGCCGGGACCGGCCATGAACTCCTGAGAGCTTATCGGAGGAAGTGCAGTTACTTCAATTTCGGGCCTTATCAGGTTGGGATTGACGAAAGTGTTGGGTGCGCTGTCCGATCCATAGAGGTATTTCGTAACGACACTGCTTAAACTCGGTAGCATCATGCACAAGCCTCCTTAGCTTTACCAATTGTCGTCGTCCATATCATACCAGATTGCTTTGCCGCAGGTGGTGATAGCAACCTCTGTAGTACGGTCGACTTCCTTCTCGGCCGCGCCATCTTTTACCCGGTACGCTTTGTACGTCGCGCTCACAAAACCATAGAATGAATATCTCTCCTGCCATTCTGGTGTGGGCACAAAACCCTCACTCCCACTTGTGGAGAAGGTGCAGCAGCCCGGGTTGCGCGCAAGGAAGTCTTCAAGTCCTTGATAGGTGACACTTCCTAAGAACCCACCCTCTCCGTTCAAAAAATTGGTCGCCATGTGGCTCTCGAAGACCGCCGTAACGCCCGCGTCCAGCGCAGCCTCAGGCCCGATGGGTTCAGAGCATTGGGTCTCGGCACTGGCTAAAATGCTTGTTGACATAACTATCGCGGCTGGAATGAACAGGAGCTGTTTCAATTTCATCAGCTACTCCGATTTCGCCTTTTGGCGATGAAAAAACACAACCGGGGGGGGTATGTCAAGCCCGCCGAACCCGCTCAGATGGAAACACTCCGTTGCCAAACGGCGCGACCGGCGCGGTGTTGGCGGGGCGGGCGTGGTGTGCCTTCGGCAGCCCGGTACTTGGGCCAGATTGATGCAAGGCGCGCTGACGCCTGTGATGCACCGCGCCAGACGATGCGGGTGTCCAGCCCGTCGCCGTAGGTAATGTCGACTACGTCCGCTCCGTCCCTGCAAAAAAACGCAAAAGGCCCCGGATCGCTCCGGGGCCTTTCGTGTCTGTTGCAGCCTCAGTGGGTGTGCTGCTTGTCCCAGTCTTCGCGCTTGGGCAGCTGCTCGAACGTGTGTTCGGGCGGCGGCGAAGGCAGGGTCCATTCCAGGGTGTCGGCATATTCGTTCCAGTAGTTGTTCTCGGTCACCCGGCGGCCCCAGAGGAGCGTGTAGAACACGATGCCGATGAAGAACACGAACGAGGCGAACGAGAGGAACGCGCCCATCGAGGAGAACCAGTTCCAGTAGGCAAACGCCTCAGGATAGTCGATGTAGCGGCGTGGCATGCCTTGGCGGCCCAGGAAGTGCTGCGGGAAGAAGGTGAGGTTCGAGCCGATGAACATCATCCAGAAGTGCAGCTTGCCCGCCCATTCCGGATACTGGCGGCCCGACATCTTGCCGATCCAGAAATACATGCCGGCGAAGATGCCGAACACCGCACCCAGCGACATCACGTAGTGGAAGTGCGCGACGACATAGTAGGTGTCATGGTAGGCGCGGTCGACGGCAGCCTGGCTCAGCACGATCCCGGTCACGCCACCGGCGGTGAACAGGAACAGGAAGCCGAAGGCGAACAGCATCGGTGTCTTGAATTCAACCGAGCCGCCCCACATCGTGGCGATCCAGGAGAAGATCTTGATGCCGGTGGGCACCGCGATCACCATCGTGGCCAGCATGAAGTAGGACTGCTGGGTCAGCGACATGCCGACAGTGTACATGTGGTGCGCCCAGACGACGAAGCCGAGCACGCCGATGGCGACCATCGCATAGACCATCGGCAGATAGCCGAAGATCGGTTTCTTGGAGAACGTGGCGATGACCTGGCTGATGATGCCGAAGGCCGGCAGGATGATGATGTACACCTCCGGGTGGCCGAAGAACCACAGGATGTGCTGATACAGCACCGGGTCGCCGCCGCCCGAGGGCGAGAAGAACGTGGTGCCGAAGTTGCGGTCGGTCAGCAGCATGGTGATGGCACCGGCCAGCACGGGAAGTGCCAGCAGGATCAGCCAGGCGGTGACGAAGATCGACCAGGCGAACAACGGCACCTTGTGCATGGTCATGCCGGGGGCGCGCATGTTCAGGAACGTGGTGATCATGTTGATCGCGCCAAGGATCGACGAGGCACCGGAGAGGTGCACGGCAAAGATCGCGAGGTCCATCGCATAGCCGCCTTCGGCGGTGGTGGACAGCGGCGGGTACAGCACCCAGCCCACGCCCGCGCCGGTGCCAAGGTCACCGCCGCCACCGGGGGCGAACAGCGAAGCCACGGCAAGCGAGGTGCCGGCGATGAACAGCCAGAACGACAGGTTGTTCATCCGCGGGAAGGCCATGTCCGGCGCGCCGATCTGCAGCGGCATGAAGTAGTTGCCAAAGCCGCCGAAGAGCGCGGGAATCACCACGAAGAACATCATCAGGATGCCGTGGGCGGTGATGGTGACGTTCCAGATATGGCCGTTTGGCGTGCAGGTCGCGGCGGCATCAGCCACAAGGCGCAGGCCTTCCTGGCACATGTACTGCACGCCGGGGTGCATCAGCTCCATCCGCATGTAGACGGTGAAGATGACCGAGATCAGACCGACAAGACCGCCGGCAAAGAGGTAAAGGATCCCGATGTCCTTGTGGTTTGTCGACATGAACCAGCGGGTGAAGAACCCGGGTTTGTGATGTTCGTGGCCATGGATGGCTGCGTCCGCCATTGGCGTCTCCCGCTTTGGTCATATTGCATATGGACAAACGGCGGTCGGTTGACCCGGTCCGCCCGGTTCCCTTGTGCAGATGTCTTTACTGGGGCTGGCGGGTTGTCGCAATGTCTGACTTTGCCGCAGGCCCAAAAATCAGGCCGGCAGGCAGATTTGCGGGGCGGCGCATCGCCGCAGGGCAATGAAAAAGCGCGACCCTCCGGAGGAAGGCCGCGCTTTTGGGTGGATGTGCCCGAGGTTTATTGGGTGACCGAGGCGAGATAGGCCGCGACATCCTCGCCACCGGCGGCAAGCTTGAATGACATCTTCGACTTGGCTGCATCGTCACCGGTAGCGGTTTTCAGATAAGCGGCAGGATCGACGACGTAGGTGGCCAGCGAGGCTTCGTCCCAGACCGCGCCTGTCGCGCCGAGGGCAAGGATGCCTTCGCCGTACTTGAAATCAGGGTCAGAAGCGACGGCGCGCCCGATGATGCCATAGAGGTTGGGGCCGGTCTTGCCACCCTTTTGAATCTCGGTTCCGTCCGGGGCAATGACCGAATGGCAGGCCTTGCATTTCTTGAACGTA
>NZ_JANMET010000081.1:0-3230 GCF_031377265.1 Tabrizicola sp. | reverse complement strand
CGACTATGAGGCGACGCTCGCCAAGGCCGACACTGTCGTTGCCTCCTTCGAAAAAGACGACAAGTCCTTCACGCATGTCATGCGAAACTTCCTGCGGGTCTATCCGACGATGATCCCGGCCCTTGTGCTGCTGATCTCGATCGCCATTTTTTCGATCATCGCGCCACGGTTTTTCGGGATGGGCGCGCTGTCCACCGTGTTGAAACAGGTGACGGTCACGGGCTTTGTGGCGCTGGCGCAGACGCTGGTGATCCTGACTGCGGGAATCGACCTGTCGGTGGGCGCGATCCTTGTGCTGTGCTCGTTGATCATGGGCAACCTCGCTGTGTTTTCCGGCGTGCCGATGCTTGTTGCAGTGCTGATCGGCCTGGGCTTCGGGGCGATGATGGGTGCCGTAAACGGTGTGCTGGTTGCGCGCATCAAGCTTCCACCGTTCATCGTGACGCTGGGAACGCTGTCGATCTTTTCGGCGCTGACGCTGTGGTATTCGCAGTCTGAATCCATCCGAAACGTCGATATCGAGGCGACCGCGCCCGGTCTGCTGTGGTTTGGGCAAAGCTTCAACATGGGCGGCGCCAGCCTCAGCCTTGGCGGGATCACCCTGTTCCTGCTGGCCGCCGTGCTTTGGTACGTGCTGAACCATACGGCCTGGGGCCGGCATGTGCATGCCATCGGCGATGATCCCGAAGCAGCCATGCTGTCGGGCATCCGGGTCAGTCGCGTGCTGATCTCGGTCTACGTGGTGGCAGGCCTGATCTGCGGCTTTGCCGCCTGGATCGCCATTGGCCGCGTCGGCTCGGTTTCACCAATCGCCTTTTCCACGATCAACCTCGCCTCGATCACCGCTGTGGTGATCGGCGGCACCTCGCTGTTTGGCGGACGCGGGTCGATCATCGGATCGGTTCTTGGCGCCTTCATCGTGGGCGTGTTCAACACCGGCCTGTCGCTGGCGGGGGTGGACGACTACTGGCAGATGTTCGCGGCAGGCTGCCTTGTGATCATCGCTGTTGCACTTGACCAATGGCTTCGGAGGGCGTCGCAATGAGTGAAGTTCAACCGGTTCTGCGGGCCTGCGGCCTGATGAAGCGCTACGGCACGGTCGTTGCGATGAACGGCGCAGATTTCGAGCTGATGCCCGGTGAGATCCTCGGCGTCATCGGCGACAACGGTGCCGGCAAGTCGACGCTGATCAAGGCGTTGTCCGGCGCTGTCGCCCCCGATCACGGCAGCATCGAACTGGAAGGCCGCGAAGTGCATTTCCGCTCGCCGGAAGATGCGCGCGCCGAAGGGATCGAGACGGTCTATCAAAACCTCGCCATGTCGCCTGCGCTGTCGATCGCGGACAACATGTTTCTTGGCCGCGAATGGCTGAAGCCCGGCCTGATGGGGACGATCTTTCGTCAGATGGACCGGCCAAGGATGGAGAAATTCGCCCGCGACAAGCTGTCGGAACTGGGGTTGATGACCATTCAGAACATCAACCAGACGGTGGAAACCCTGTCCGGCGGCCAGCGTCAGGGCGTGGCCGTGGCCCGTGCCGCTGCCTTCGGCTCCAAGGTCGTCATCCTTGACGAGCCAACGGCGGCGCTTGGCGTCAAGGAAAGCCGGCGGGTGCTGGAACTGATCCGCGACGTCCGCGCGCGCGGCATCCCGATCATCCTGATCAGCCACAACATGCCGCATGTGTTCGAAGTGGCCGACCGCATTCATATCCACCGGCTGGGACGGCGGTTGGCAGTGATCAACCCCAAAGAACACTCGATGTCGGACGCGGTGGCCTACATGACCGGCGCCAAGCTGCCCGAGGGTCTCGCCGAGGCTGTCTGAGCCGACGGCAGCCCATCTGGCCACCGGTGATCCGGCGGAGCCGCGTTCCGCGGCATGTGATGGGTGTCGCCTGCGCGGCCCAAAGGGCCGACTTGGCTCCGTTGGCCCGGGCGGCATCGGCGTCGACACGTCTGCTGTGGCGCGCACGCTGCAGCGGCGGGTGCCTCCGGCGGGAGTATTTCCTGCAAGCTGGAATCACAGGCACGAACGCGCCCCGACCGACGGCACTGCTACGGTGCGCAGGGAGAGCTTCCCACGCGATCGGGGCGACTTCCATCTTGACGGTCATCGGGACTCCTCCCTGTACCGCAGTCGCAGGATGACCCGCAAAAGATTAAGCACACGTTACTGATTCCAGCTTGCGCAAATACTCATGCTGCCGCAGTCCCCCAAGCGCCGCCCGACGCTTCTCCGTGGAAACGCCGTCCGAGGGCCCTCAATGGGGCCGAGGACGGCTCCCCCGATCAGGGTTGTACTAGGGCTTGATTATCTGTCTGTAACCCGCACATCATGCGAAACCCGCCGCGACGCAAGACGACGCAACAGAACGCCATCGCCCGACGAGGAAGCCGCCCCACATGTCTCTCGCCCTGATTGCGGCACTCCCCTTCATTGGCGCGCTTCTTCCCGGCCTGATGTTCCGCACTGGACGCAATGCTTGCGCCCTGGCCGCAGGCTTGGTCACTGCCGCAGCACTTCTGCTTCTCGCGCTCCACGTCCCCGCCGTGCTGCGTGGCGAGGTGGTCCAATCCCGGATCGACTGGCTCCCCGCGCTCGGCCTCAACGCCAATTTCTTCCTCGACGGGCTTGGCCTTTTGTTCGCAGGCCTGATCCTCGGCATCGGCCTGCTGATCATCCTTTATGCCCGCTTCTACCTCTCAAGGTCCGATCCAATGGGGCAGTTCTACACTTTCCTCATGCTGTTTAAGGGCGCGATGGTCGGCATCGTTCTGTCCGATAACATCCTCCTTCTCCTGATCTTCTGGGAGCTGACCAGCCTCTCTTCCTTCCTGCTCATCGGCTACTGGAAGCATTTGCCCGAAAGCCGGCAGGGCGCGCGGATGGCGCTGGCCGTGACCGGGGCAGGGGGCCTCGCGATGATCGCGGGGATGCTGATCCTGGGCGAGGTTGCGGGCAGCTATGACCTGTCGGTGATCCTGCAGCAGGGCGAGGCGATCCGCGCCTCTGACTGGTATCTGCCCGCGCTGATCCTGATCCTTCTGGGCTGCTTCACCAAATCGGCGCAGTTCCCGTTCCATTTCTGGCTGCCGCACGCCATGGCCGCACCCACGCCGGTTTCGGCCTACCTCCATTCGGCCACCATGGTGAAGGCGGGGCTGTTCCTGATGGCGCGGCTCTGGCCGGTGCTGGCCGGGACGCCGGAATGGTTCTGGATCGTCTCG
>NZ_JANMET010000065.1:0-3829 GCF_031377265.1 Tabrizicola sp. | reverse complement strand
TCAGTCGGCGGCACGATGAGCTGGGGCGAACCGAAGGGGCTGGCCCCGTTTGCCGAAGGCTCGCCGTTCTTTGGCCTGCCTGCGCCAGCGGATGTGACCGTGAAGGAGCAGGTTCTGGCACAGCCCGACCCCGATCTGGGCGCGCGGACGATTGCGGCGCTGGAAGACGGCACGCCCTTGGTCACCCGCAAGGTGGTGGGCGACGGGCAGGTGGTGCTGGTGCACGTGACGGCAAATGCCGAATGGTCGACACTGCCCCTGTCGGGTCTTTTTGTGGCGATGCTGGAACGGTTGGCAGTTTCCACCCGGCCCGCGCTGCCCGAGGCCGAGGATCTGGCAGGACAGGTCTGGGTGCCGGAAGTGGTGCTGGATGCGTATGGGCAACTGTCCGACGCGGGCGAAGTGGCCGGTGTGGCGGGCGAAGATCTGGCCGGCGCGATTGCCACCGGGCCTGCCAGCGCGTTGCCACCGGGGCTGTATGCCGGGGCGGACCGGCGGGTGGCGCTGAACGTGATCGGCGCGGAGACCAAGCTTGTGGCCGCCGAATGGCCGCTGGGCACTGCGGTCGAAGGGCTGGAAGGGCAGACGGCGCAATCGCTGAAAGGTGGGTTCCTCAGCGGCGCGATGGGGTTGCTGCTGCTGGATATTCTTGCGGCGCTGTGGGTTGCGGGGCGGTTGAGCGGCCTGCGGCGGGGTGCGGCGATTCTGGCCGTGGCAGGGCTGGCGTTCGCGGTAGCCCCGCAGGCGCGCGCACAAGAGGCGCTGCCGGGCGACGACTTTGCCGTGCAGGCGACATCGGTGGTGGTGCTGGCGCATGTGCTGACCGGCGATCAGCAGATCGATGATCTGGCAGAGGCCGGGCTGACCGGGCTTGGCGACCGGCTGTGGGAACGCACCACGATTGAACCGGCGCTGCCGATCGGCGTGGATATCGAGCGCGACGAGCTGGCGTTCTTTCCATTCCTGTACTGGCCGGTGACGGTGGGACAAAAGCTGCCCTCGGCGGAAGCCTATGAAAAGCTGAACGACTATCTGCGCACCGGTGGCATGATCCTGTTTGATACCCGCGATGCCGATGTGGCGGGTTTTGGCGCATCAACCCCCGAAGGGCAGGCGTTGCAGGCGATTGCGGCGGGTCTGGACATCCCACCGCTGGAACAGATCCCGGCGGACCATGTGCTGACCCGGACGTTTTATCTGCTGCAGGAATTTCCGGGCCGGCACGCGCAGGGCGCGATCTGGGTCGAAGCGGCCCCGGCAACCACCGAAGACGCCGCCGAAGGCATGCCGTTTCGCAACCTCAACGACGGGGTCACGCCGGTGGTGATTGGCGGCAACGATTGGGCGGCGGCCTGGGCCACCGATGACATCGGGGTGCCCCTGCTGCCCGTCGGGCGCGGTTTCGCCGGTGAGCGGCAGCGCGAGATCGCCTACCGCTTCGGGATCAACCTGATCATGCATGTGCTGACCGGGAACTATAAGTCTGATCAGGTGCATGTGCCGGCCCTGCTGGAAAGGTTGGGCCAATGACCCGAGAGCTGATCTTTGATCCGCTGCTGCCGTGGCCGTTGATTTTTGCGTTTGCGGCCATCGCCGTGCTGCTGGTGGCGCTGGCGCTGTGGCGCGGGCTGTCGGGCTGGTGGCTGCGCGGCCTGGCCGGGCTGGTGCTGCTGGCGGCGCTGGCGAACCCGGCACTGCAGGAAGAAGAACGCGCACCTCTGACCGATATCGTGCTGCTGATCGTGGACGAAAGCGCGTCGCAGGGTCTGGGCGACCGGACCGATCAGACCGTGCGCGCGGTGGCGGCGGTCGAGGCCGAAGTGGCCGCCTTGCCGAACACCGAATTGCGCATTCACCGGCTGGGGGATGGCGAGGAGGATGCGGGCACGCTGGCGCTGACCGCATTGGCCGAGGCGCTGGCTGAGGAGCCGCGTGCCCGCGTGGCCGGTGCCATCGTGATCACCGACGGACAGGTGCATGATCTGGGGCTGGCCCCGAACCTGCCCGCGCCGTTGCAGGTGCTGTTGACCGGCCGCAAGGCGGATTGGGACCGCCGGCTGGTGGTCAAGAACGCTCCCGCCTTCGCGATCATGGGCGAGGAATTCATCCTGACGCTGGAGATCGAGGATCTGGGCGCGGTTCCCGCCTCGGCGGGGGCCGTCGTGGACCTGACGATCACCGTCGACGCGGATGAGCCTTCGACCTTTGCGGTGCCGGTGGGCGAACCGCTGGAGCTGCCGGTGACGCTGCCGCATGGCGGGATGAACGTGCTGCAGTTTTCAGTTGCGGACGTCGAGGGCGAGCTGACCGACCGCAACAATGCCGCCGTGGTGCAGGTGAACGGCGTGCGCGACCGGCTGCGGGTGCTGCTGGTTTCGGGCGAGCCACATGCCGGGGAACGGGTCTGGCGCAACCTGTTGAAGTCGGATGCCAGCGTCGATCTGGTGCATTTCACCATCCTGCGGCCACCGGAAAAGCAGGATGGCATTCCGGTCGACGAGTTGAGCCTGATCGCCTTTCCAACGCGCGAGCTGTTCGTCGAAAAGATCGATGAATTCGATCTGATCATCTTTGATCGCTACCGGATGCGGGGCATCCTGCCGATGTCCTACATCGAAAACGTGGTCAATTATGTCAAACAGGGCGGCACCGTACTGGTCGCCGCCGGGCCGGAATTTGGTGCGGTTGACAGCCTCTACCGCTCGCCCATGGCCGAGATTCTACCCGTTGAACCAACAGCGCAGGTGATTGAAGAAGGCTTTCGCCCGGCGCTGACCGACCTTGGCCGCCGCCATCCGGTGACCGAGGGGCTGGAGGCGCTGGCACCCAAGGGGGGCTGGGGCCGCTGGTTCCGGCTGGTCGAGGTGGTGCAGACTGCGGGGCAGGTGCTGATGACCGGGCCGGGCGACCGGCCTTTGCTGGTGCTGAACCGGGTGGAACAGGGCCGGGTTGCGGTGCTGGCCTCAGATCAGGCGTGGCTTTGGGGGCGCGGCTATGAAGGCGGCGGGCCGCAGCTGGAACTGTTGCGCCGTCTGGCACACTGGATGCTGAAAGAGCCGGAGCTGGAAGAGGAGACGCTGACCGCGATGGCCAAGGGTCAGGCCCTGACCATCACCCGCCGGTCGCTGGCCGAGGAGCCGCCCGGCCCGCTGACCATCACCGGGCCGGACGGGGCGCAAGCCGAACTGACGCTGCCGGAAGTGGCGCCGGGCAAGTATGAGACGGCGTGGACCGCGCCGATGCTGGGGCTGTACCGGCTGGAACAGGGGGATCTGACGCGGGTGATCGCGGTCGGCCCCTCAGCCCCGCGCGAGTTTGTCGACACGATTGCCTCGGGTGATCTGCTGGCACCGGTTGCGGCGCCAACGCGCGGCGGGGTGACCCGGCTTGAAGATGGAATACCCGATATCCGGCAGGTGCGCGACGGGCGGCCCGCAACCGGGCGCGGCTGGATCGGGGTAACGCCGCGCGAGGCGTACCTTACGGCAGATGTGAATGTGGCAGCACTGTTGCCGGGTTGGGCATGGTTGCTGCTGGCGGCGGGCTTTGCGGTTGCGGCCTGGCTGATCGAGGGTCGCAAAGGCGGGCGCGCGCGCTGACAATCTGATTGGCACACCGAAAGGTTGCCCGTTTGGCGGGGCAATGCTATTTTCACGCGCGCAGTCTTCCATGGGTGTCCGCCTTGCCATCGTAACGTCCGGTCCGAGCAGCAACACCCGAACCTGCGCCAGAAACGCGAACCGCGTTTCGGGCGCGTGAAGCGTTCGCCGGGTGGATGGCCTCAGACCGGATTGGCGTTGCAAATCTTGCGCCCGGATGTGGTCTGACT
>NZ_JANMET010000058.1:0-8230 GCF_031377265.1 Tabrizicola sp. | reverse complement strand
CATGTCGCACTTCATCATCAGGTCGAACTTCACCTGCATCTCGAAGGCGCGGCCCCCCCGGCTTTCATCCGTGGCCTCGCCCGCGAGAAGCATATCGACATCGGCGGGATCTTTGACGCCGAAGGAGCCTATCGTTTCAAGGACTTCTGGGACTTTCTGAAAGTGTACGAGGCCGCGACCTCGGTCCTCACCACGCCCGAGGATTACGCCCGGCTGACCCGTGCGGTCCTTGAAGAGTCCCTCGCAAGCGGCGTGATCTACAGCGAAACCTTCCTGTCCCCTGATTTCTGCGGCGGCCGCGACGTCGGCGCCTGGCGTGAATACCTCCACGCGATCCGCGAGGCGGCGGACAGCGTTCCCGGCATCATCCTGCGCGGCATCATCACCCCCATCCGCCACTTCGGGCCCGAGAAAGCACGCGAGACCGCGCTTTGTGCGGCCGAAACGGCGGGGGACTGGATCGTGGGCTTCGGCATCGCGGGGGACGAAAAGGTGGGCAAGCCCAAGGACTTCGCCTATGCCTTTGACATGGCGCGCGAGGCGGGTCTGCGCCTGACCGCCCATGCGGGCGAGTGGGGCGGGCCGGAGTCAGTCCGCGATGCGCTCACCGCCCTTCGCCCCGAACGCATCGGCCACGGTGTTCGCGCCATCGAGGACCCCGCCCTCGTGGACGAACTCGCCGAAAAGGGCATCGTCCTCGAGGTCTGCCCCGGATCCAACGTCGCCCTCGGCCTTTACGAATGGCGCAAGCACCCCATCGCGGAACTCGACCGGCGAGGCGTCAAGGTCACCATCTCGACCGACGACCCGCCCTTCTTCCACACCACCATGGCCCGTGAATTCGACCGCCTGAACGAAGCTTTCGACTGGGACGATGGCCAGTTTGCCCGGATCACCCGCCAGTCCCTTGACGCGGCCTTCTGCGATGCCGATACCCGCGCGAAGATCGCCAAGCGGCTGGAGGGGCCCCATGTATGACCACCTGACCGTCGTCTCGCACCCCTTGGTCCAGCACAAGCTGACCCTGATGCGGGACAAGGACACCTCGACCAAGTCCTTCCGCCAGCTTTTGCGCGAGATCAGCCTGCTGCTGGCCTATGAGATCACGCGCGAGATGGCGATGACGACCGCGCGGATCGAGACCCCGCTCGAGCCGATGGACGCGCCGGTGATCGAGGGCAAGAAGCTGGCGTTGGTGTCGATCCTGCGGGCGGGGAACGGGCTGCTGGACGGGATACTGGAGCTGATCCCGGCGGCGCGGGTGGGGTTCGTAGGCCTGTACCGCGACCCTGAGACGCTGCAACCGGTGCAGTATTACTGCAAGCTGCCCGACCATATGGAAGACCGGATCAGCATTGTGGTGGACCCGATGCTGGCCACCGGCAATTCATCAGCCGCGGCGATTTCGCTGCTGAAGCAGGCAGGGGCCAAGCAGATCCGGTTCCTGTGCCTGTTGGCGGCACCGGAGGGTATTGCGCGGATGAAGCAAGCCCATCCCGATGTGCCGATTGTCACGGCCGCGGTGGACAGCCATCTGAATGACCACGGTTACATCGTTCCGGGCCTGGGCGATGCGGGCGACCGGATGTTTGGCACCAAGTAGGGCAATGCATTGTACGCTGATGCCCGCGATGTTGCGGCGGTTCTGCAGGGAGGGTTTGATGGTTGCCATGATCTGGCGTGGTGCGATGGTGGCGGCCCTGCTTGTCGGCGGACCAGCCGGGGCGCGCGACCTGCTGCAACCGGCGGAAATCCCGCCGGTTGCCTATAGTGGTCAGCAATACGTGGACAGCAAGGGCTGCCTTTTCCTGCGGGCTGGGTTGGATGGACAGATCGCGTGGATTCCCCGGGTGACGCGCGACGGCGTGCCGGTCTGCGGCTATCCGCCATCGGGCAACCGGGTACCGATTGTCGGGGAAGCAGCGACCGCGCCGCCCGCCGCTGCGGAAAATGTGGCCCCCCCTGCAGCAACCGCGAAGTCTGAAGAAACGCCAGTCACGCCCACCGCAAACGGCGGGATCTTGGTGGCGGTTGGCAGTTTTTCGCAGGCCGCGAACGCCGACCGCGCTGCCCGCGCGATGACGAGCCTGGGGTTGCCGGTGGTGATGGGCAAGATCGTACGCAACGGGGTGGCACTGGAAACGGTGTATGCGGGGCCATTCGACAGTAATGCCGCTGCGGGCGCGGCGCTGAAGGCGGCCAGAGGCGCTGGTTATCCTGACGCGATCATCATGGGAAAGTAGGTGGCGGGGGCTTGTTCGCCAAAGGCGGCAGTCGCGACCATCAGCCCGAGCAGATGGCCTGCAACGCGACCCATTCATCATCGGGGATGAGAGGGGTTGGCGACAGGCCCTTGTAGGGATCGCCTTCGATCAGCCCGGCGGTGGCCTTGCCTTCCGGATCGGTGGCAAAGGCGAAGGGCGTGGCGGGAATCTGTGCGTCCTTGAACGATTGCAGGACGACCGCGTCTGGCAGAGCCGCCGGGGTGGCCCGCAAAATCGCCTCGCCATAGCCTGCAAGCGCGGTCTTTGGCAGCTCTCCGGTGGTCAAAAGCTGAAAGGTCGCGCGCAGACCGGTGTATTCCAGCAACGGGATCATCGGGTCTTGCACGTCTTTCCTCAGGCCCTCGACCAGCGCTGCACCGGCCAGCGCCTCGGGTCCGGTGGTGGCTTCGGTCAGGCGGCGGGGCAGCACGATCACATCGCCGGGCATGCTGAGCGCGTGGTCCACGCCATCGGGCAGGACATAGAGGATCGGCGTATCCACGGGTCCGAAGACGCGTTCGGCAATGCCCGCAAGGGCGCGCAAGCCAAGCTGATTGTCGCAAGGCGCGCCGGTGAGGCGGGTAAGATCGTCCAGCACCGCTTGCCCAAGTTCGGCCCGCTGCGCCGATGGTACGACGGACGCGGTATGGGCAACCAGCGCGCCGGGAACCCACAACACCCCCAAGCCAAGCACAAGCACAGTGAGGCCGCCCAGCAAGACAGCACGCAGCCGACCGGGGCGGGCAATCGCGGCCTGAACCGCACCGCGCACGGCCTCCAGTGCGGCGATCATGTCGGGATCGGTCAGTTCGAGCGTTTCTTCGGAATCGGCACCGGGGCCGAACAGGGCGGGCATTACGCCGGGATTGCTGCGTTCCACTGCGGGAAGCGACCAGTGACTGACAGCGATTTCGCTTTTGGGATCGGTGAGGATCAGGGTCGCATCACCGAACTGGACCCGGACCTCGCGGCGCTGTTCCTGCGGATACTCGCGCCAGAGCCCGGTACATTCCAGCCGTTGATACTTGTTGAGCGCCGTCATGGGGCGAAATGTCTCTGCCTGTTTCGTGCAACCTTACCGCCTGTGATGGCGCGCCACAATCGCCCGTGAAAGGCAGGGCGCAGCGGCGAGTGAACGACAGGATTTCGGCAAGCACGTCGCGTTCAGACGGGCGCGGCGACGCGCGGGCTGGAAGGTGAGGCGAGCAGGAGCAGGAACGCCAGATGGACAGCACGCCGAACCGGACCCTGACTGCCGCTGGCGCGGTGTTGATCTATTCGGTCCTGATCGGGTTTACCGACAATTATGTGCGGGTGATCGCGGCGGATGGCGGGCTGTGGCAGTTTCACGCCACGCGGTCGGCGATGGCGTTTGTGCTGCTGGGCATGCTGGCGGTGCCGCTTGGGCTGCGGCTGAAGCCCAAAAGCTGGCGCGCGGTGCTTGCACGATCGGCGATTCACGGCGCGGCGATGCTGATATACTTTGGCGCGCTGGCGTTTCTGCCGGTGGCGCAGGTGGCGGCGGGTCTGTTCACCGCGCCGATCTTTGTGCTGCTGATCCAGCGGTTTGCCTATGGGCTGCGGATCGGCCCGATGCAAATCCTGGCAGTGCTGCTGGGGTTTGGCGGGGTGGTTCTGGTGCTGGGGCCAGAGGCGCTGTCTGGTGCCACGCTGGCGGCGGTGCTGCCGGTGGCGGCGGGTGCGCTGTATGCGATGGGCAATATTGCGACGCGGGAATGGTGTGGCCAAGAGACGGCAGAGACGCTGCTGGCCGGGTTCTTTGGCGTGCTGGGCGTGCTGGGGCTGATCGGAATGATCTGGCTGGCGCTGGTGCCGGTTGCGGTGCCGGAGGGGGCAGCGGGGTTTGTGCAGCGCGGCTGGGTCTGGCCGACGCCGATGTTCATGTGGTGGACGTTTGTGCAAGCGGCGGGGTCGCTGCTTGGCGTCGGCATGGTGATCAAGGCCTATCAGATTGCCGAAGCCTCACGCGTGTCGGTTTTCGAATATGTGATCCTGCCTGCGTCGGCAGGCTGGGGCTGGCTGATCTGGGGCGAGACGTTGAGCGGGCTTGCGGTTGCGGGCATGGCGATGATCGCGCTGGCGGGAGTGCTGATCGCGCGTCAGTCTGGCAGGGCTTTGTCGCCCACGGCTTCGCGCCAGTGGCGGCGGCAAAGCGACACGTAGGTTTCGTTGCCGCCGATCACAACCTGATCGCCTTCACGCAGCGCGCGCCCGTCCGGGCCTTTGCGCACCACCATGGTGGCCTTCTTGCCGCAATGGCAGATGGTGCGGACTTCGCGCATCTCGTCGGCCCAGGCCAGCAGGGCGGCCGAGCCGGGAAACAGGTTGCCCTGAAAATCCACCCGCAGGCCGTAGCACATGACCGGAACGCCGAGATCATCGACCGCGCGCGCCAGTTGCCAGACCTGTTCCTTGGTCAGGAATTGCGCTTCGTCGATGAACACGCAAGCCACTGGGCCTTGGGCAAAGCGCGCGGCAAGCTTGGCCATCAGATCATCTTGCGGGGCAAAGGTATCGGCAGGTTCGCCAATGCCGATGCGGCTGGCGATACGGCCTTCGCCTGCGCGATTGTCGAACTGGGCGGTGATCAGATAGGTCACCATGCCGCCCTCACGATAGTTGTGGGACGCCTGCAGAAGCGAGGTCGATTTCCCCGCGTTCATCGTGGAGTAGTGGAAATACAGCTTGGCCATCGTGGAAGTGCCCTAGCCCATTGCGACGCCCCGTTGCAAGCGCCAGTCGCACTGCAATGGGGGTCGCAACAGGCCAATTTGGCACATACCGGGCGGGGTGTTCGGGGCCTTCAACCAATCAACCGGCAGAAAATTCTGCCAAACCATGCAAAACGGAAGGCCCGCCGCACGAACGACGGAAGCCGCCGCCTTTCTAAAGGCGATACGACGGCGGACCCCCACCCTTACCGGCGCTGGGGACGCCGGTCACTCGTTACAGTTCCAGTTGCCCGGAACATGTTTATCAATGACAAACCCTTGCGGTCGCATTAATGGGAAAAACTGTAACGATTTCCCCCGAGCCGTGCAGGCCGGGGTGAGGAGAAGATCAATGTCGATAGCAACTTACCTGAAGAAGCACACCGAGGCGCTGGTAAAGGACGTCGGCATCGAGGCTGCGTGCGAATTGACCGGAAGGTCCAAGGCGACGCTGGGGCGGTACTATTCCGACAACGAGGAACACGACGACCGCTTTATGCCGATTGACGTGGTTGCAGCACTGGAGGCTGCCGCGCGGCATCCGCATGTCACTTCGGCTTTGGCCGATTTGCGGGGCATCACGCTGTCTTATGACGCCGAACGGCGCAATGCTGCCTCAAGTGGGGTGAATCAGGATGTCGTTGCGCTGGCGCAGCGCTTTGCCATCCTGATGGGCGAGTACAATCAGGCCATCGGCGATGGCGTGATTTCGGTGAACGAGGCCAAGCGCCTGCTGCGCGAAACACTTGCGATCCAGCAGGTTCTTTTGGACATGAAGCTCAACCTTGAAGACGGCGCGAGCTAGCCAGCGTTCAGGCTGGCCAGCGTTCAGGCTGACCGGCGTTCAGGCTGGCCGGCGCTGTGACCCGCCGGGTTTGCCACTTTCCTGACGGCGCGGCGTGAAAGTGCCGCCCATTGGCTTGGCTGGTGCAGCACTACGGGCGGGGTGACCACCCGGACGCGGACCGGTGGCCTTTGCCGGTGGTTTGGCACCCGGTTTCTGGCCACCTTTGTGCGCGGGGCGTTGGCCGCGGTTCTGGCCCGGCTTTGGCGCTGCGGCCACGATATCAGCAGCCCAAGGCGCGCCGCCCAACACCGGGATCGGCTTTTTCAGCAGCTTTTCGATGGCCTGAAGTTCACCCATCTCGACCGGTGCGCAGAACGCGACGGCGGTGCCTTCGGCCCCGGCACGGGCGGTCCGGCCGATGCGGTGGACGTAGTTTTCGGCGACGTTCGGCAGATCAAAGTTGTAGACGTGGCGCACGGTCGGAATATCGATGCCTCGCGCGGCGACATCGGTGGCCACCAGCACGTCAAGCTCGCCGGTGCGGAATTCGGTCAAGGTGCGGTCACGCTGGTTCTGGCTTTTGTTGCCGTGGATCGAGCCGACCTTGAAACCCCAGGTCGCGAGCAGCTTGCAGAGTTTCTCCGAGCCGTGCTTGGTGCGCCCGAAAACCAGCGCCTGTTCGCCAACATGGGTCTTGAGATAGGTTTCCAGCAGGCGGGCCTTGTCGCCGTTCGGAATGAAGTGCACGCCTTGCACGATCTTTTCGATCGGCTTGCCGGGCGGGGCCACCTGCACGCGGATCGGATCGCGCAGATAGGTGTCGGCGATTTCCGAGATGTCCTTGGGCATTGTGGCCGAGAACAGCATGGTCTGGCGCTTCAGCGGGATATGTTTGGCGATTTTGCGCAAGGAGTGGATGAAGCCCATGTCGAGCATGTGGTCAGCCTCGTCCAGCACCAGATAGGCGCATTTCTCAAGTGACACATCGCCGCGTTCCAGCAAATCGATCAGGCGACCGGGGGTGGCCACCAGCACGTCGGTGCCCTTGGACAGCGCCTGCGCCTGCTTGAACAGTGAGGCGCCGCCGACGACCATCGTCACCTTGACGGCGGTGCCCTTGGTGAAGGTTTCGAGGTTTGCCTTGATCTGGGCGATCAGCTCGCGCGTTGGCGCAAGGATCAGGGCGCGGACGTTCTTTGGCCCCGGCGGGTGGCCAAGATCCAGCAGGCGGTGCAAAAGCGGCAGACCGAAAGCGGCGGTCTTGCCGGTGCCGGTCTGGGCGAGGCCCATCAGATCGCGGCCCTGCATGATGTGGGGGATGGCCTGCGCCTGAATTGGCGTCGGCATCTTGAGGTTGGTTTTTTCCAGTGCTTTCAACAGCGACGGGGACAGGCCGAGATCGGCAAAAGTGGTCATGGGTAGCATCCATACGTCAAGGGCAAGCGACCCTCGCCCCGGACGTGTGCCCGTGACCGTGCCGCTAGCGGCGCCCCTGCGTGATGGAGGAAACCTGTGTCCGGGCCTTTCGGTGCTCACGCGGCACGGGCTTTCGGATGGAGGGCAAATGGGGCTTTTTCGTCGCAGTGTCAAGGATGCTGGGGATTTGGCTGGCGGACGGCAAGATTTACCATTGTAAAGATTGGCAAGATCGGGCACTTGGAAAGCCCGGATCGACAGCGCCAAAAGGTTGGGAGTGACTGGACGTTACCTTCAACTAAGAGTATGTGTTTCGTCGCTTTACATTTCCGGCCATCCAGCCGGAACCTCGCCCGCATCTGCTGCGGCAGATAGAATGAATTGTCTCTTATTTCAATAGGATGATCGCAAGTGACTGGCTCCTTCAAGCTTCATCGCATCGCTGCATTCGTCGTGCTCATCGCCGCATCGGCATGGGTTCTTACCGGTGAGTTCGCCTCTGTCGGCAGTGCCGCGGGGGAGGCAAAGGCAGCCGAGGACGGTCAGGAAAGCCCTACGTCGGAAGGTTCCGCATCGACGCCGCCCGAAGTGGTGCCGCGCACGGTTGCGGTAATGGAGCCGGTATTCGTGGAGCATGCAAGGACGATCCGACTGTCGGGAACGACGGCTGCGGACAAGCGCGTTGTGCTGGCTGCGCGGGCGGAGGGCGTGATCAACACCCTGGCTTTGGCGAAGGGCGAAAGCGTCACGGATGGCGCGGTTGTGCTGACGCTGGAAGGGCCCGAGACGCTGGCGCAGGCCGAGATCGCCGAGATTGCCCTGGCCCAGCGCGAGCGTGAACTTGACGTAGCCGAGCGGCTGTATTCCGGTGGCAATACCCCGGAAATCCAGCTGACAAACGCCCGTTCGGTGCGGGATTCGGCGCAAGCCGAACTGAACCGCGCCAATGCGGCGGTTGACCGTCTGCAACTGAAGGCGCCGTTTGCCGGGATCGTCGACACGGTCGAGGTTGAATTGGGCGAATGGGTGCA
>NZ_JANMET010000053.1:0-10612 GCF_031377265.1 Tabrizicola sp. | reverse complement strand
AAGCTAACGGGATGGGAGAAAAAGAGAAAGGGTTGCCGGAGTGCGGCAACCCTTTCCGAGATCTAAGGAGATGGGCCAGTTAGGCATCAAATCCAATCGGTGGTCTGTTTCACTAAGGGGCTGCCCTCAGAAAACACCCCTCCCGGCTGTCCTGACACGTCTCTCCAATATCACTCTAGACACTGGATCACCTCCTTTCAAAATGGTTGCCGATAAGGGAAGGTTGACACAGATTTTGTGTTTGTCAAAACAATTTACGCTACCCTTGTGATGTAGCGCCGGACGATGATGCGAAACGGCACTAGGGCCACCAAAGCCAGCACCAGCTTGACCAGCCAGTCCGCGACCGCCAGCGAAGCCCAGAACGGCGCATCGGGGCCAAGGCCCAACAGCGGGCCGGGGGCGGTGGCCCAGGACACGTCATTGCCGGGTTCGATGAAACTGAGCACAGCCGAGAAGGCGACGCTGAAGAAGATTGCCGTATCAAGGCTGGACGAGATCAGGGTGGACACCAGCGGCGCCTTCCACCACGTCGCCGTGCGCAGCCGGTTGAACACGGACTCGTCAAGCAATTGCGCGACAAGGAATGCAAGACCGGAGCCGATGGCGATGCGCAGGGTCACCAGAGGGCCGAATTCGCCGATGATCTGCGTGCCGATCAGCGAGCAGGCGATGCCAGTCGCAAAACCCGCCAATACGACGCGACGGGCTGCGGCAGCGCCTTGCAGCCGGTTGGTGAGGTCTGTGACCAGAAATGCGAAGGGATAGGTCAGCGCCCCCCACGTAAGATACGCACCAAGCGGGTGCTGCACGAGGATGTTGGAAGCCATGACAATGGCCGCCATGGCAAGGATGCCGGGGATCAGGGAACGCATGTGATTTGTCCGTTTTTGCAAGGTCGCGGAGACTTGGCCCCCGAATATCGGGGACGGGCGCGGGGTAGACTTGCGGGCGCGTCCTGTCAACCGGCGATCAATTCGCCTCGATCACCTTGGAGCATTGCTTGGGCAGGTCTGCCATGATGAATTCGCGCGGGCCCTTTTTCTTTGGCGCGTCGTCTTCCTTGGGCTTTTTCTTCTTGGTGTCCTTTGGCGGGTTCAGATAATCGGTCACCCACCACATCAAGGTATCGTCGCAGCCGTTGCCGCCATTGGACAGCTCGTTCACCGTTGGCGTCTGGGTTTCGCACAGCCGGGCCCCTTTGGGGCATTTCAGGCGAACGTGGAAATGCGTGTCATGCCCGGCAACGGGGCGGATTTTCTGCAGCCATTTCTTGTCGCTGGCCTTGGCGGTCTTGCACATCTCGATCTTGACCGCCGCCGCCACGAAGATGCGGTCGACGCGCGGGTCGGAAGCCGCAGCCTGCAACAGGCGTTTGTGGCTGCCTGTCCAGTTTTCGGTGACCGAACGCTGATCGGCGGAGCGCACGGGGATGGAACTGATCTCCTCACGCTCGGCCACCGACAGGTTCAGGCGTTTCGGCGGCAGCATCCAGATGTCGGCATCAAGACCGATCTGGTGGCTGGCGTGGCCCGAGGTCATCGGGCCGCCGCGCGGCTGGCTGATATCGCCGACATAAAGCCCGCCCCAGCCAAGCTGTTGTGCCGCCACCGACAAGCCGATGATGAAATCGATCATCTCTGGCTGGCCGAAGTTGCGGTGCCGTGACAGGCGCATCGCCTGCCAGCTTGGCCCGGTTTCGGGCAGTTCGACCAAGCCCGCAGCACAGCCCTTGGCGTAAGATCCGATCGGCATCGGGTCTTGGGCGGAGGGCGCATCAATTGCGCCAAACAGTTTGTTGGCCAGCTTTTCCGCATGGGCGGGAAGCGGGGCCAACAGAGAAAGAACCAGAAGTAGGCGGGCGATGGTCATGCGGTCTGTTCTCCGCGCGGTTTGACCCAGATTAGCAGAACAAGACCGACAAGGAACAGCAGGATCAGCGGCGAGATGCCGATGCGCTGCGAACCGCTGATGGTGGTGACAAGGGCAATCAGCGCGGGGGCCATGAAGCTGGCAACCTTGCCCGAAAGGGCGAACAGGCCGAACGCTTCGGTGGCGTGGTCGGGCGTGGTGTGGCGGACCATCATGGTTCGACTGGCCGCTTGCAGCGCGCCACCCGCAGCGCCGATCAGCGCGCCGCAGGCAAAGAAGATCTGGTCCGGCAGGCCGGAAGCCGGGTCCATCGCGATGCCCCAGACGGCGTCACGGTCCATCCCGACGATGATGATGCAGACAAAGATCAGCACGCATATGCAACCGGCGATCACCGGTTTCGGGCCAAAGCGGCGGTCAGCACGGCCACCGATCCATGAGGCGATCATCGCGGCGATCGCCCCGACAATGCCGAAGGTGCCGATCTGGATGATGGACCAGCCCAGCACGCCCGACGCATAGACCCCGCCAAAGCCATAAAGCGCGTTCAGCGCATCGCGGTAGAACAGCGCCGAGACGAGGTAGGCCGACAGGCTGCCACGATAGCGCAGCGAGCGGATCAGGTCGGCCAGACTGGCGATGGCGCGGCCGATGTGCAGCGGGCGGGCGTCGGTCTTTGGTTCCTTCACCCACAAGAAGAACGGGATCATGAACACCACATACCAGATCGCGGTGAAGGGGCCGACGGCGCGGGTGCCTTCTCGGGCCTCGGCGTCAAGGCCGAACAGGGGTTCCGTGTTGAGCATGGTGAGGCCGCTGTCGGCGTTTTCCGCAAGGAAAAGCAGCATCAGGATCAGCGCGAGCAGCCCGCCGAGGTAGCCGAAAGCAAAGCCCGAGCCGGAGATCGCGCCCAGTTCGTTGTGATCCGACAGCGTGGGCATCAGCGCGTTGGTGAAGATCGTCGCAAACTCCATCCCGATGAAGCCGAGGCCGAAGAACGCCACCGCCCAGAACAACATGTCCGCCTCGCCGCCTGGTGCCACCCACCAGAGGCCCCAGGCGCCGATGACGTAGAACGCGGAAAACACCCAGACCCAGATCAGCCGCCGCCCGGTGCCATCAGCAATAGCGCCAAGAATTGGGGCGAGGACGGCGATGCCGAAGGACGCGATTGCCAGACCCCAACCCCAATAGGCCTGGGCCGCGGCCTTTGCGGCCTCGATCTCCATCCCGGTGCCGAGATAGTAGCCGCGCGCGACTTCGGCGAAATAGGGGCCGAAGATGAAGGTCAAGAGGAGCGTGTTGTACGGCTGGCTGGCCCAATCAAAGAAGTACCAGCCCCAGATGCGTTTTCTTGCCGAGATCATTGCTGCCTCATTTTAGGTGTCAGTGGGAGTGAACGCTGAATGGCCTGACGGTGCAAGCGCGCTTAGCGGACGGGGGGCCAGGGGCGCGTGGCGTCCGCCGCGATCCAGCCGGTCACCCAAGGCGGCAGGGCGGGGCTTTCCGCAGCATGGCCCATGGCGCGGGCAAGGTCGGCGGGCGGCAACATGCCGTTGGCCGAAACAAGGGCGCTGCGGATCAGGACCTGCGAGGTGCAGTCATCCCCCTTCCACATGCTTTGGTCCATGTACAGAAACCGCGCATCCCAGCCGAGGCACCGGGTCCGCATTTCCAGCCGGTCGAACAGGGTGACGCGGCGGCGGTAGCGCACCGAACTGCCAGCCACGGTCAAACCCCAGCGATTGGTGCGCAGAACCGCGTCGAGCCCGGTACGCCGCCCCAGCGCGATGCGCCCCAGGTCGTAAAGCGTGAGGGTGCGGCCGTTGTTCAGCTCCATCCACGGGTCAAGATCCCACGGCCAGCACAGGTGGCGCGAGACGTAGGTGTCGAGCAACCCGAGCGACGGCGCCCCCCGAGCGGTCAGCAATTCCTTAACCATGCGCAGATAGGGGTACATCGCAACCTCCGGTTCGGGGCCGAAGTGGCGGATGCAAAGGCCAAGGTCAAGCAAAACGCGGCGTTAGGCATTGCCCTTCGCACCGTCGAAGGATACCTCTGCGCCACCCTGAACAGCGGAGCCGCGGATGACCTCTCTCTACCAGATCCTGATGCTGATCCTTGATATCATGCAGTTCGTGATCATTGCGCATATCATCATGAGCTGGCTGATCAATTTTCAGGTGCTGAACACCCGTCAGCCTTTGGTGGCGCAGGTGTGGAACGGGCTGAACAGCCTGCTGGAGCCGATCTACGGGCGGGTGCGGCGGCTGTTGCCGCAGATGGGCGGGCTGGATCTGGCACCGCTGATCGTGCTGATCGCCGTCTATGCCTTGCGGATCATCCTGCAAAACAACGTCGCCCTGTTTCTTTGAGCGTTTAGGTGGATCAGGCCGCAGAGCTTCTGCACTCGGTTTTCGGTTTTCCGGAGTTCCGCCCCGGTCAAGCCGAGATCGTGGAGGCCGTTCTGGCGGGCCGCAACACGCTGGCCATCATGCCGACGGGCGGTGGGAAATCGCTGTGTTTTCAGCTGCCTGCGCTGTGTCGCGATGGGGTGACGGTGGTCATCAGCCCGCTGATTGCGTTGATGCGCGATCAGGTGCGCGCCCTGCGCGAAGCGGGGGTTGAGGCGGGGGCGCTGACCTCGGGCAACACCGAAGAGGAGACCGAAGCGGTCTTTGCCAAACTGGACGCGGGGCAGCTGAAGCTGTTGTACATGGCGCCCGAGCGGCTGGCATCGGCGGCGACGTTGCAGATGCTGCGGCGGATCAAGTGCACGATGCTGGCTGTCGACGAGGCGCATTGCGTCAGCCAGTGGGGCCACGACTTCCGCCCCGATTACCTGCGCATTGGCGATCTGCGCCGCACGCTGGGTGTGCCCCTGGCCGCCTTCACCGCCACGGCGGATGAGGAGACGCGGGCGGAAATCGTCACCCGACTGTTTGACGGGGTGCCGCCCGACATCTTTCTGCGCGGCTTTGACCGGCCGAACATCCACCTTGCCTTTGCGGTGAAGGATAAGCCGCGAGAACAGCTTCTGGCTTTTGCTGCTGCGCGGCGCGGGCAATCCGGCATCGTCTATTGCGCCACGCGGGCCAAGACCGAAACCCTGGCGCAAGCGCTGCGCGAGGCGGGGCACGGGTCGGTTGCCTATCACGGCGGGATGGAAGCCGAAGCGCGGCGGCAGGTGGAAACCCGGTTTCAGCGCGAGGATGGGCTGATCGTGGTGGCCACGGTGGCCTTTGGCATGGGCATCGACAAGCCGGACATCCGCTGGGTTGCACATGCCGATCTGCCAAAGTCGATCGAAGGGTATTATCAGGAAATCGGGCGCGGCGGGCGCGATGGCAGCCCGGCGGAAACGCTGACGTTGTATGGCCCCGACGACATCCGCCTGCGCCGCACCCAGATTGACGAAGGCGCCGCTCCGCCTGACCGCAAGGCCGCAGATCATCTGCGGCTGAATGCGCTTTTAGGGCTGGCCGAGGCGCTGAAATGCCGCCGGCAGGTGTTGCTGGGCTATTTCGGCGAGGTGACGGAACCCTGCGGCAATTGCGATCTGTGCGACCGGCCTGCCCTGTTGTTTGACGCGACGGATGCGGTGCGCAAGGCGCTGTCGGCGATCTTGCGGACCGGGGAATGGTTCGGCGCGGGGCATCTGATCGACATCCTGACCGGCACCTCGACGGCCAAGGTGCGGGAACGCGGGCATGACAGTCTGCCGACGTTTGCGGTGGGCAAGGATCTGTCGAAACCGGCCTGGGGCGCAGTGTTTCGCCAGATGATGGGGCGCGATCTGGTGCGCCCGGACCCGGACCGGCACGGCGCATTGCGGATGACCGACGCCGCACGGCCCATTCTGCGGGGTGAGGCGTCGGTGACGCTGCGCCGCGACACGGTGACCAGTGCGGTGACGGGCGAGGCCGTCCGGTCGCAGGTGGCCGATGAGGACGTGGCGCTGCTGTCGATGCTGAAATCCAAACGCCGGGCGCTGGCCGAGGCGGCGAATGTGCCGGCCTATGTGATCTTTCCCGACCGCACGCTGATTGAAATGGCCGAGCGGCGGCCCGCCAATCTGGACCAGATGGCCGGGATCACCGGGGTCGGCGCGAAAAAGCTGGAGAGCTATGGCGCGGTGTTTCTGGAGGTGATCACCGGCGGGTCGGCGCCGTTGCACCCCGCCCGGATGCGGCTGGTCGGCACGCCCGAGGGCGCGGTGTTCGACCGGCTGGCCGAGGTGCAGCTTGCGCTGGCGCGGGGGACCGATGGCACCGGCAAGCATCTGTCCTGCACCAACGCGACGCTGCGCCAGATTGCTGAGCGGCGGCCATCGACGCTGGCCGAACTTGACCGCATTCAAGGAATGGGCGAGTTGAAGATCGAACGCTTTGGCGAGGCGTTTCTTGAGGTCTTGCGCGATGGCTGAGCCGGGCTAGATCGCCCACTAAAGAGGTGGCTGATGCTGGTTGTGATTTCCCCTGCGAAACGTCTGGACGAGCGGCCGCATGCCTTGCCCGAGGGTGCGGCGATGAGCGAGCCCGCCTTTGCGACAGAGGCGATGGCGCTGGTGCGGGCGGCACGCGAATTGTCGGTGGACGATCTGTGGCGGCTGATGGACCTGTCGGAGCCGTTGGCACGGCTGAACCGCGACCGGTTTGCCGCCTATCGGCGCAATCCGGTGTCGGTGTTTCCGGCGATCCACTGCTTTGCGGGCGATACTTATGTGGGGCTGGATGCGGCCACCATGCCCGGCGATGCGCTGCGCTGGGCCGGGGGGCATTTGCGGATCCTGTCGGGGCTGTACGGGGTGTTGCGCCCGCTGGATGCGATTCAGCCCTACCGGCTGGAAATGGGCAGCAGGCTGGCCACGGCGCGCGGGGCGGATCTTTATGCGTTCTGGGGCGACCGGATTGCCAAGGCGCTGAACACGGCGGCAGAGGCCGCGGGGACCGGGGTACTGGTGAACTGTGCGTCGGTGGAATACTTCACGGCAGCCCAGCGCAAGGCGTTGAAATTGCAGGTGATCACACCGGCGTTTTTGGAAGAAAAGGACGGCGAGGCCAAGATCGTGTCGTTCTTTGCCAAGAAGGCGCGCGGTGCGATGGCGCGGTTCGTGATGGAACACCGGCTGACCGACCCCGCCGATCTGCGCAGCTTTGTGGCGGGCGGGTATGGCTATCAGGCCGGTCTGTCCACACCCGAAAAGCCGGTATTCACCCGCGCGGCGGCGGCGGAAGACGCGGCCTGACGGATCAGGCGGCGTCTTCGGTCAGCGCGGCAAGCGGGCGGGCGACAGGGGGGCAGAACTCGGCCAGGGTTTCGGTGATCGCGGCCTTGCGCAGGGGTTTGGTCATATAGCGGTCAATCCCCGAGGCAAGGATCGCCTCGGCGTCACCATCCATCGCATGCGCGGTCAGGGCGACGATCGGCACATGGCTGCGACCGGCTTCCAGCTTGCGGATGGCGGTGGCGGCTTCCTTGCCATCCATCTCGGGCATCGAGATGTCCATGAAGATCAGGTCGGGTTGGAACGACTGGAACAATTCCACCGCGATCCGGCCATTGTCGGCAAAGACCAGATCGATGTCGATGGTCCGCACCATCTTTTGGAACACCAACTGGTTGGTCCGGTTGTCTTCGGCGGCAAGCACCCGCATCTGGCGCAATTCGGTGGGGGCCGCTGGCGCAGGGGCCGCTTCGATCACCGGTTCCGGCGGCGCGCCCAGCAGTTGCAGGCGGCGGTAAAGCTCTGATCGCAGGATCGGCTTTTGCAGGATGCCGGCAAAACCCTCCGCTTCGGCGCGGATTGAGCCGGGGTTCGAGGTGAGCAGCAAGACCGGCATCACATGCCCCTCGGCCCGCAGGCGGTGCAGCAGGGTCAGCCCGTCCATTTCCGGCATCTCATGGTCGGCCAGCACCACGTCATAGGTGGCATCGGCAGCCAGATGCGCCAGCGCATCGGCACCGGAACGGCAGAGCGTCACGTCAATCCCACAAGGGGTCAACTGGCGTTCCAGAATGGTGCGGTTGATGAACTGGTCATCCACCGCCAGCACCCGTTTGACCGAGACCGGGATTTGCAGCGCGCTTGCATCCTCGGCCACCGGCAGCGTGACGCGAAAGCCAAAGCTGGAGCCCGTGCCAAGCTCGCTGTCCACCCAGACCGCGCCGCCCATGTGTTCGATCAGGCGTCGGGTGATGGCGAGGCCAAGACCGGTGCCTTCGAATTTGCGATTGCGCTCATCCTCGACCTGGTTGAATTCACCGAACACGTGGTCGAGGTATTCGCTGGCGATGCCGATGCCGCTGTCTTCGACGGCGACGTGCAACTGTTGGCTGCCATCCTCGGCCTCGATGCCAACGACGCGGGTCAGGACATGGCCTTTTTCGGTGAACTTCACCGCATTGCCGATCAGGTTGGTCAGCACCTGCCGCAGGCGGCCCGGATCGCCAACATAGCGGGTGGGCAGGAACATGTCGAAATCGATCATCAAGTCGATGCCCTTTTCGCGTGCGCGGGGCTGCAGCAGCATGGTCACTTCATGGATGGTGCGTTCGAGGTCGAACGGTTCGGGGCGCAGGGTCAGACGCTCGGCCTCGATCTTGGAGTAGTCCAGAATGTCGTTGATGATGACCAGCAGCGCCTCGCCGGAGGAGCGGATGGTTTCGGCAAACAGGCGCTGTTCTTCGGACAAGGTGGTGTCGCACAAAAGTTCAGCCATACCGACGACGCCGTTCATCGGGGTGCGGATCTCGTGGCTCATGTTGGCGAGAAACGCGGATTTGGCGCGGTTCGCGGCCTCTGCCGCGCGGCGGGCGGTTTCAAGGGCAGCCTCATGTTCCTTCAACTGGGTGATATCGACCCGCAGACCAACCCGGCCACCATCGGGCGTTGGGTGGTCATGCGCCCTGATCCAGCGGCCATCCGACAGTTGATGTTCAGCCACGCCCGAGGCCTTTCGGTGCTGATCCAGCCGTTCGGCGACCCATTCATCCTCGCGCCCGACGGCATCAAGGTGCTGGCCGCTTTGCAAGCCATAGCGCAGGATATCCTCGAACCGTGTGCCGGGCTGCATGGCCGGGGCCGAGGCGGAGTAGATGTCGCGGTACCGCTGGTTGCAGGTCAAAAGCCGTTCCTCCCGGTCATAAAGGACAAAGCCATCGGGGATCGCCTCAATGGCGGCCCAGATGCGCATCTGTTCGGTGATATCAAGCGTCAGGCACACCAGATCCCCATCACGGGCGCGCCGGTCAACAAGCTTTACCCAAGCGCCGTTGCGAAACTTCAAGGTTGTGGCGGGGATCGGATCTTCGTCGATCCGCGCGAGCATGGCGTCCACGAAATCGGCGCCGCTCTGGGGGCCAAGATCGACGATTCCGGTATCGGCGATGATCTGGAGGATGTCGTGATAAGGGATGCCGGGCGCGACAGTATGGCCGTCGAATTGCGCAAGGTAGGCCTGATTGGCGGTGACCAGCTTCATGTTGGGGTCAAACACGGCAAAACCGTCACGGATGGTGTTGACAGATTCCCACAAGCGCCGTTCGGCCATCACTGCGGCGGTATGGGCGCGGTCAAGATCGCCCAGAAAACGGGTGTTTTGCCCTTTTAGAACCTCGGCCTCGGTCAGGGCGGATTTGACCACTTGCCGCTGTTCGACAATCTGGTCGGACAGGGACCGCGCGTGGATGCCCAGCTTTTCATTCGCGGCGAAAAGTTCGCGGCTTTTCTGTTCCAACAGGCGTTCGGCGGCCAGTCTGCCACGCCGTTCCCGTGCCAAGCGTTCCGAAAGATCCATACCCGTCCTGTGCCGACATGCTGCCTGCGCCCCGGCCTGCCACGAACATTGACATCCGGAATACGCGACTAGCTTGCCGCATCGAAGTGAACCAAGACTTAACGCTGATTGGGGGGCCATGAACCTTGCCAGCCTGCGCCCCGGCATGCGACAATTCAGGCGAAGATCAAGGGAGAGATTTCGATGCGCAAGTTCGCGGCTATGGTGCTTTCGGCGGTTCTGTTGGTGGTGCCCGGTCTGGGGGCGGCGCAGGATCTTATCCCCGAAAAGCGCGTGGTGGTGACGCAGGATCAGGATCTTCCGGGGGGCGATGTCGCTTCGGTCTTCGACACCACGATTGACGCCTGCGAACGGGCCTGCACCACGAACGCGCGCTGCACGGCGTTTACCTTCAACACCCGCAACGGATCTTGTTTCGTGAAGAACAACCCGGGCGAGGGCGCGTTTTTCCAAGGCGCGTATTCGGCCTTTGTGATCGGGGCGGACGCCGCCATCCAGGCAGCTGCGGCAGACCGGCGCAAGGAGCTTTCTTTCCTGCCGGATTGGGATCTGCAGGCCGCATATGACGAGGCGGCAGGCCTTGGCCGCCAGCATACCACCGGCCCCTGGACCGCTGAGGAGCATTTGCAGGCCGCCGCAGATGCCGAAGCGCGTGGCGATTGGGTGATGGCTGCGGCTTTCACCGGGGCGGAGCTGAACCTGACCGACGACGCTGCGAGCTGGCTGGAATTTGCCCGTCGTCAGTTGGAGGCGGGCAAGACGACGGTCACCGATTCGGGCTTTTACCTTGGCCAGTCGTTCCCTTCGGCGATCAACGCCTATCTGCGCGCGGACAACCCGGCGCTGCGCCACTCGATCCTGGTGCTGATGGGTGATGCGCTGGAACGCAACGGGCGTGGGCGCGACACGGTGCAGGCGCTGCGTCTGGCGCAAAGCCTGCA
>NZ_JANMET010000037.1:0-4379 GCF_031377265.1 Tabrizicola sp. | reverse complement strand
GCGGGCGTATTTTTCCGCGACTTCGGCGCATACCTGCACGGGTGATGGCGGCGGCATGGTGGCGCGGGCGGGGTTGCCCTTGCAGGACATGGAGTTCGTGCAGTTCCACCCGACCGGCATCTATGGCTCTGGCTGCCTGATCACCGAAGGGGCGCGCGGCGAGGGCGGGTATCTGACCAACAGCGAAGGCGAGCGGTTCATGGAACGCTATGCGCCGACCTACAAGGATCTGGCGTCGCGCGATGTGGTCAGCCGCTGCATGACGATTGAAATTCGCGAAGGGCGCGGGGTGGGGCCGAACAAGGACCATATCCACCTGAACCTGAACCATCTGCCGAAGGAAACGCTGGAGCTGCGGCTGCCGGGCATCACGGAATCGGCGCGGATTTTTGCAGGGGTCGACCTGCTGAAAGAGCCGATCCCGGTGCTGCCTACAGTGCATTACAACATGGGCGGCATCCCCACCAACTATTGGGGCGAGGTGTTGAACCCGACGGCGAAGAACCCCGATGCGGTGTTTCCGGGCCTGATGGCGGTGGGTGAGGCGGGCTGTGCTTCGGTGCATGGGGCGAACCGGCTGGGGTCGAATTCCTTGATCGACCTGGTGGTGTTTGGCCGGGCGGCGGCTATCCGGGCGGGGGAGGTGGTGGACCGAAATGCCTCGCTGGCGTCGGTGAACAAGGCCGAGGTCGACCGGGCGCTGGACCGGTTCGATGCGGCGCGGAATGCAAATGGTCATGTGCCCACGGCCGAATTGCGGCTGGAGATGCAGAAGACCATGCAGGCCGACGCGGCGGTGTTCCGCACTGACAAGACGCTGGCTGACGGCGTGGCCAAGATGACGGCGATAGCTGGCAAGATGGACGATATCCACGTGACGGATCGCAGTCTGGTGTGGAATTCGGACTTGATGGAAACGCTGGAACTGGCCAACTTGATGCCGAACGCACTGGCCACCATCGTGGCGGCGGAAGCGCGCAAGGAAAGCCGGGGCGCGCATGCGCAGGAGGATTATCCCAGCCGCGACGACGTGAACTGGCGGGTGCATTCATTGGCGGTGGTGGATGGGGCGAAGGTCACGCTGTCGACCCGCCCAGTGCATCTGGAGCCGCTGACCAAGGCGGCGGATGGCGGGATCGACCTGAAGAAGATCGCGCCCAAAGCGAGGGTGTATTGATGCGTAAAGCTGTGATTGCGATGCTGATCCTGCTGCCGGCCTGCGACCCGCAGGTGTTTGCCGACAAGACAGCACGGCAGATTGCCGAGACGGTGGTGTTTCCGGTGGTCAATGTCGACATGCCGGCAGGCCCGGCGCGGGCGGCGACCAATTGCATTCTGGATGCGGCGAGCCCGGACGAACTGCGGCTTTTGGCGCGCGATGTGGGGGTGGAGGCCGGCACTTCGACCAAGGCCACGATCCGCGACATTGCCCTGCGCCCTGCGGCAACGGCCTGCTTTGCCGCAAATGCCATTCCTCCGATCGGGTGACAGGATGAAACGATTGATCCCCTTTCTGATGCTGGCCGCCTGTGGCCCGATCTCGGTCGACGAGGCTGAGCGGCAGTGTTTTGAGCGCGCGCGTCTGGCGCAGCAGCCGCGCGGTGAGGTGTCGGTGGGCGTGAATTCCGACGGCAAGGCGGCGGGCGGGCTGGAGTTGAGCATTTCGTCTGATTACCTGACCGGCCGCGACCCGGCGGAAGTTTACAACAGTTGCGTGATGTCCAAAGCCGGCGAAATGCCAAGCCGCCCTTTGTATGACCGTCCTGACTGGAAAGGCTGAGGCATGAGCAACCGCAGCTTTGCATTTCACGTCCGGCCCGTTGCATGAGGTCTATCGCGCGCAAGATTCGCGGCGAGAAGCGCGTCGTTCCGGAGCCGGGCTTTCCGATGCTGGGCACAGTGCACTACTTTGAGTGGCTGGAAGCGTTCCATCGTGAGGCGCGGCCAAAAGTGTATCTGGAGGTTGGAACCGAGTCCGGTGCCAGCCTCAGCTTTGCAGACTGTGTGTCCTTTGCGGTGGACCCGGCCTTTGCTCTGCAGGCCGACGTATCGCGCAACAAGCCGGAACTGCACCAGTTTCAGGGCACCAGTGACGCGTTCTTTGCCAGCGGGATGGTAGAGAAATTGGGTTACCGTGTTGATCTGGCCTTTCTTGACGGGATGCACCACTTCGAGTTCCTGCTGCGCGATTTCATGAACGTCGAACGACTGATGGCGCCGGGTGGTACAATCCTGATGCACGATTGTGTACCGTTCAGTCATGCTGCCGCTGATCGGGATTGGGACCTGGCCAAGACCAAAAGCTGGACTGGGGATGTGTGGAAGCTGATCCCGATCCTGCGCGAGCATCGTCCCGATCTGGAGGTAAGGGTGTTGGATCTGCTGCCGAGCGGGCTGGTGGCGGTGACGAAGACAGATCCAGACTCCGCCACGCTGCGCGAGATGTATGATGATCTGGTCGCTGGTTATGCCAGCATTAGCCTGACGGACTTTGGTCTGGACCGTTTCGCAGCCCTTTTGGATTTGGTGCCGATTCCGCCTGCCGCGCCAGTGCCTGCACCTGCACCTGTCGGGCGTTGGAATGGTCCAGCAGAGCCGGTGCTGAGGGTCGCAATCAAGACTTGCGTGCCGGTCCCCGAGGAAAGCGCAACTTGGGGTGATTTCCATTTTGCCACCGGCCTTGCCACCGGGCTGCGCAAGGCCGGGCACGCTACGCGGATCGATACGATGGCCGAATGGGCAGATGCGGAGGGCCCCGCGGATATTGATTTGGTTCTGCACGGTGGGCGCAGCTTTGCGCCGCGCCCCGGGGTGCGGGATGTCCACTGGGTACTTTACCCGCTAGAACGGCGGCGCAAGGACCTTTTAGCCGACCTCAAGGGAGCGACCTGCGTTTTCGTCGCCTCTGAAGTTGCTGTGCAAGATTTGGCGGCGGCGCTCCCCGGGACAGATGTGCAGGTGCTGATGCAAGCCTTTGATGAAACGGTGATGTATGCAGACGACACGGTGCGTGACGACAGCATCGTCTTTGTCGGCGCCCGCCACCGCGCATTTGCCGAAGGCCGCCCGATTGTCGACTGGGCTGTAACAGCAGGAGTGCAACTGCGCATTTGGGGGCAGAACTGGAAAGGGCATGCGGCTCATTCGCAGCTGGTAGCACCCTATTTGCCGAACGAGCAGCTTGGCGATCTTTACCGCCGGGCCGGGATTGTGCTTTGTGACCACATGCCGCAGATGCGCGACGCCGGATATGTCTCTAACCGGATCTTCGATGCGCTGGCCTGCGCAGCCCCGGTCATCTGTGACGA
This sequence comes from Tabrizicola sp., assembly GCF_031377265.1. Taxonomy (GTDB): domain Bacteria; phylum Pseudomonadota; class Alphaproteobacteria; order Rhodobacterales; family Rhodobacteraceae; genus JAUYQR01. The sequence continues at coordinate 1,071 of NZ_JANMET010000037.1, read as the reverse complement.
CCTGCGGGGGCTGCCCGCCGAGTTCCGTCCGTTTGTGACGCAGTGTCGGTCGGCCGAAGAGTTGGTCGAAGGCATCGCCGCGATCCGCCGGGAAACCCCCGCCAAGCGAAAGAAACGGCAGGCCTTCGCCGCGACAATGCGCGAACGCCATTCCTTCACGGTTCGCGCGCGCCAGCTTTCCGGCGCGCTCGAGAAAGTTACAGCCTTAGCCGGGCCAAAATCGAACGGAAACGGGTAACACCATGGTTCAATTCACGCTGCCGAAGAATTCCAAGATCCGTACCGGCAGGACCTGGCCGAAGCCGGAGGGCAAGAACGTTCGCAAGTTCCAGATTTACCGCTGGAATCAGGAGGATGGCGAAAACCCGAGGGTGGACACCTATTTCGTTGATATGGAAACCTGCGGCCCGATGGTTCTGGACGCGCTGATCAAGATCAAGTCGGAGATCGACCCGACGCTGACGTTCCGGAGGTCCTGCCGCGAGGGGATTTGCGGGTCCTGTGCAATGAACATCGACGGGATCAACACGCTGGCCTGCATCTACGGGTTGGACGAGGTGAAGGGCGATGTGAAGATCTATCCGTTGCCACACATGCCGGTGGTGAAGGACCTGATCCCTGACCTCACGCATTTCTATGCGCAACACGCCTCGATCATGCCGTGGCTGGAGACGAAGACCAACCGTCCGGCCAAGGAATGGAAGCAGTCGATTGACGACCGCGCCAAGCTGGACGGGCTGTATGAATGCGTGATGTGCGCCTGCTGTTCGACTTCGTGCCCGAGCTATTGGTGGAATTCCGACCGTTATCTCGGCCCGGCGGCCTTGCTGCATGCCTACCGCTGGATCATCGATTCACGCGATGAGGCGACCGGGGAGCGGTTGGATGATCTGGAAGATCCGTTCAAGCTGTACCGGTGCCACACGATCATGAACTGCGCCAAGACCTGCCCCAAGGGGCTGAACCCGGCAAAGGCGATTGCCGAGATCAAGGGGATGATGGTTGATCGCGTGGTTTAGGCATTGAGCGCCGCCAGACCCTGCAAGCGGTGGCATCAACTCGGCTATCGAT
>NZ_JANMET010000030.1:0-5851 GCF_031377265.1 Tabrizicola sp. | reverse complement strand
CGCCGCCCGATGATTTGGGCGACGCGGCCTTTGGCGGGGTCAGGGGTTGACCACCGGGGCACCAAGCGTCGGCGCGCCCAGAGCGGGCAGTCCGCCTTGTCCGTCGGTCGACCCAAGCGGAACCAGCTTTGGCACGGTGATCGTGACGGTCGAGGGGTCAACCTGCACACCCTTGTAATGCATCACCATCTGGGGGAAGGCGATCACCAGGCCGATCATGACCACCTGGATCACCACGAACGGCACCGCCCCCCAGTAGATCTCGCCGGTGGATACCCCCGCCGTCCTGATGCCGGTAACCTTGTCGAGATAACTCGACCTTGGTGCCACCGATCGCAGGTAGAACAACGCAAATCCGAAGGGTGGGTGCATGAACGAGGTCTGCATGTTCACCCCGAGGATGATCCCGAACCAGATCAGATCGATCCCCAACGCCTCGGCCGGGGCGATCAGCAGCGGCACGATGATGAAGGCCAGCTCGAAGAAGTCCAGAAAGAAGGCCAGAAGGAACACCAGGATCGACACAAAGATCAAAAAGCCGGTCTGCCCGCCGGGTACACCGACCAAAAGATGTTCGACCCAGATCTGCCCGTTCACCCCGTAAAAGGCCAGCGAGAAGACCCGCGCGCCGATCAGGATGAACATCACGAAGGCCGACAGCCGCGTGGTCGACGTCAGCGCCTGCTTGATCACCGTAAGGTTCAGCCGGTTCTTCATGGCCGCCAGCAGCAGCGACCCGATTGCCCCCATCGCCCCGCCTTCCGTCGGCGTCGCGATGCCAAGGAAAATCGTGCCAAGCACCAGAAAAATCAACGCCAGCGGCGGGATCAGCACCATGATCACTTGCTGGGCCAGCCGCGACATCGAATTGAAACCACTGGTCTTATCCACCAGCGCATAGACGTAGATCGCGATGATGCCCACGGTGGCGCCAAGGATATCGGCATTCGCGCCCTGTGTCTCATAAAGCCAGAGATGCGCACCGTAACCCACACCCACCACCGCAATCAGCGCCACGATCAGCGAAGTAATCCCGTGGCCCAGCGTGCGCGCTTCAAGCGGCAAGGCAGGTACCCAATTCGGCCGCACGATCGAAACGATAAGGACGTAGGCCACATAAAGCCCGGTCAGAACCAGCCCCGGAATGATCGCGCCGGCATACATGTCACCCACCGAACGACCCAGCTGATCGGCCAGAACGATCAGCACAAGGCTGGGCGGAATGATTTGTGCCAACGTTCCTGATGCGGCGATGACCCCGGACGCGACCCGCCGGTCATAGCCGTAGCGCAGCATGATCGGCAGCGAAATCAAGCCCATCGCGATCACTGACGCCGCCACCACGCCGGTCGTTGCCGCCAGCAGCGCGCCGACAAAGATCACCGCATAGGCAAGACCGCCCCGGATCGGGCCGAACAACTGACCCACCGTATCCAGCAGGTCCTCGGCCATGCCAGACCGTTCAAGCACGATCCCCATGAAGGTGAAGAACGGGATGGCTAACAACGTCTCGTTCGACATCACGCCGTAAAGCCGCGATGGCATGGTGCCAAGCAGGCTCCAGTCCAGGGTGATCGTGCCTGCAGAATAGGGTGCGAGCCAGACACCGATGGCAAAGAACAGCAAGCCATTTGCGGCCAGCGAAAACGCAACTGGATAGCCAAGCAGCAAAAAGATGATCAGCGAAGCGAACATGATCGGTGCCATGTTCGTGGCGATAAGTTCCATCATGACCGCTTCTCCCCGGCAGCTTTTTCCAGCTCCGCAACTTCTTTCGCCAGAGCCGCGCCTTCAAGTTCGGCCGCCTCATGCGCCGACACGAACGGATGGGGGTCGTCTATCAACCCCTGCATCACGGCCACTTTCTTGATGATCTCGGAAATACCCTGAAGGATCAGCAAGATGAAGCCAGCCGCAAGGATTGCCCGTGCGGGCCAGACCAGAAGCCCGCCAGAATTGCTCGACGATTCAGAAATCCGGTAGGCCTGCCACGCGTAGGGCACCAGCAGGACCGTCATCAGGATCACGAAGGGCATCAGAAAGAACACGTGCCCGATCAGGTCGATCCAGTGCCGGGTGCGTTTGCTGCGGGTTCCGTAGAAGATGTCGATGCGGATATGCTCGTTCTGCTGCAGCGTGTAGGCGGCTGCCCCCAGGAACGCCGCGCCAAAGAGATACCACTGCATCTCAAGGTAGGCGTTAGACGAAAAGTTGAACACCTTTCGCATGACGGCATTTCCGGCAGAGATGATGATTGCCAGAAAGATCAGCCACATCACCGATTTTCCGACAAACTCTGTTACACGGTCGATGCCGCGCGACAGGGCAATTAAAGCCTGCATTTTTCCCCTCCCAAGGTCTCCGCCGTCTGAGTGCGCGGCGTGTTCTGTCCAAACTGGTAATAAAACTTGTCCAATTATGCCAGTTTGAGGTCTCACGTCAATGCTGACGAGAGGGGAGGGTCTGAAACAGCGTGATCAGGCAGCCGCGTCGGTTGTCGCTGTCTTTGCGGCTGTCAGCTTTTGCCCGACATCAACGATCGCCTGAATCACCGGTTTGAACTCTTCTCCCAACTCTGTCAGCGCATATTCTACGGATGGCGGCGAGGTGGCCAACACGGTTCTGCTAACGATGCCGTGCTCCTCCAACTCGCGCAAGCGTTGTGTCAGCACCTTGGCCGATACGAGGGGGATATCGACCCGCAGTTCCGAAAACCGGCGCGGGCCAGAGCTGAGATACCAGATGATGTTTGTCGTCCACGCCCCGCCGATGAACGACATGCAGACAGACAGGGCGCAGGGCGGGTGGCTGGTGCGGTTCTTGCGGCGTTTTAGGGGCATTTGATCCTCCGGTTACCTCATGGATACTGGATTGTATTGGTTACCTCAAGTACTTTAGTTACCAAAGGTTATCTTATGGGTTAGCAAGTGCTCCTCAGGATGTTTAACGAGGAATGCTGAAATGAAACTCTACTTCAAGCCTGCGGCCTGCTCGATGGCCTCGCATATCGTACTGTCCGAGATCGGTGGCGCGTTCGTGGTGGAACAGGTTAACACGAACACGCGCATCACCGCGTCAGGTGCTGATTTCAACGCCGTGAATCCCAATGGCAAAGTACCTGTTTTGGAGGTGGATGGCGAAATCCTGACCGAGGGCCCGGCGATCCTGCAGTTTTTGGGCGACCGTGCGGCGGATGATCGGTTGACGCCGGTAGGCGGCACCTTGGCGCGGGCGCGCGTGAACGAAGTGCTGAATTATGTCGGCACCGAGCTTCACGTCGCATTCAGGCCGTTGTTCAACGATGCCTCGACCGATGCCGAAAGAGAAGCGTCCCGCGTGGCTGTGGCTGGCAAGTTTGCCTGGCTGGAAGATCGCCTTTCGGATGGGCGTAGCCATATGACTGGCGAGAATTTCACCATTGCCGATGCCTATGCCTTCGTGGTGGCCAATTGGGCCAACTTCACCGGCATCGCGCTGGAACGCTGGCCCAATCTGAAAGCCTACGTCGAACGCGTTTCCGCCCGCCCTTCGGTTCAGCGCGTGCTGCGTGCTGAAGGCCTGATCAACTGAAAGCTGGAGGCACCCTTCAATGACCCAATCAGATTATGATGCCGTGATACCGGTTCTGCAGACCTACTTCGACGGGCTGCACCACTCCGACACCGTGCGTTTAAGGCAGGTGTTTCACCCCAAGGCACAGTATGTTTCGGTCACGGAGGGCACTCTGCTGTACCGCGACATGGCTGAATACTTCCCGGTCGTCGATGCGCGGCCTTCACCGGCCTCGCGAGGCGAGATCCGGCGCGATGAAATCGTGTCGATCGAATTCGCCGGACTGGTTACCGCGCGTGCCGTGGTGCGTTGCGCCATCGGCGCAAAACGCTTCACCGATTACCTGACACTGATCAAGCTCGACGGTCGTTGGCAGATAATCTCCAAAGTCTTTGATTTCTATCAGGAGGCCTGAGATGCCCTACGTCAACATCAAGATCACCCGCGAGGGTGCCACTGCCGAACAGAAGGCCAAGCTGATCCATGGGGTCACCGACCTGTTGCAGCGGGTGCTGAACAAGGCCCCGGCCACCACCTTTGTGGTGGTCGATGTGGTGGATATGGAGGACTGGGGCATCGGTGGCCTGCCGGTCGAAGCCTACCGCGCCAGCCTGAAAGCCGCAAATGGCGGCTGATTCGCTTCGCGATGCGTTGCTGATGCTAGCCGCGGGGGCAGGGGTACCTGTCCTCGCTAGCCTCAACGCGGCGCTTGGTCAACGGATCGGATCGCCTGTGGCTGCGGCGGCGGTTCTGTTCGCGGTCGCCTTTGTCGTTGTCGCCGGAGGTTTGATCCTGTCTGGCGGGGCAGGGGCGTTGCGTCTGGTGCCTGCGCAGCCAAAGGCCCTGTTTCTGGGCGGGGTGCTGATCGCCTTCTATCTGGTGTCGATCACCACTGTCGCCCCAAGGTTCGGCCTGGGCAATGCGATCCTGTTTGTGCTTTTGGGGCAGATCGCTACCGCCGCGCTGATCGACCATTTCGGATTGACAGGGTTGCCGCCACGGCCGGTGTCGGCCTTACGCCTCTGGGGCCTTGGGTTGATGGCCGCAGGCGTTGTGGTCTGCCAAAAGGCTCAGAGCGGTGCCTGAACCGGGCCGATAAGGTCCCAGCGGTTGCCGAACGGGTCGCGCCAGACGGCCACTGATCCGTAAGGCTCATGGCGCGGGGCTTCCTCGAAGGTCACACCTGCGGCCAGCATCATCGCATGGTCGCGGGAAAAGTCGTCGGTCTGCAGGAACAAGAACACCCGGCCGCCCGCCTGATTGCCGATCGCGGCATGCTGTTCAGCCCCTTCTGCGCGCGCCAGCACCAGCCGTGCCCCACCCCCAGGTGGCGCGACCGTGACCCAGCGCTTGCGGCCCTGATCGATATCCTCGCACAAGGTAAAGCCAAGCTTGCCCACATAGAACGCAATCGCTGCATCATAGTCCGGCACCACCAGCGCCAGCGCGGAAATCCGGGCCTGCGATGCGGTCATTCCTTGATCCGGGTGTCCGGCAGGTTGATCCGCGCCACCTGTTCCGAGATCGGGTCCACCGACAATGGATGCAATTCAGACCCGTGGTCCGCCGGGTCGCCAATCGGGCACCAGCCCCCGTTTTTGTAAATCTCGACGGCGGAAAACCCGGCCTTGTAGCCCATCTTGCGGCTGCCCGGCACCCAATACCCAAGGTAGACATAGGGCAGCCCTGCTTCGCGCGCGATGGCAACATGGTCCAGGATCACATGCGTGCCAAGGCTGAGCTCCGCCAGATCCGGGTCATAGAAACTGTAGACCATGGACAGACCGTCGTCGAACACATCGGTCAGGCAAACCGCTGCAAGCGGGCGGCCACGCTCGCCGTCCTGCGCGGGGCGGGTGTATTCGATGACCCGGCTTTTGATCGGAGTTTCCTCGATCATCGCCGCAAACTCGAAGATATCCATGTCGGCCATCCCGCCATCGGCGTGGCGACTGTCCAGATAGCGGCGGAACAGGGTGAACTGATCTTCGGTGGCCCATGGGCTGGTGGCATTGCGACGCAGGTGTGCGCTGCGGCGCAAAATCCGCCGATGGGTCTTTGAGGGTACGAAATCCGCCACCCGGATGCGGGCCGAAAGGCAGGCTGAACATTCCGCACAAGAGGGCCGATACAGCACATTCTGGCTGCGCCGAAAGCCCTGCTTCGACAGTGTATCGTTCAGCAGCTGCGCATGTTCGCCTTGCAAGGCAGTGAACAGTTTCCGCTCCATCCGCCCGACAAGATAGGGGCATGGTTGCGGGGCCGTCACATAGAACTGAGGCGCGATGGGCAGGGAATG